>JAEUJA010000302.1 GCA_016793195.1 Phycisphaerae bacterium
GTCCCGCCGCTCCCCGAGATCATGCCGTGGTACGTCCCGTCGTATCCGAAGATAATGACGCGTGGATCGATGCCATTGTCGATGTCTCCGCCGTCGGCGACATAGACCTCCTGGGCCGCGGCATCAACCGCCAGCCCCGTGGGATGCTGCAACAGGTGATTGGCAAGCCCGGGCCCCGAGATCGTCGAGACCAGCGTGCCGCTCCCGCCCAGCGAGAACGCCCGGACGCACTTGGCGCCCGTGTCGACCGCAAAGAGCCGATCGTGCTCGGCATCGATCGCAAGCTCCGTAGGGTTGGCAACGCCGATGCCCCCGAACTGGCCGAGGTACGCGCCCGAGACGTCGAACATGTCGATGCGGTCGAGCGTTTCGTTGCCGACGTAGACCTTCCCGCCGTGGGCCGCCAGCCCGGTGACCTTGCCCTCGACCTTCATCGAAGACAGGTAGCGACGATCCGCGGGATCGATGCGAACGACCGACTTGCGGTCGTAATCCGTCACGAACATCCGCCCGCTGTCGTCGGCCGTGATCCGCGCGGGCGACTCGAATCGCTGTAACAACAGCGGTCGACCAAACTGTGCCAACGCGGGCACCGCCACCGACAGCACCGCCAACGCGCCGAGAACTGTGAGAGACCTCGTTCTCATCGGATCACCAACACCTTTCTCCAACCGCCCAAATTCATCGTGCGAATAGACGATCTGCACATCCTATTTATCACGCCTTTGCGGCCCCGGCAAGTCCCGTCGCCCAATACTGGAGAGGATTCGGCATTCGTTCCAGATACACCCTCGCCACACGATCCTGTAACGCTCTATTCAGCGCTTTATCCGGATCAACGGATGGACGCTATACTCCCCCCATGCCAAGCCCGTTCCTCCACCGACTCTCGCGCGGCATCGTCGTCTTCGACGGCGGCATGGGCACCCAGATCCACAAGGTCAACCTCTCCCTCGAGCACGACTACTGCGGCTGCGAAAACTGCACCGACATCCTCTCCGCCACACGCCCCGACGTCATCCAGGCCATCCACGAGCGTTACCTCGAAGCCGGGGCCGACGTCGTCGAGACAAACACCTTCGGCGGCTCAAAGCTCGTGCTCGCCGAGTTCGGCATCGCCGACCGCACCTACGAGATCGCCAAGTCCGCCGGCGACGCGGCCCGCGCCGCCGCCGACAAGCACTCCACCAAGGACAAACCACGCTTCGTCGCCGGCTCCATGGGCCCAGGCACCAAGCTCATCACCCTCGGCAACACCACCTGGGACGCGATGCTCGATGCCTACCGCGAGTGCGCCCGCGGCCTGATCGACGGCGGCGTCGACCTCCTCATCATCGAAACCTGCCAGGACCTCCTCCAAGTCAAGTGCGCCATCAACGCCGCCCTCGCGGCTCTGAGCGACAGGAACAAGTCGCCCCTCGACATCCCCATCATGGCCAGCGTCACCATCGAGAGCACCGGCACCATGCTCCTGGGCACCGCGATCGAAGCGGCGGCCACGGCGCTCGCCGGCTATCCGATCTTGTCGCTCGGCCTCAACTGCGCCACCGGCCCGACCGAAATGGCCGAGCACGTCCACTGGCTCGGCAAACACTGGCGCTCCGACGCTCGCCATCTCTCCGTCATGCCCAACGCCGGCCTGCCTGTGCTCCACGAAGGCCGCACCGAGTACCCGCTCAAGCCACAGCCCTTCGTCGAGGCCATGCAGCGCTTCATCGAGCACGACGCCGTCAACATCGTCGGCGGTTGCTGCGGCACAACGCCCGACCACATCAAGCTCCTCGCCGAGTGCGTCGAATCCGCACGCCGCCATTCCACCACTTCGCCACTCCGCCACTCGACCACTTCCCTCCCCAAGGGCGTCACGTCCCTCTACTCCGTCGTCGACTATCGCCAGGACAGCTCGTTCCTGATCGTCGGCGAGCGCATGAACGCCTCGGGAAGCAAGGCATTCAAGCGATTGCTCGAGGCCGAGGACTGGGATTCGATCGTCTCGCTCGCCAAGGAGCAGTTGCGCGAGGGCGCGCACGTACTCGACCTCAACGTCGACTACGCCGGGCGCGACAACGCCCGCGATATGGCCGAGGTCGTCAAGCGCGTCGTGCGTCAGGCCGACGCGCCCCTCATGCTCGACTCCACGCAGCTCAAGACCATCGAGGCCGGCCTGCGCCACGCCGGCGGCAAGTGCATCATCAACTCCGCCAACTTCGAGGAGGGCGACCACAAGTTCGACCAGGTCATGCGCCTCGCCAAGACTTACGGCTCCGCGGTCGTCATCGGCTCCATCGACGAGGACAAAGAGGCCAGCATGGCCCGCACCGCCGATCGCAAGTTCTCGATCGCGGAGCGCGGCCTGCGCCGGGCCGTTGACGTCTTCGGCCTCGACCCCGCCGACATCCTCTTCGACCCGCTCGTGCTCCCCATCTCCACGGGCATGGA
>JAEUJA010000333.1 GCA_016793195.1 Phycisphaerae bacterium
GATCACCAGCGTCGCCGCCTCGTGGATCGTCATGAAGTACCGCGTCATGCGCGGATCGGTCACCGTCACCGGGCCGCCCTCGGCGATCTGGCGCGTCCAGATCGGGAGCACGCTGCACGCCGAGCCCAGCACGTTGCCGAATCGAACCATCGAAAAGAGCGTGCGCGACGCGGCGTCGGCGCGGCTCTGCCGGTGCAGGGCCTGGATGTACTTTTCGGCCAGGCGTTTGGTCGCGCCCATCACCGACGTCGGGTTCACCGCCTTGTCGGACGAGATCAAAACGAAGCGATCGACCCCCACCGCCAGCGAGGCGTCGGCGATGCTCTTGGTGCCGAAGAGGTTGTTCGTGACGGCGTGGGACGGATGGTCCTCCATCAGGGGCACGTGCTTGTGGGCCGCGGCGTGGAAGACGACGTCCGGGCGCAGCGACACCAGCAATCGCAGAGTCTGGTCGGCGTCGACCACGTCGTGCAGGATCGCCCTGCGTGGCACGTCGGGGAAGCGCGAGGCGATCTGGCGATCGATCTCGAACAGCGCGTTCTCCGAGCGTTCGAGCAGCACGAGCTGGCGGGGCGCGAAGGTCGCGACGATCCGCGCGATCTCGCTGCCGATCGAGCCGCCCGAGCCGGTGATGAGCACACAGCGATCGCCGAGGTTTCTCGCCACGGCGCGCCGATCGATGCCGTAGGGCGTGCGACCGATGAGCTCGATGGGGTCGATTTCACCCCCACCCGCGCGGAGCGTGCCGCCGGGCGCGCACGCGACGAGTTCGGCCAGCGGCGGGACGATCCGCTCGGCGATCGAAAGTTCTCGAAGGAGCGAGCGGGCGCGCCGGAGTTCCGACGACATCGAACCCGGGAGCGAGATGATGGCGGCGTGGAAGCCGAGCACGCCGTGCAGACGCGGGAGGTCCGAGAGCGAGCCCAGCACCGGATGGCGCTTGGTCTCTTCGCCCACCGGCTCGACGAGCACGCAGCCCAGGAGCGGCGGCGGCGAGGGAAGGGTCATGAGCTGGGCGATCAGGGCGGGGACGGTGGCGGCGGTCCCGATGATGACGGTGTTGCCCAGGTCGAGGCTTTGGGCGGTCGAGGCCGGTGATGGGGCGCGGGAGAGGTCGAGGTGGCCGCTCGGGTTGAAGCTGTTGGACTCGCTGTTCACGACGGGAACCTCCGTGTCGGCGGCGGGCGCGGGGTTTCGTGCCGGGGCGCACCGATACCGGAGGGAATATCGGCCGGGATGGGCAACGGGCGGGAGGGAATCGGGCGGGGGGCTGGGGCTGTCTTGGTGGCACCGCTCTTTGGTGGCACCGCTCTCCACTTTGTTCACCGTGGCATCGCTTCTGGGTGGCCGCCTCACCGAGGCGGGTGTGTGGCGTGCAAGCCCGGTTATGCCGATCCGTGCTTCGATCTTGCGCGAGAATCGGGCGAATCCCGCGGGGGCGCGGTACTCTGTGCGCGACTCGGGTCGGCGGCGGAAGGAGCCCCGCGCGAAGCAACTGGGTTCGAGAGTGTGGTGCGCCCGCGCGGCGCACCCGTGTGGTACGAGAGACTGGGAGCACGGATGATCACCAGGATCACAGGGGCGATCCGCGAGGCCGGGGCGCTGTGCGTTTCGCTGGAAGTCGGCGAGGGCGGGCTGTGGTATGAGGTGCTGGTGCCGGCGTATGTGGGCGAGTCGGCGGCTGGGCGCGTGGGCGAGCGGATCACGCTGGTGACGCTCCAGTACTTCGAGGGTCAGGGCCAGGGCTCGTCGTTCATCCCGAGGTTGATCGGGTTTGAAAAGGCCGACGACCGCCGGTTCTTTGAGCTGTTCACGACGGTGAAGGGGATCGGGAATCGCAAGGCGCTGCGCGCGATGGCCTTGCCGCCGTCGACGATCGCGCGGGCGATCGCGGATCGGAACGCGCGGGCGCTGACGGAGCTGCCGGAGATCGGGAAGCGCCTGGCCGAAACGGTGATCGCGGAGCTGCACGGGAAGGTTGATGGATATCTGGCGCTGGGAGAGGTTGCGAAGCTTGATCGCGCGATCGAGCCGCGGGGAATGGCGGCGTCGGGCCCGGCGGAAGAAGCGGTGGCGGCGCTCTTGGCGCTGGGCGAGCAACGCGCGGACGCGGAGCGGCTGGTGGCGCGGGCGGGCGAGCGACTGGCGAAGGCGGGCACGCCGGCGGCGAGCGCGGACGATCTGGTCTCGGCGGTGTTCGCGGGGCGGGGGGCGTAAGGAAATCGCCAAAGGGCCAAAGTGCCAAATGGCCAAATGAAGAAGAGCCACAGGCCGGCGGGGAGAGCGGGGCCGGCCGAAGCACAGGGCGTGGGGCGCGAAGAGCATCGATGTCGCAGGGCCGACATCGATGGCACGGGAAGAGCACGGCGCGAAGTTCCGGGGAACGTGGTCAAGGTCCCGAAGCGGGACTTGACCACGCCACCCAGAGCCCGGCCACGACCGACGTATTCACTTGTCAAAGAGCGGCGGGGAACACACGCACTCTCCACAAGAGGGGACGGACGGACACATTGGTGCGCAAAGTTGCGGTGATGCGCTCGCGAAATCGCCAAAGTTCAAATCGCCAAATCGCTAAATAAGACAAGGCCGTGGAGGGGGTTGCGCGAGGGGAGAAGCAGCGGCGAGATTTTCTTCGGAAATCTAGGAAGAGGGGAAAAAGACGGACGCTTTGGTGCGCACGGACGCGGTGGTAAGTAAGCACTAGCCGGAAGAAGTCACGAAGTCACGAAGAGACGAAGAGACGAAGAGACGGAGAGACGGAGAGACGAAGTGAAAGGCAAAGACGCCCTCCCTGACGGTCGGGCTACTGATGGAAGACGGCATCGGGGATCAGGCATCGGGGAAAGAGAAGAAGGGACGAAGTAGCGTGGAGGCGGCGTGGCGGCGTGTTCGGATCGCGTTCTATCCTCGAACGCATTGCGGTCGAAATCCGAAGAAGAGGCGAGGCCCAGCGACGGGCGTATTGAAGGGGACTCATGACCTTGATGGAGATCCTGGCCGCGTGCGTGGTGCTGCTCTTGGGCGTGGTGGGCGTGGGTCTCACGCTGCTGACGCTCCCGGGGGCGTGGCTGACGATCGCGGTGGCGGTGGGCTGCAACGTGTGGCAGCCGGGGCTGATCTCGTGGTGGACGATCGGGGCCGCGGTGGCGCTGGCGGCGATCGGCGAGGCGCTGGAGTTCTTTGCGTCGGCGGCGGGCGCGCGGAAGTTCGGCGGGAGCAGGCCCAGCGCGGTGGCGGCGGTGGTTGGATCGATCATCGGCGCGATCGTGGGAACGCCGTTTTTCCCGCCGATCGGGACGGTGGGCGGGGCGGTGCTCGGCGCGGGCGTGGGCGCGCTGATCGCGGAGCGGGGCCTGTCGAACAAGGGATGGCGCGAATCGGCGCAGGTGGGGACGGGGGCGGCGGCGGGGCGCCTTGCGGCGACCATCATCAAGACGTGCATCTCCGGCGCGGTGGCGGTGACGCTGGTGGTGGCGGCGTTTGTGAAGTGAGCGTGAAGGCGGGGCGAGCGCCCGTGGTCACTGGGAACTGATGAAACCGGCTCGCGCCGTCTTCGGGCGCGAAGAAGAGACACGGACTTGAAGACAGGTCCGTGGCACGGCGCGTGGTCAACGGGGTTGACCACGCCACCCGGAGCTTGCGAGGAATGGCGCGCCCCGTCGCCGGCGATCCGATATGCTTGGGCGGGTGGGAGGTGCCTTTGGGTGGGGCGATGCCGGCGCGACCGGTCGTGCCCTGGGAGCGAGATGCCGACGACACGCCAGCAACCGGCTCAGAATCAGGCGACGGGCGGGAACCCCGCGACGGACGCGAGCGTGAAGCACTTCGTGCTGGACACGAACATTCTGCTTCACAATCCCAACGCGATCTTCGTGTTCAAGGAGCACCACGTCGTCATTCCCTTTGCGGTCATCGAAGAGCTCGACAAGATGAAGCGCAAGGAGGACGACTTGGGGCGGAATGCACGCGAGTGCATCCGGCACCTGGACCGATTGCGGAACATGGGGAGCCTGACGCACGGCGTGTACTGGGGCGAGGCGGCCCCGCGCGTCGGCGCCGGCGCGGCGCTGGGTCCCGGCGGGCAGACGGGGTCGATCCGCATCGACGTGACGGTGTATGACCGCCCGGGCGCGATCGCCATCGACATGCCGGACAACCGCATCATCGCGGTGGCGTGGCACCTGCACCAGCAGGGCATCCGCTCGGTGTTTGTGTCCAAGGACCTGTCGGCGCGGATCAAGTCGGATTCGCTGGGGATCAAGACCGAGGACTTTGAGAACCAGAAGGTCGACGCGGAGCGCCTCTACACGGGGTATCTGGCGGCGACGACGGACGGCGAGCTGATCGACGACCTGTACAAGGATCGCCTGCTCCCGGTGGAGCGGGTCGCGCCGTTCCTGGTGGCCAAGGACTCGGAGGGCGCGGAGTACCCGCGCGAGCTGCTCCCGAATCAGTATGTGGTGCTCAAGGACAAGGACGACGAGAACCACACGGGCATCGGGCGGCGGTTGGCCGACACGGATCACGTGATCCCGGTGACGGGCCCGCGCAAGCCGGTGTTCGGCATCATGCACCGCAACGTGCAGCAGATGATGGCGCTCGATCTCCTGATGGACGACGACGTGAAGCTGGTGACGCTGCTGGGCTCGGCGGGCACGGGCAAGACGCTCCTGGCGCTGGCGGCGGGGATGGCCAAGGTGTTCAGCGAGGAGCGGTACGACAAGCTGCTGGTGGCGCGCCCGATCATGCCGCTGGGGCGCGACATCGGCTACCTGCCGGGCGACAAGGACGAGAAGCTCGGGGCGTGGATGCAGCCGATCTTTGACAACCTGACGTACCTGCTCAGCACGCGCGGGGCGAGCGGGCAGGGACCGGAGAGCCACACGACCGAGCAGCGTGTGGAGAAGCTGGTGGCGGACGGGAAGCTGGTGCTCGAGCCCTTGACGTACATCCGCGGCAGGTCGATCCCGCATCAGTTCATGATCGTGGACGAGGCGCAGAACCTCACGCCGCACGAGATCAAGACGATCGTGTCGCGCGTGGGCGAGGGCACGAAGCTGGTGCTGACGGGCGACATCGGTCAGATCGACAACCCGTACCTGGATCAATCGTCGAACGGCCTGTCATATACGGCGGAGAAGATGAAGGGCGTGCGGCTGTTCGGGCACATCATGCTCGCCAAGAGCGAGCGGAGCGAACTGGCGAGCCTGGCGGCGAGCCGGTTGTAAGGCACGAGGATCGACGCGAAGAGCACCGATGTCGAAGCGACATGGGTGGCGCAACAACAACATCGACCGCGGGGGGCGGTCGGTGGCACGAAATCCGTGGCGCGGTTTCTGTCACGTGATGTCACCCGCCCATGCGGTTGGAGCGGGCGCGGGGGTCGGACGCGCCGACGCCGGAGAGGCGGGCGCCGGGCCCGCGGACGCCCACGGGCTGGAAGATAAAGCCGAAGCTGGTCTCGTCGGTGGTGTCGTTGAAGGAGACGCCCACGCCGAAGATCGCGGAGGGGAATCGACGGCGGACTTCGAAGGAGATGGTTTGGAGCCCGCCGTTGGTGAGGTCGAGGACGGCGTCGGCGCCGAGGGCGTACTTGCTGGTCAGTTCGTACTGGGTGCCCAGGTCGAGGAACTTGGAATCGAGCGCGTTGACGCCGCGATATTCCATGTAACTTCCGAAGCCGGGCCAGTGCTGGATGGTGAAGCCGCCGCTGGTGCGGGCGGGCTGGTTGGTGTCGAGGCTGTAGATTTCGCTGGCGACGAGCGAGAACGAGTCGGTGACCATCCACTCGCCCTCGGCCGTGAACGAATCGCCGACGTTCGAGAGCTCGGGGCGATAGAAGATCGTTCGGGCGATGGGCGACTCGATGTTGGCGTCGTCGGAGGTGATGGTGAGATCGGTGCGGAGCTTGAAGACGTCGACCGAGTGCCAGCGGGCCGGCCCGCCGCGTTGTGTTTGCCAGACCTGATCGAGGCCGAGGGTGGCGATGGACCCCTCGGCGAGGCCTTCGATCGTGTCGTCATAGACGGGGAGGTCGACGTTGTCGACGTTGGTGCCGCTGGTCCACACGCCGAGGCTGGGCGAGACCAGGTGGCGCATCCGGTGCAGGTCGAGGGCGCGCGAGTCGACGGCGTTGTCGACGTGCTGGAGCGTGGTCGAGAGCTGGGCCCCCGCGGAGCCCCAGACCCGCGTGTGGTCGTCGTCGCCGGGCGAATACTGATCGAACGCATCGTCGTAGTGCGTGACGCGCCCGGCCATGCTGGGCGTCAGGTTCCAGTCGCCCAGGAGGAGCGGCGCAATGAACTCGTGGCGCGTGTCCAGGCGCGTGACGGAGCCCTCTTCGAGGCCCGCGGCCCGCAATCGCTCCGAGATCGACTGATCGGCGTTGATGCCGAAGGCGCGCTGGGCCAGGAAGTTGTTGGTGAAACCGCGGTCCTTGGCGAGGGGATCGTCGAAGTTCATCGCGATCTGGCCGGCGCGGTACTCGCTGAAATAACTCAGCGCGCCGTCGCCCAGGTCGTCGGCGAGGCGGACGTAAGAACCTTCGGGCATCTTCTCGACCGAGTATCCCTGGGACTGGAGCAGGTATTCGTTGGCGATGAAGTCGTTGAACGTGCCCTTGGCGTCGAAGGCCAGGATCGAGTTGTCCTCGGCCCGGCGCAGGTAGGCGCGGTTGGCGAACTCTCGCCGATTTTCCGCCAGGGGCTCCATGAACGCGTCGACGAACGATTCGTCGGAGATGTACGAAGCTTCGAGGTACATCTTCCACGATTCGTCGATGTTCTGGATGTGGTCGGCCGCGATGATGCCGCGCGTCTCGGCGTCACGCTCGATCTTCGTGCCGGGCTTGAGCAGGTCCTTGCCGTCGTCGCTGATGATCGTGTACGCCAGCAGGCTCCCGGTCGCGTCGGGATCGTTCCACTCCAGCTGCGTGCCCAGGGCCGGCCCGCGCTGGAAATAGACGTCGACCAACAGCTCGGCCCCGAAGCCCGCCGGGCGGTTGACGCCCAGGATTCCCGGGATGTCCCACACCGTCTTGATCGCGCTCCCCGAGCCCGACGAGTTCTCGACGCGCAGGTCGCGGAGCGGGATCTGCTCCGGGTCGCCCGCGAACCGCGGGAAATAAAAGAACGGCACCGGCCCGGCGCGGAGCGTGATATTCCTCGCGTCCACCAGCGTCTGCGTGGCCCCGCCCGGCTCGCCCGGCGCCCGCTTCTGCTGCGTGATCGTGATGCTCCCCGCGCCGATCGAGAACATCGGGTCAAAGAACGCGGTGTTGGTCAGCGTCGCGCGATCGGCCACGAACTGCTGCTGCGATTCCTGCCGGATCGTTTCGGCCCGGACATACAAGGGCAGGCGGCGCTGCTGGTCATAGGTCCAGAAGACCGAATCGATCACGACCGCCTTGCCGGTCTGCACATCGTAATACGCCTTGGGGGCGCGGAGCGTGTACTTGCCGTCGGTCGCGACCATGTCGCCCTCGAGATAGACACCCAGCACCTCCGAGGCGTCGAGGCGCCCGAGGTTCTTGAGCGGCCCGGGCGGGAGAAAGATCACGGCGCGCTGGGCCGTCAGTTGCAGCGAATTGCCCTTGGCGAGGTCGGAGTACTGCACGACCACGCCGCCGGAGACGATGACGCTGTTGCGCTCCGCGCCCGAGACGAGCGTGACGTCGCTGGACGACACGGAGATGACGCCGTTCTTGGCGAAGATGGGCTGCGCCACGCCGGTCGCCGGGGGCAGGTTGCGCAGCGCGTCGCGCAGCTCGGCTTCGGTGGGCGTGGGTGCCAGGGCGACGTTCCGCGCGGGCGATCCCGCGTCGCTTTCATCGAGCGGCAGGGTTTCCACGCCGCCCGGGCGCGTCGGAAGGTCCGGCGTGTCCGCGGCGCTGGGCGCGACCATGGCGCGCAGCGCGCCCGCCAGGGCTCGCTCGCCCTCGAGAACGAGCGGGTCGCTCGGGCGCTCGCCCTTGAAGAGCGCGGGACGCACGATCCGCACCGGCCCGTCGGCGGTGATCACGCCGCGCACCGGCAGGCGCTCCGCGGTGAACGAGATCACGGCGTCGTCGGTCGCCGAGCCCGCACGATCAAAGAGCGCGAAGACCTGGTAGGCGTTCTCGCCGAGGTCTTTCCGCGGCGAGAGCCATACCGCGGCACGCTTGGCCGAGAAGTGGTACAGACCAAGGTCGACCTCGACCTCGCCGTCGAGCAAGAGACGCTGCGTGACGAGGCCCGCGGCGTCGGGCTCCTCGGTCCAGGCCCAGACCTTCTGCGCCGCGAAGGAGAGAGGCCCGCCGGCGGGGTTGAGCGGCCACTTCAGCCCCGCAAAGTCGCGCCCGGTGATCAGGTCGTACGTCCCCGGCTGCGCGGGGATATCCAACGGCGAATCCGCCGCCATCGCGCTACGCACCGGGATGATCGAACCCGCCAGCGGCAACAGGCACGCCAGCGCCCACGCCATCGACCGGACGGGCGCGCACGCGTGTGCCGCGGTCGACGAACACGGCGTCGATCCATCGGACGAGCGCGGCATCGGCACGCCGGGCCGCTTCCGCCCGCAGACACCCCGCCGCCCGATCTCGCTCCCGCCAGGCTTCCTGCGCATGTGCGGATGCTACGGCGGCGCGGGCGGATTCACAACTGGCGGCGATCGACGGCCTTCCGGCGGGCGAGAACCCCGGCGTTCCAACCGCCAGCACACCGCCGCCAGGGCGAGCGCCATCGCCCCCGCGATCCAGAGGGGCGCGACCACGCGCCACGCCCCGGGGGAGTCGTGCGTGAATTCGGCGGCCCAGCGGACCGTCTCGGAGTTGATCGCGATGTAGAAGGACTCGGTGGAAGGGCGGCCCCAGTCGAGGGTGAGCCGCCCGTGCTCGAGCCTCCAGCTTCCGAGCGTGCCGATACGCGAGCCGGCGTAGAACGGTCGGTTGAGCAACCAGACCACGAGCACGAGCGCCGCGGCGGCGAGCGCTGCGAACTTGATGCGTCTCGGCGCGGTACGAGCGACGGGCGAGGGCATGGTCGTGTCGCCTCCAGCGATGGCGTGGTCGGTGGGATCAAGGCGGGCGGGATCATTCGTCGGCGGCGCGACGGCGAGCAACGCCGACTCGGGTGGGCTCCGCCGCGCCCGATCCCGGAACCATCGTCAGTGAATTTCGAGGTCCTTTCCTTCGTCTTGTTCGCCCGCCGCACGCAGTTCCGCGTCGATCGCCCGCAGTTCATCCATCAGCTTTCGGCGGGCGTCGGCGGCGAAGGGGTTGTCGTTCTGGATCACGCTGAACAGGTGCCCGGCGTCGACGCGCACCGTATCGACCGTCTGTTTCATCGCGCGGAACGAGGGCGGCACAAACGCCGCGTCCTCGCCGGCCCCCACGCCGATCATGCCCTTGGCGACAAAGAACGCCAGCGCGTGCGTCATCGCCATGAGTTGATCGTGCACCTCGGGCGACTGCTCGACCACCTCGCATCCGAGGCGCTCGTACAGGGCCCGGGCCTCGGCGCACGCGCCGGGATGCATCGCGCCGGGGCACACCACCGCCCGCAGAGGCCGCTCGCTCCGCGAGAGCGACGCCGGCCCGAACAACGGGTGCGTCGCGCACCAGGCGACGTCCGCTCCGAGTTCGCGTGCCATCTGCCCGCTGGGCAATACCTTGACGCTCCCCACGTCGAGCACCAGGTGCTGGCGCGAGAGCCACGGGCGGGCAGCGCGCAGTGCGGGCTCGAGCGCGCGGACCGGGACGCAGAAGACGATGGTGCGCGAGGGCTTTACCAGCGCTTCGAGCGACGCCGCCCAGCGCCCCGCAGTCGATTCACCCGGCGAAACATGCGGGTCGTACACGCGATACGGAATCCCCGCCGCGGCCAGGAGCGACGCCAGCGCCCGCCCGAAGTGCCCGTATCCAACCACGCCGATCGGCTCGCAAACCTGCGCCATGACGCGAGTGTACCGGGTTCGCTCTCAGAGCCCGCGGCCCGATGCCGGAAGCCGAAAGCCCGTTGAATCCTCGGACGACGCGCCCGCACGACTGATTCGAGTGCCGCTTGAACGCGGCGCGTCCCGGATACCCCACGCTCCGCGTGGGGCCACACCGGCTACATCTTCTCGGGTTGTGCTCGCACGGCGTTCGAGTGGAACCCGCATGAGACGCTCGGCTCATCCGAAGAAAGCCCGCCTCGGAGAGGCGGGCCACCAAGTACGCGGTGATTTCCGGCGCCTTCTTCCTCAGCAACCGGCCTCGAACGCGCTGGCGAAGAGGTCGTAGTCATCGCCGTTGACGAAGCCGTCGTGGTTGAGGTCGGCGAGCAAGCTGCCTTCCTCGAAGGCGCTGGCGAACTGGTCGTAGTCATCGCCGTTGACAAA
>JAEUJA010000083.1 GCA_016793195.1 Phycisphaerae bacterium
GCCGTACCCGATCAGCGACCCGCCGAGAAACCCCGCCAGCGCCGCCGGATAGCCGAGCCCCATCCCGAACGCCCACCCGCCCAGGATCGCCGACGCATACGTCGGCAACAGCGCCAGCCCCGCCAGCACCGCAAAGCCGACGGCGTAGAGCACCACGCCCAGCGATTCGTGCGAGCGCAGCCACACCCCGATGTCGTCCATGAAATAGAAGAGCGCAATCGATCCCAAGGGCGGGATCGCCGCCGACCACACACCCAGGAACGCCACCGGCCCAAGCCGCTTTGCGATGTCCTTCGCACCTTCAGTGGGCGCGCCCGTCACCTTGCCGCCTTCGACGGTGGACTCGCTCTGGTTGTCGCCGGGTTTGCTCGACACGCCGCAGAGGATAGCGACACCCCCACGCTCGCGAATCGGACCGCCGCGTGCGATGCTCGGCGCTCGCGATGGCGAGGCGTGCCGCTCGTTGCTTGCTCCGTGGTCTGGCGCGGCCGCGCCGCCGGACGCCCCGGCATGGGCCTTCCGCCTCATGGACTTTTCACTCCAAAACCACAGCAAATCAAGGCTCGTTCGTTGATCCTTGGCTTGAACCGTCTAGGCTCGCGCGCTCCCCGCATTCCGCGAGGAACCGAAGGCGGGCGCCGCGTCGGACCGCCCGCGAAGGGGGTGTTCCATGAAAGGTTCGATCCGTCTTGGCGCCGTGACCGCGCTCCTGCTCACCGCCGGGGCCGCCGCCCAATCCATCATCATCCGCCCTGGGCTGTCGGTCTTTCCCTTCGCCGGGCAGGCGGCGGGCCAGCAACCCTTCGCCTCGCCCAAGTTCGGCGTGATCGACGCGCCCTTCGGCGCGCACATGGGCTGGATGCTCATCGCCGAACTCGGCGGCAACCAGGTCAAGCTCGTGGACCCCCTGGGCAACGTGATGCCCTACACCAGCATGTTCGGGATGCTCCCGACCGGCGCGTTCGGCACGGACATCGACGGCCCGGTCGCCAACGTCTTCATGCCCGGCGGCATGGTCCTCCCGCCCACCCGGGGCCTCTTCGGCGGACCGATCTTCGAGTGGATCGCCGAGATGGGCGGCGCGCCCCTCATCCAGGTCTTCCCGGGCGGCCCGTGGGCGCCGTGGGCCCCGTCCCCAGGCAACCCAGGCTCGGCCCAGCTTCAGTTCGACCGCACGCCCGGATTCCAGTACGGCGGGATGATGTACATCAGCGATTGGGGCGCCGACGCCGGCGACTGCATCTATCGCGTCAATCCCGCCGGTGGCGCCCCGGTGTTCGCCGCCACGCCGTTCCTTGATCCGCGCTACTTCACCTTCGACGTCTCGGGCGGCATCACGGGATATGGCCCCAACCTTCTGTGGGTGAGCTCATACGCCACCGGACAGGTCTTCAGCATCTCGCCCGCCGGCATGGTGATGCCGCCGCTGGCGGTCCTCCAGCCCGACATCGAGGGCCTGGCGTTCGGCCCGGGTGATCCGTACTTCGGCCCGTGGATGTATGTCTGCAACCTGACGCGCGGCACGGTCGACATCGTGATGCCCAACGGCGTGGTCCAGCCCTTCATCATGGGCCTCCCCGGCGCCGCCTACCCGATGTTCGTCGCCACCGGGCCCTTCGCCAAATTCGGCAACCCCACGCTCTACATCGCCGATGGCGGGGGATCGGTGTGGATGGTGCTCCACTGCCCCGGCGACTACAACAACGACAGCTTCGTGAACGGGGATGACTACGACGCCTTCGCCAGCGACTTCGAGGCCGGCAACCCCGCCGCGGACTTTGACAGGAACGGCTTCGTCAACGGCGACGACTACGACGCCTTCGCGTCGCACTTCGAGGCCGGATGCTGACACGCGCGAGCGTCGGGCGCTTGGAGAAGAGAGCCGACGCGCGAGGAGAGAGTGGTTCGGTGCGTGGCCGGGCGCCAGTGCCCGGCCACGTCGTTGATGGGCGTGATCCCAATGAAAAAGGCCCGCGTGCGCGGGCCCTGAAGGAGAGAGGTCGATGTCGTGCCGCTATGCCGCGGGCTGCGCCTTGGAGATCGCGGTTGCGCCCTGGGCGCGATAGCGGACCCAGCAGACGGCCAGGAAGAGCAGTTCGAGGATGGCCCACAGGCCGACCCACACCTCGCCGCCGGACCCGAAGCCGTAGCTGTGGAGCCCGGTGGCCATGACGTAGTTCACGCCGTAGAACGTCCACACGATCACGACCATGCCGAGGATCGCCGACGCGGCCAGGCCGAAGTCCTTGATCCACTGCACATAGCGCGCGTGGAGCACGGCGAAGTAGACCAGGATGCTGATGAGCGCCCAGGTTTCCTTGGGGTCCCATCCCCAGAATCGTCCCCACGACTCGGCGGCCCACACGCCGCCCAGGATCGTCCCGGCGGTCAGCAGGATGAGGCCGACCTGGATGGTGCGGTAGGTCTGGACGATGAGTGCGGCGGAGCGGAAGCGGCTGGCGTCGTCGCGCTTGTTCAGGATCACGTCCTTGATGAGGTACGCGTGCCCGAGCACCGCGGAGACCGCCAGGACGCCGTAGCTGGCCACGATCGTCAGCACGTGGATGATGAGCCAGAAGTTGCTGCGGAGGACGGCGGGGAGCGAGTTGGTGCGGTCAGCCAGGGGCACGAGCCCGGCGAAGAGGACGGAGATGAACGCGGCCCCCACGCCGCCGAAGAGGTAATAGCCCTTGCGTTTGTTGATGAGCTGGAAGACCAGGCCGATGGCGATGGCGACGAGCCCCATCCAGAGGAGCGACTCGAAGGTGTTGCTGACGGGCGCGCGGTCGAGGATGATGACGCGGAGCGCGACGCCCAGCACGTGCTCGCCGATGCCGATGGCGGTCGCCGCCAGGGCCAGCGTGACCATGATGTTTTTCAGGACCAGGCGCGAGAAGCCGAAGAAGACCAGGGCCAGCCCGTAGCAATACGCCGTCATGCGCCACGGGTCATGCTTGTCATAGAAGAGTTCGAGGCGAACGTTCCGCGCCTCGTTCTCCGAGAGCGCCCCCATGCTGTTGATGGCCTTTTCGAGCTTCTCGACGGCGGGCAGGATCGGCTGGCCGGCGCTGTAGAGCTGCCCGACTTCCTTGAACGCGGCCTGCACGGCCTCGGCCCCCGGGTCCGCGGCCTGCGCGCTGGCGTGGCGGAACGCCTGGCCGGGCTGCGACGGGATGATCGCCAGCGTCATGCCGGTGGCGAACTCCGCGACGCGGTTGGCGGCGCTGTTGATGTCCAGCGCCTTGCGCTGGTCCTTGGTGGGCGAGGCGTTGGGGTCCGACTGGCGGGCCTTCTCGAACTCCATCAGCAGTTCGGTCAGCCCGGCGCAGCCCGAGAGCTCGACGGGGCTGTAGAAGCGCCGCTCGGGGTCCAGCCCGAGCTTGGTCTTGAACGGCTTGTCGTCGATGGTGATGACCTTGGCGTGCAGGACCTTCTGCCCGCTGAACATGCAGTCCAGCAGCAGCTCCAGCGACGAGCGCTTGGTGAAGCCCTCGGGGCCGTTCGACGACCAGCGCGTGCGCCCGGTCACGTCCACGGCGAAGCGGCGCGCGTACCCCTCCAGGGGCATGACGCGCCCGCCCTCCTGCACCGCCAGCGCCCCCAGGCGCTCCAGCCCGGGGTCAACATCAGCCGCCCGCGCTCTGGGCAGGCTCGGGGACAGTGACAGCACCAGCAGCGCGACGAACAACAGGCGACGGAACATCACTCGACTCCTTCTTCACGGGGTCTTCCGGGCGGATCGGGATGCCCGGGTGCCCCCAGCTCATGGAACGGCTATAGAACGTCACGACCACGCCGAGGCACAGGAACGTCGACGCGATATACGTCAGGGTCAGGCCCGGGTCGTGCATCACGCTGAAGACCGACACGTCCGAGCCGATGAACGAGGCCTGGTACACCTTCCACGGCCCGTGCGCGTAGGGGTTGTTCATGTAGATCTTGAACGTGCTCTCGGGCTTTCCGGGGAAGAGGATGCCGACGTCGGACTGATACTCCATCGCCATGTCGGTGCCCGGGTAGTCGATCTTGTGGAACTGATCGAGGCGGACGCTGAAGGGAAGCTGGGCGCGCTTCGGGCCGTAGTGGATGACGCGCGGACGCCCGTCCTGGGCGTTGACGTTGAGCATGCCCTTCCAGGCGATGGTGTCGAGGCGCGTCGAGTTTCCGACGCGGACCAGGATCGCGGGGCTGTTGTCCTTGCCCACGGGCGCCTCGACGACGCGCTG
>JAEUJA010000092.1 GCA_016793195.1 Phycisphaerae bacterium
TCGTGCCGTCAGGATCAGCGCGATGGTCGCGGGCGACCCGGCGCGGTAGTGCCGGTGCGCCAGCGAGCGATAGTCGTCGGGCGTGCCTTGGGCGATGGTGAGTCGCGGCGGTTTATGTGTCGACCAGGGTGATGTCTCCAAGGGTGGCTCCCTGCCGCCAACGCAGGCGGACGCGCGAGGCGTCCAGCGTCGGCTCAAGGAGGGCGTCGGGGTTCAGGGGTTCGAGGAGGTCTTGGTGCGGCGTGGCGATAACCAGTTGCAGCTTCGTGCGCCGGGCCCAGCGCGAGAGCGTGAGCGCCAGGCCCCGCGCGGTGGCGCGATCGAGCGGCGAGGTGAACTCGTCGACGAGGACGAGCCGGCCGCGGCGGGCCCGGGCGAGCGTGAGCGCCAGCAGCAGGCGGTGGCGCTCGCCCTCGGAGAGTTCGAGGGGTGTGCGCGCCAAGAGCGCGGCGTCGGCGAGCCCGGCGCGCGCGAGGATGCCCAGGCGCGCGGCGATGGGCCCGGGGAGCACGTCGATCACGGCGCGATCGGAGAGATGGGCGGGGATGGTGGTGATCGCGCGGCGGGCGGGGGTGTTGGCGGCGGCGGAGAGGCGCGCGACGGCGCGGAGGATCGATGACTTGCCGCAGCCGGAGGGGCCGGTGATGAGGGTGATGGTGGCGGGCTTGGCGCGGTAGAGGATCGCGCGGGCGGCGCGAGTGATGAGGTCGCGGCACGGCAGGGCGCGGGACTGCTCGAGCGCCAGGGCGAAGGGCGCGCAGGCGCGGAGGAGCGCGGGCGAGGGCGCGTGGCGCGTGGGGACGACGCGGACGAGGTTGTGGGTCGGGCGGTGGTCAGTCATGGCTTTGGGCGCGGCTCCGTTTGCTGTGCATGTCGAAAAGGGCTTCGACGGCGTCGCGGTGTCGGCGGATGGCGTAGAAGGACTCGCGGGTGTCTTTGGCGATGTCGCGCATGGTCCGGCCGTGGAGGTAGAACTCGCGCGCGACGCGGGCGCGGAGGGGCGACCAGGGCGTGCGCGGGATTCCCTCGGCGTTGGCGAGCGCGCGGGCGACGAACTCAAAGCGGGGGTTGAGGAGGCGTCGGGCGAGCACGCGGATGCGTCGGCGCATGGCGCGGACCTTGGTTTCGGTTGGCGCGCGGGTTGAAACGAGGGCGGTGAGTTCGACGACGCGGAGGGAATCTCGGTAGGAGGCCTCGATGAGGGTTCGGTCCTGGGGCGGGAGGTACACGGCCAGGGCCAGGAGCCGATCGGCGAAGGCGCGGCGGCGTTTTCGGCGGAGGTCGGCGGGGTCGCCGTGGGGGACGCTTGGGACGGGGTCGGCGGGGTGTACGGGATGGGTTTCGGTGTGTGGTTCATGGGTGGAATGGGCGGCGTGGCGGTCCATCGGTCCTCCCTGGGGACTCGGGCCTGGGTTCCCGTGGCTTGGGTCTCTGGTCCCACAGTTCTGTGCCGCGTGAACCCGACTTGACACTCGGCCTTGTTCTAGATTCAATGAACAGACATCAGATTTATACGTGTTCGAGAACTGATTGCAATGGACTTGATCGATTTGGACGGAAAATGTATGGTATCACCGCGAGATTGCGCACCAATGCGGTGATGCATGTGGATAAGTCGTCCCGGTTGTGGATGAACCGGGGCGGGCTGGGTCCGGGGCCGGGTCCGGGATAGGACTTGGGATGGTCCTTGGAAGGTGAGGGTGGAACCCGAGCGATCGTGCATAGGTGGATCGATGGATCGGGGGTGGGCGATGGACGGACGGGTGATGGGAAACGGCGAGGTGAACGGCACGGCGGGCGGGAGCGCGGCGCGCGCGGGCGAGGGGCGTGGGCCGGAGGGGCTTGGGGTGCTGGTGCGTCGTCGGCGGCTGGAGCTTGATCTGACGCTGGACGAGGTGGCGGAGCGGATCGGGAAGGTGAAGAGCTATGTGTGGGGGGTTGAGAACGAGCGGCGTGTGCCGCCCGACGCGGTGCTGCGCGAGCTGGCGCGGGCGCTGGGGCTGGATGAATCGCGGGTGGTCCGCGCGGCGCGGTGGGACGAGACGCCGGCGATGGTGAAGCGCGAGGTGGAGTCGCTGCGTTCGACGCAGGAGAGCCGTCGGAAGCTGGCGGCGCGGCTGATCGAGATCGTGCGCGGGAGCAAGCTTGATGGCGACGGGCGGGTGCGGGGCGCGCTGGACGAGACGTATCGCTCGGGCGAGCTGTCGCGGCTGGTGGATCGGATCTCGCCGAGTCCCGAGAGCGCGGCGGGTGTGGGTGCGGCGGGCACGGAGTCGCGTGAGTTGGCGCCGGCGAGTTTGGCGCTTGAGGTGCCGCTGATCAACAGCGTGGCGGCGGGGTATCCGCGCGAGTTCACCGACCTTGGGTATCCGGCGCGGGTGGCGGATCAGTATGTGCGCTGCCCGGACGTGCGCGACGCGGACGCGTTCGCGGCGCGGGTGGTGGGCGATTCGATGGAGCCGGCGTATCAGGAGGGCGACATCGTGGTGTTCAGCCCGCTGAAGGCGGTGAAGAACGGGAGCGACTGCTTTGCGCGGCTGGAGCCGGACCACGAGACGACGCTCAAGCGGGTGTACTTCGAGACCGACGCGGAGGGGCACGAGTTGGTGCGGTTGCAGCCGCTCAACAGCGCGTACCCGCCGCGGCTGGTGCGGCGCGAGCAGGTGGCGGCGTTGTACGCAGCGGTGAGCGTGATCAAGCGGGTGGAGTAGGGGCGGAGGTGGAGGGGGAGAAGAGTTGAACTCGAAGGCCGCGAAGGAGAACAGAAGCGAAGAAGAACGCAGAGGAATCAGAGGGGAGCGGAGGAACGCAGAGGAGAGGAGAGTTCAACACAAAGGCGTCGAGGCACAGAGAAGAAGTTGAAAGCAGAGACGTTGAACGCAGAGGTCACAGAGAGCGCAGAGGAGAGAAGGGGAGAACAGGAAGACACGTCACGCCTCACGGTCGGGCTCCTGATGAAGTCGCGACGCTCGTCGGCGGCGCGGGAAGAACGTGGTCAAGCCCCGCAGGGCCGGGGCTTGACCACGCCACCCGGAGACGCCACCCGGAGGCAAGAAGCGAGACGCTCGCTGGGCGGGGCGCGAGCGCCGATGTCGCAAAGGCGACATTGACGGCACGGGGAGAAGAGCACACACCGGCGGGGACCGCCGGGCCACCCAAGAGCGTCAATGTTGCGTGTCGGCGGGGTGGATCAGATGAGGAGGTCGGCGCAACCGGCGGCGCCGAGGAGGCAGCTGACGATGCCGTTGAGCGTGAAGAAGGCCATGTCGAGGCCGTCTTTGCCGCGGCGGGCCAGGACGAGGTGTTCGGTGATGAGGAGTGCGGCGACGAGGAGCACGGCGGCGCCGAAAAGGGCGCCGAAGCGTGGTTCGGCGCGCCAGGCGAGGGCGAGCATGACGAAGGCGGCGGCGTGGAGGGCGCGGCTGGTCCAGATGGCGCCGCGCAGGCCGAGGCGAGCGGGGATGCTGGAGAGGTGTTCGCGCCGGTCGAAATCGAGGTCCTGGATGGCGTAGATGATGTCGAAGCCGGCGACCCAGAGCACGACCATGGCGGCGAGAAGCCAGAGCATGGGCGTGCGCGAGAGGGACGCGGGATCGATGGCGATGGCGGCGGCGATGGGTGAGGCGGCCAGGGCCCCGCCGAGGAAGAGGTGGCAGAGCCAGGTGAAGCGCTTGGTGTAGCTGTAGAAGGCGATCCACGCGAGCACGGGGAGGGACAGGAGCGCGGGCCAGCGGTTGTCAAAGAAGAACCAGAAGAGAGCGGCGGCGGAAGTGAAGAGGACGGCGCTGGCGAGGGCGACGGTCCAGCCCTGGCGGGGTGAGAGCGTGCCGGAGGCCAGGGCGCGGCGCGCGGTGCGGGGGTTTTTGGCGTCGAACGCGCGGTCGGCGAGGCGGTTGACCATCATGGCCCATGTGCGGGCCAGGACCATGCAGAGTACGACGAGGGCGAGTTGACCCGCGAAGGTGGACCACGAAGCGTTGAGCGGCCTGGCGGCGACGGCGGCGAGGACGGCGAAGGGGAGCGCGAAGACGGAGTGGGCGAGCTTGATGTCGGAGAGGGCGTGGCGCAGTGTGATCCAGGCGCCCGGGCTTTGCGGATCATTGTGTGGAGATTTGGTTGTGTTTCCCGCCGCGCGTTGGGGCTGGTTTTCTGCAACGGGCGATGCGTTCATCGCGGAACGGTAGGGCCGGCAAAAAAGACGGGAGCCTGGGCTCTCCTCCGGCCCAGGCCCGTCCCCGGGAGATGATCGGGGCACGCGCGCGGGCGAGCACACAACGCCGCGGGGCTTCGCAGATCATGCCGGGCAACACGGTGCGAGCACACAGCACCGTCCGCTCTCTCGTTTCGAGCATTTCTTTGGTTGTCTGTTCGTTTCGTACACCACTCGTGCGGAACGCACCTTTGAATTTCAGAACGCCAAACGCTACGGGCGGGCGGGGCGTGGGGTTGCAGCGGGCGTCACGATTTTGTCACGCATTTTTTTGTGATGGAATGGTTGCGATATCATGCAATACGCACCCCGCGCCGGAGTTGCCGATGCCCGAGCACGACTTGCCGCGTCTGAAATCACTACTGGACGCCGGGCACGCCGGCGTGTTCATCTCGACGGGGGAGGAGCAGGAGGCGCTGGACCTTGCGTTCGCGTGCGCGGTTGATCTGAATCTTCCGGCGCAGCGCTGGAGCGCGGTGAACGGCGTGACGGACGCGCGGATCGAGTCGGGCGCCGAGCCGCACACGGAGAACGCGGCGGCGGCGATGTTCCACTGGCTGCGGAGCGTGCAGCAGCCGGCGATGCTGGTGCTGCTGGATGTCGCGGACCACCTGGGCGATCCGCGCACGCTTCGCGCGCTGCGTGAGCTGCTGGAGCATCAGTCGCGGCACCGGGGGTGCGTGATCCTGATCGATCATCACGATTCGCTTCCCAAGGTGATCTCGGGGCGGGTGGCGACGCTGGCGCTGGACCTGCCGGGCGAGGAGGAGATCGAGGAGACGGTGCGGCGGACGTTGCGTGATGCGAACCGGCGCGCGCCGCTCTCGATCGATATCTCGAAGCGGCAGTTCGAGTCGGTGCGGTCGAACCTTCGGGGGCTGACGCGCCGGCAGATCGCGCAGGCGGTGCGGGACGTGGTGGTTTCGGACAATCGGTTTGACGCGGAGGATTTGCCTCGGCTCTTGGCGGTGAAGCGGGGGATGATCCAGGGCGAGGGCGTGCTGGAGTTTGTCGATGATCCGCCGTCGCTGGAGGAAGTGGGCGGGCTGGACGGGTTCAAGGGTTGGCTTCGTCAGCGATCGCGGGCGATGACGGAGGAGGGCGCGAGGGCGGGGTTGCCGCAGCCGCGGGGCGTGCTGTTGCTCGGCGTGCAGGGTGCGGGGAAGTCGCTGGCGGCCAAGGGGGTGGCGTCGGGGTGGCGACGGCTGCTGGTGCGGCTGGACGCGGGGGCGTTGTACGACCGGTACATCGGCGAGAGCGAGCGGCGCTTGCGCGAGGCGCTGGACCAGGCGGAATCGATGTCGCCGGTGGTGCTGTGGATCGACGAGATCGAGAAGGCGTTTGCGTCGGCGGCGAGCACGTCGACGGACGGCGGGCTGTCGCGGCGCATGTTTGGATCGCTCTTGACGTGGATGCAGGAGCACACGGCGCCGGTGTTTTTGGTGGCGACGGCCAACGACATCGAGGCGTTGCCGCCGGAGCTTTTGCGGAAGGGGCGGTTCGACGAGATTTTCTTTGTTGATCTTCCAACGCCGTCGGCGCGTCGGCAGATTCTGTCGATTCACCTGAAGCGTCGGGGGATCGACGCGGCGAAGGTGGATTTGTCAGGGGCGATCGCGGCGTCGGAGGGGTACAGCGGGGCGGAGCTGGAGCAGGGCGTGATCGGGGCGCTGCACGACGCGTTTGACGCGAAGGAGCGGGGCGAGCCGGGGGGCGTGGACGGCGCGAGGGTGGAGGCGGCGCTGCGGCGATCTCCGCCGTTGTCGGTGACGATGGCGGAGAAGGTGTCGGAGCTGCGTGAGTGGGCGCGGGAGCGATGCGTGGCGGCGGATTGAAAGGATGATCGGCGCGGGTCAGAAGTCGAGGCGTGCGTCGGCGGCGTTCTGGGCGAGGGTCTGGTATTCCTGCTCGATGGGTTCGGCCCACGCGAGCGAGCCATCGGCGTTGCGGCGGTTGGTGGTGGATTCGTATTTTCCGATGCCGTCGCCGTCTTCGTCGGAGATTTCGATGCATCCTTCCTGGGTGAGTTCGTAGCGATCGGGGGGGATGCCGGGACCCTTGTGGACCAGGACGACGAGTTTCTGGGCGGGCGTGGGGTTGATGAGGAAGAAGCGAGTGTGGTTGGGGTTGGTGGTGCTGGGAACGATGTGGGCGGCGATCTTGGTGCCATCGCCGCCGCCCGAGCCGCCCTTGACGATGATGATGGGCCAGCGTCCGATGAGGTAGGCGAAGCCGCGTTTGAGGTTGACGGCGGCGGCTGGGGCGGCGTTGTAGGTGGTTTCTTCGAGCGAGAGCATGGCGGAGTTGTCGGGGTCGGGGACGATCATGGCCTGGACGTGCGTGGCTCCATTCACTCCGGAGTAGACGCGACGGACGAGCGGGTAGATGTCGCCGGCGGGGGCGGCGGCGTGGAGGACGGCGGACCACGGGGCACCCAACGGCGCGGGTCCCATCCCGCCGTGCCAGGG
Organism: Phycisphaerae bacterium; assembly: GCA_016793195.1. Classification (GTDB taxonomy): domain Bacteria; phylum Planctomycetota; class Phycisphaerae; order Phycisphaerales; family UBA1924; genus JABWBC01. Next base: position 6,679 of record JAEUJA010000092.1, read on the forward strand.
TTTGGCGCAGCCGGAGGCGAAGGCGACGGCCAGGCACGCGACGGCGAGGAACTTGTTCACGCGGGACTCCTTGTGATGAGCGCCAGCCCGGCGCGATGTCGGAGCGTGAGCCACGGGCCGCCGGCGAGGCAGGCGGCGGCGACGGGGATGACGGGGTTGCACAGATAATCGCCGGCGCGCAGGAGGGCCACGCTACCGAGCGCGAGGGCGAGCGTCAACGCGGCGAGAAGGAGGAGTCCGACACGGACACGGCCGCGTGAGGTAACGAGCACGCCCAGGATGGCCGCGCCGAGGGTGATGGCGTCGGTCTCCAGGGCGCCGGGCGAGCGGACGATGGGACGCGCGCCGGAGAGGAGCATGTCGATGGCGGCGGCGTAGAGGTGGGCGGCCCAGATGGGGGCGGTGTCCCCGGCGGAGATCATGGCCTTGTCGGCGCCGGCATCGGCGATGAGGACGACGCGGGCGCTCAACCACTGGCGGAGCTGGGCGTCGGTGGCGGTGAGCACGCGCTGGTACTCGAGGGTGGCGGATTCGCCGGCCTGGCGAGCGGCGGCGACGTCGACGCGGAGCATGGCGGCCTGGTCGCGCGCCTCGAGGCCCTGCGCGGGAAGGTCGGTGCCGACGGGCGCGACGGCAAAGACGCGGACGCGATCCTGGCGCGTGAGCCACGAGGCCTGGAACCCGCCGGAGGCGGCGCGTGCGGCGCGGATGTGGACGGCGTTTTCATCGGGAACCAGGGCCAGGGAGATGTCCTGGCCCGCGTGGCGCGCCGAGGCCGCCAGCCCCAGGGCCAGGGAGGGGAGTGGTTCGCGGGCGCCGACGTCGGCGGCGATGGGGACGATGAGTGCGGCGTCGTCGTGGGTGACGAAGTATCCGACGAAGCCGACGCGTGTGGCGGCGGCGATGGTGGGCGAGAGGGCGCCGGGGCCGGAATCGCGCGGGCGGAATGAATCGACGCCGACCCAGACCGAGCAGCCGGCGTCGCGGAGGCGTTGGGCGGCGCGGGCGAAGGGCTGGGCGTGCTCTTCGCCGCGGAAGGTGGGGAGCCAGCCCAGCGCGGAGGGACTCGCGGAGGCGAGGCGATCCATGAGGTGGGCGTGGAGGAGGCGGAGGCTGCGGAGGTCGTCGTTTTTGACGGTGTCGAGGGCGAAGGAGCGAGCGAGGGCCTCGAAGTCCGTGCCGCCGGCGCGCGAGTCGAAGCGGATGATGGCGACGCGATCGAGGGGTGCGGGGCTCGTGGCGGCGGCGCTGAGCCAGGACTCGACGCCCGAGGCGGCGCCGGTCCAGCGATAGAGGATGCGCACGCCGACGGTGGCGGTGAAGAGGAAGGCCAGGAGCGCGACGAGACCCGCGGCGATGGCGGTTCGACGGCGGACGAAGCTGGTGGCGGCGATGTCCAGGGTGGCCAGCGGGCTGTCGCGTCCGGCGTGCACGGGCTGGCCGCTCGCGAAGCGATCGAGCTCCGCGCCCAGTTCGGCGGCGCTTTGGTAGCGCGCGTGCTTGTCCTTGGCGAGCGCCTTCCTGATGACGGCGGCCAGGTCGCCGCGGCATTCGGGGTTGGCGGCGCCGGGGTCGCGCGGGGGCGTGCGCCGGATGACGTCGACGGCCTGGGGCAGGGTGAGGTTGTCGAGTTCGTATGGCGCGCCGTCGCAGGCGAGTTCGTAGAGCACGACGCCGAGGCTGTAGATGTCGGAGCGCGGATCGATGGCGCGGGGGTCGGCCTCGCACTGCTCGGGGCTCATGTAGCGGAGGGTGCCGACGAGGGTGCCGACGCGGGTGGCGAGTGTGCCGGCGTGCTCGGCGGCGTGGCGGGCGATGCCGAAGTCGATGATGCGTGGCCTTGCGTCGGCGTCGACGAGGATATTGGCGGGGGTGAGGTCGCGGTGCACAACGCCGGCGCGGTGGCCGTGCTCGGCGGCGTCGCAGACGCGCGCGAGCAAGGCGGCGCGATCGCGGAGCGAGAGCTTCTTCTCGTGGGCGTAGCGGGTGAGGGAGCGGGCGCCGGGGATGTACTCCATGGCGTAGTAGGCGACCGGGCCGCGGGGCGTGTCGGCGACGCCGGCGTCAAAGACCTGGGCGATGCCGGGGTGGGCGAGTCGTCCCTGGAGTTCGGCTTCGTGTCGGAGGCGGCGCGCGGCGCTGGCGGAGGCGTCGGCGATTCCGGCGAGGACTTTGACGGCGACGGTGCGTCTGGGGGCGTCTTGCACGGCCTCGAAGACGGCGCCCATGCCGCCGACGCCGAGCAGGCGGGTGAGGACGAAAGCGCCGAGGCGGTCGCCGGGGACGACGCGGGGGATGTGGTGCGTGGGCGACGGGCCGGGTGGATCGGCGTCGGGCGACATGCTGGAGGTTGGGCCGTCGTCGGACATGGGCACCATGCTAAACCGGTTTGGGTGTGTGTGGTTCCTTTGCCTGACGGGCCGGCAGGTACGAACGGAACGTGAACCGGAGAATTGAAGCATCTTGCGGGCGGGGGCTGCATCAACTAGGTTGTGCCGTTCACGTTCTTCTTTTTTCGGGGCGGAGACGCCGCCGCTTGGGAGCAATGCATCATGGCCGGACCGTCCAACGAAGTTGAAGCCCGGAGCGGCGTGGCGAGCGAGGGAGAGGCGGCGATCCCGGCGTTGCCGGAGGGCGCGACGCCGGAGGAGAAGGATGCGCACTGGCTGAGGTATGTGTACCAGGGCGACAAGATGCCGCAGCTGACGGTGCGTGCGGTGCTGGTGGGCGGGGTGCTGGGGATGTTGATGGCGGCGTCGAACCTGTACACGACGCTGGCGATCGGGTGGTCGTTCGGGGTGGCGATCACGGCGTGCGTGATGTCGTTTGTGATCTGGAACGCGGTGCGGGCGTTGTCGGCGGGTCGGGTGTCGCAGATGTCGATTCTTGAGAACGCGTGCATGGCGAGCACGGCGTCGGCGGCGGGGTACTCGACGGGGTCGACGATCGCGACGATGTTCGGGGCGCTGGTGCTGTTGCAGGTGATCCCCGAGGGGAAGACGGCCAAGGACATCACGACGCTGGGGATTTCGCCGTGGTGGGTGGTGGGCGTGTTCACGCTGCTGACGGGGTTGATGGGCGTGTTCCTGGCGATCCCGACCAAGCGGCAGATGATCAACCAGGAGCAGCTGCCGTTCCCGACGGGGACGGCGGGGGCGGAGACGCTGCGGAGTTTGTACAGCAAGAGCGTGGAGGCGATCCACAAGGCGTATGTGCTGATCGCGGGGCTGGCGGCGGGGCTGCTGCTGGGTTTCCTGCGGGCGCCGGACGACGTGGTGCAGAAGGTGCCGTTCCTGAAGCGGTTGTTCGACGTGGTGCCGCGGATCCCCAGCGAGATCGAGATACATTTGGTTTCGCGGGCGTACACGAAGGGGTATGCGCCGACGGGGTTTGCGTTCGAGCCATCGGCGCTGCTGATCGCGGCGGGGATGATCGTGGGGATGCGGATCAGCGCGACGCTGGTGGTGAGCTCGCTGTTCTTGTACTTCGGCATCGGGCCGTGGCTGCAGGGGATGGACCTTCAGAACGCGGGCGTGGAGGGGTATGTGGCGTCGTTCCGGTATTCGCCGGCGAACGACGCGGGGGTGATCCTGTTCAACCCGGTGCGCTGGGCGTTGTGGGCGGGGACGACGGTGATGGTGTTCGCCAGCCTGACGAGCGTGGCGCTGCAGTGGAAGACAATCGTGCGGGCGTTCGTGGGCGCCAAGAGCGGGCAGACAAGCGCCGAGCAGCTGGAGTCGATCGAGGTGCCGGGCAAGTGGATGGTGATCGGCATGGTCCCGATCACGATCGCGATGGTGTGGCTGCAGGTGCAGGCGTTCCAGGTTGCGTGGTGGGCGGGGATCATCGCGGTGGCGATGTCATTCGTGCTGTCGATGGTGGCCAGCCGTGCGACGGGCGAGACCGACACCACGCCGATCGGGGCGATGGGGAAGGTGATGCAGCTGCTGTTCGCGGTGATCGCGCCGGGGAACGTGACGGCGAACCTGGCGTCGGCGGGGATCGGGGCCAACTCGGCGTCGTCGTCGGCGGACCTCTTGCAGGACCTGAAGACCGGGTATCTGCTGGGCGCGAACCCGCGCAAGCAGTTCCTGGCGCAGTTCTTCGGCGTGTTCTTCGGCACCGTCGCGATCGTTCCGATCTGGTACCTGATGGTGCCCAACCGCGAGAAGCTGGAGACCTTTGCGCTCCCGGCGACGCGGGCGTGGGAGGCGGTGGCGCGGCTGCTGACCGAGGGCGTGAAGAACCTGCCCGAGACGGCGATCTGGGGCATCTTCATCGGGGCGGCGGTGGGCGTGATCCTGCCGCTGGTGGAGCGATTGCTTCCGCCCAAGGCCCGGAACGTCTGGCCGTCGGCCAGCGCGGTGGGCCTGGCGTGGGTCATGCCGTTCCAGAACTGTCTGTCGTTCTTCGTAGGGGCGGTGATCATCACGGTGTGGAACGGCGTGAGCCGCAAATCGGCGGACAAGTTCAACGTTCCCTTGGCGTCGGGTTTGATCGCGGGCGAATCGCTGATGCTGGCGGGCCTGGCGATCACCGCGACGATCGTGGGCATCATGAGCGCGGGGGGCGCCACGCCGTAACCCGTGTCGAACCAACCCCTCCCATCCCCGGGCGATCCGCGGCAGCGCGAGCACGACCTGCTGCGTGCGGCGGTGCGTGGCGACGAGAAGGCGCTGGCGGAGGTGCTGAAGGACATCACGCCGCAGCTGCGGGCGCGGGTGGCGTCGAAGATTTCGCCGGTGTGGCAGGGGACGCTGGACGCGGACGATGTCTTGCAGGTGACGTTCGTCGAAGCGTTCCTTCAGATCGAGGGGTTCACGGACCGGGGCGACGGGTCGTTCCTGGCGTGGCTGTCGCACATCGCCGACAACAACCTTCGCGACGCGGTGAAGGCGATGGAGCGGGCCAAGCGCCCCGACCCGCGCAAGCAGGTGCACGCCGGCGGCGACGATGATTCGTATGTCGCGCTGGTCGAGCTCTTGGGGTATACGAGCACGACGCCGTCGCGCGCGGCGGCCCGTGGCGAGGTGCACAGCGCACTGGACGCGGTGTTGTCGCAGCTCCCGCCGGCGTATGAGCAGGTGATCCGGATGCTGGACCTGGAGGGCAAACCGCCGGCGCAGGCGGCCGGGGCGCTGGGGCGAAGCGTTGGCGCGACGCACATGCTTCGGGCGCGGGCGCACGAGCGTTTGCGTGAGCTTCTGGGCTCGGAATCCCGGTATTTTTCGCGGATGTCGTGATTCTGCGTGACGCGCCCGTGCCGGCGTCGCTTCCCAATCGGACCGCGCCCGGGGCCGTATCTCTGTTGTCCGCCGCATGGGTGTGTACCGCGTTTTCGATCGCCGAATGAAGCCGCCCGACCCCAACCCCGATCCTTCCAACCCGCCGCCGGGCTCGGGCGATTCGGGCGCGGGCGGTTCTCAACCCTCGTCCGACGGGCCGTCGGTTCCGGCCCCCGCGTCGGCGTCCGCGTCGATACCTGAGTCGGCGCCCTCGTCGAATCCCAGCGACGACGCCCTCGTCATGGACGCCCTCAAGCAGGCCCGCGCCCGCGGTAAGAAGCCCGCGCCGATCCCGATCGCCCCGCCGCCGGACATCTTCCCGGGCTATCAGATCGTCCGCGAGATTTCGCGTGGCGGGCAGGGCGTGGTGTATCAGGCGTTGTCCAAGTCCACCAAGCGCAAGGTCGCGATCAAGGTGCTCCGCGAGGGACCGTTCGTCGGTGTGCGCGACCGCATCCGCTTCGAGCGCGAGATCGAGGTGCTCTCGCAGCTCAACCACCCCAACATCGTGGCGGTGCAGGACTCGGGCATCGCCGGCGGGCTGCACTACTTCGTGATGGACTACATCTCCGGGCACACGCTCGACGCCTTCATCCGCGACGCCGACCGGACAATCGAGGACACGCTGGCGATGTTCCACAAGATCTGCGACGCGGTCAACGCCGCCCACCTGCGGGGCATTGTCCATCGCGACCTGAAGCCCGCCAACATCCGCGTGGACGGGTCGGGCGAGCCGCACATCCTGGACTTCGGGCTGGCCAAGGGCGCGGGGACGGACATCATCGACGGCGAGCACATGCAGGTGATGACCGCGACGGGCGATTTTCTGGGCTCGCTCCCGTGGTCGAGCCCCGAGCAGGCGGAGCGAGCCCCCGACAAGATCGACGTCCGCACCGATGTCTACTCGCTGGGCGTGATCCTTTACCAGCTCCTGACGGGGCGCTTCCCGTATGAAGTCCTCGGCAACTTCCGCGAGGCGCTCGAGCGCATCCTGCACGAGATCCCCAAGCGCCCCAGCACGATCCGGCGCGGCATCAACGACGAGGTGGAGACGATCGTCCTGAAGTGTCTGAGCAAGGAGCGCGACCGGCGCTATCAGAACGCCGGCGAGCTGGCGCGCGACATCCGCCACTATCTGGCGGGCGAGCCCATCGAGGCCAAGCGCGACAGCCAGGTCTACGCGATCAGGAAGGTCCTCCAGCGGCACAAGGCCGCGACGGCGGCGGCGATCGTCTCCCTCGCGGCGATCGTCGCGGGCGGGATCATTGCCGCCGCGTTCTGGCGGAGCGCCGAGTACCAGAAGACGATCGCGCAGCAGGCGCTCGCGGAGACCGCGAAGGTCCAGGCGGTCGCCGACTCCGCGACCAGCTTTGCGGGCGAGCTGATCACATCGCTGGACCCCGAGATTGCGCGAGGGCTGGATACCGCGCTGCTCCGCGAGCTTCTGCGCGATGTCGACCAGAAGGCCGCCGAACGATTCGCGCAGCAGCCGCTGGCCAAGGCGGCGATCGACGAGTTCCGCGGGACGACCTACGCGAAACTCGGCGACCTGACCCAGGCGGTGGAACTCCTTCGGCGTGCGCTGGCGACGCGTGCCGCGGCGCTGGGCGAGTCTCACGCCGAGGTGCTGCGTGCGCGCGTCAGTCTGGCGGCGGCGCTGTGCGAGCGGCGACTTCCGACCGATCTCGACGAGGCCGCCACGCTCGCGGGCGCCGTCATCGCCTGGGCGTCGGCCCCGCCGAGCGCGCCACCGAGCGAGCGACCACCGGCGGAAACGCCCGCGCCAGAAGCATCCGACGCCGGTGAGATCGTGATCGATGCGACGCGCGTGCTGGCGTACGCCCGCAAGCTGCAGGGGCGGCACGACGAGGCGCTCTCGCTCTATGCGAAGGTGTTGGACGCGCGCACGCAGGCGGCGGGCAAGGGCGGCGATCCCACGCTCGTCGCCGGGGCCCACGCCGACCTGGCCGAATTGGCCCATGACCGGCGCGATCTCCCCGGCGCGATCGATCACATCGAGAAGGCGATCAACATCTATCTCTCGAACCCGGGGCGGCGGCCGCTGGCGCTCATCGGTTGCTACCAGTCGCTGGCGTCGTATCTCAGTCAATCCGAGGCGACGCGGGGGCAGCACGACGCGCGGATCACGCGGCTCTTCGAGAGCGCGCTGGCCGAGTGCGACGCGCTGCGGCTCGACGAGGACCACCCGTATCGGGCCGCGAGCGTGAACAAGTATGCGACGCACCTGTGGCGGCTGGCGCGGGCCGAGAACGACGCGACGCGGCGAACGCGGGGCCTGACCCGGGCCGCCGACCTCCACGCGGCCAACCTCGCGGCCCGCTCGCGCGTGCTGGCGCCGACGCACGACAACGTGAACGCCTCGCGCCTCAACCTCGCCAACTGCCGCATTGATCTCGGCGAGTTCGACGCGGCACGGTCGCTGTTGGACGATGTGATGCGCGACAAGCCGCCCGCCGATCGCTATCACCAGATCGCCCGGGCCAAGCGGGTGGTGCTGGCGGCGGCCCGCGCCAAGGCCGGCGCGGGCAACGCCGCCGCGATCATCGACGGCGCCTCGAAGGAGCTCGACGAGCTGTGCCGGGGCGAGCTGCTCCCCGAGAGCAAGGAGCACGCGGCCAGCGCCGGCGCGGAGCTGGCGCGCGCGATCGTGGCGACGGTCAGTGCCGAGCAAGATTCGGCGTCTCGCGCGCGGGCCGCGACGCTGCTCACGCGGACCTTTGACGCGCTCGCGGGGTCCGGCGCGCCGGCGCAGGCGCTGTCGCCCTTGGCGGCCGCGGCGGGCGACGTCTATCCGGGCGACGAGCACGCGGCGGCGCGCGACGCGCTCATTCGCCGCCTGGCCCCCACGCCGCGATGATCGTGCGACGCGAGAGCACCGGATTCTCGTGCGCCGTGCCGGTTTGCTTTCGCTAACCGCGCCCCTCGCGCGTAGGCTCGCCCATGGTTGAGATCTCCGTTTCGTACATCGGCCACAAGAAGTGCGACCTTCGCCATCCCGAGGGCGCCACGATCCGCACCGATGCGCCCAAGGACATCGGCGGCGACGCCTCGGCGTTCAGCCCGACCGACCTGGTCGGCGCCGGGCTGGCGTCGTGCATCCTCACGACGATGGCGATGTTCGGCGAGCGGCACGGGCTGGACTTGTCGGGCGCGACGGCCAAGGTGGAGAAGCACATGAGCACGCCGCCGGCGCCGCGAAGGATCGCAAGGTTGCCCGTGGTGGTGATGATCCCGGCGGGGCGCGTGCCGCCTGAGATGCGCGAGCGGCTTGAGAAAGCGGGGAACGCGTGCCCGGTGCACGCGAGCCTGCACGCGGAGATCGACGCGCCGATCGAGTACCGGTATGGGTGAGCGGTGCTTCGCGCCGCGTTTCCGGTACATTGAAGGGACATGGGCGAGGGCGGCTTGCAAAGCATGAGAGCGGTCGATCGTGCGTACTACCACGCAACGATCGCGGAGTTCCTAGGTCATGGTGATAGCCACATCCTGGCCGAGTTGACTCGGCACAGCCCGTTCGCGGTCGAGACAACACAAGTCGCGGCGTGGTCCGAACAGGTCGATATTCTGAGGCGAGTATTTGGTTCGCTCGGCGCGCCTGGAAGCGTTTACTTTGAGTTCACCGTGCCGCGGGTTGGGCGGCGCATCGATGTGCTTGCGGTTATTCAGCACGTTGTCTTTGTGCTCGAGTTCAAGGTTGGCGAGAGTGAGTTCAGAGCTGACGCAGTCGATCAGGTGTGGGACTACGCGCTCGATCTGAAGAACTTCCACAGCACGACGCACGACAAGGCGGTCGTTCCGGTCGTGGTGGCGACCCGCGCGTCTTCGGTGATGTCGACTCTGACGGCGAGGCGTGACGAAGATGGGGTGCTGAGGCCGGTTTGTGCCGCACCGGCAGACCTTGGGCACGTTATGCGACACGCGCTTGCGTTCTGTGATGGGCCGTCGGTCGACATCGCGACATGGGAAAGCGGGCGGTATTCGCCGACGCCCACGATTATCGAGGCGGCGACGGCGCTCTATGGAGGGCACTCGGTCGAGGAGATTTCGCGGAGCGACGCGAGCGCGATCAACCTTTCGCGAACGTCAGAGGCGATTGCGGGCGTCATTCAGGACGCGAGGGCATGTCGGCGGAAAGTGATTTGCTTCGTTACCGGGGTGCCCGGCGCCGGGAAAACACTGGTCGGCCTAAACATCGCTGCCCGCCACATGGACAGGGACGCCGAACTCTACAGCGTGTTCCTGTCGGGGAACGGACCACTGGTCAATATTCTGCGCGAGGCACTCGCACGCGACAAGGTTCGCGGGGATGTCGAGCGCGGCGGCAAGCGAGGGCTGACCAAGGCGCGAAAGGCTGTGGAGACGCTTGTTCAGAACGTGCATCACTTTCGTGACGATTGCCTCGCCGATGCCGATCGCCCGCCGATCGAGCATGTCGCGCTGTTCGACGAGGCACAGCGGGCGTGGAATCGCGAGCAGACCGCAAAGTTCATGCGACAAAAGCGTGGCCGATCAGATTTCGATGTGTCGGAGCCGGAGTTTCTCATCTCGTGTATGGACCGCCACTCTGATTGGGCGGTTGTGGTGTGTCTGGTCGGTGGTGGCCAGGAGATCAACACGGGCGAAGCGGGCATCAGCGAGTGGATCGATGCGATCATGCGCTTTTTTCCACACTGGCGCGTCCATGTCTCGCCGAAGCTGGAAGATTCAGAGTTCGGGGCGGGAGAGGTGCTGCGCAAGCTTGCGGCGCGTGCCGACGTGCATCTGAACGCCGACCTGCATCTGGCCGTGTCGATGCGATCCTTCCGGGCCGAGAACGTCTCGATGCTCGTGAAGCGAGTTCTGGACCGCGATACGGACGGTGCTCGACAGACTCTGGGCCAACTGAGGGATCGATACCCAATCAGCCTGACCCGAGACCTTGCCAAAGCCAAGACGTGGCTGCGGTCGAAGGCCCGCGGAAGCGAGCGATACGGGATGATCGTGTCTTCACAAGCCCAAAGGCTCAAGCCGCACGCGATAGATGTGCGAGTGGACATCGACCCGATCCATTGGTTTCTCGATCCGCGCGATGACGTCAGGTCGTCGTACTACCTTGAAGATGCGGCCACGGAGTTCGATGTTCAGGGGCTCGAACTTGACTGGGCGTGCGTCGTTTGGGATGCGGACTTCCGATACACACCGCAGGGCTGGCGACACTGGTCATTCAAGGGTAATCGGTGGGAGCGCATCAAGGCCGAGCAGCGGCAGGTCTACCTGAAGAACGCGTACCGCGTGCTCTTGACTCGTGCCCGGCAGGGCATGGTGATCGTGGTTCCGAAAGGGGATGAGACCGATGTGACCCGCTCGCCCGCCTTTTACGACGCGACCTTCAACTACCTGCTCAGCGTGGGTTTCTCAACGCTGGAATAGGTGTCGCGGGCGATCGGGTGCGGGTGCTCGCCCCCCACCCCCGCCCCGGAAACAGCCGCCTCCCCGTCCCTACACTTCCGCCCTATGCCGCATCCATCCACGCTGACCCAGGGCATCCTCACCAAGCGCATCCCCTGCTGGCCGTTCGCCGACCCCAAGGGGCGACACATCGTCGGCTGGGACGAGTACACCAACACCGGCGGGCACGTCGGCCTCCGCAAGGCCCTGGCCATGAAGCCCGACGAGGTCACCGACGAAGTCAAGAAGTCCCAGCTCCGCGGGCGCGGCGGCGCGGGCTTCCCCTGCGGCCTGAAGTGGACCTTCCTCCCCAAGGTCACCATCGACGCCTCGGGCAAGGAGTCGAGCGCCGGGCAGCGGTACCTCGCGGTCAACGCCGACGAGTCCGAGCCGTGCACGTTCAAGGACCGTCTGCTGATGGACTTTGATCCGCACCTGCTGCTCGAGGGCATCGCGATTTGCTGCTACGCCTGCCGCATCAGCACCGCGTACATCTTCATCCGCGGCGAGTATCACCATCAAGCCAAGGTGCTCGAGAAAGCCCTCGCCGAGGCCTATGCCAAGGGCCTCTTCGGCAAGCAGGGCCTGCTCGGCGGCTCCATGACCGGCAAGGGCGAATCGTTCGCGGTCGATTGCTATGTGCATCGCGGCGCGGGCGCGTATATCTGCGGCGAAGAGACGGGGCTGCTCGAGGCGCTCGAGGGCAAGCGCGGCTGGCCACGCATCAAGCCGCCGTTCCCCGCCATCAAGGGCCTCTTCGGCAAGCCGACGATCATCAACAACGTCGAGACGCTTTGCCACCTCCCGAGCATCCTTGAGAACGGCGCGGACTGGTTCTGCAAGCAGGGCGTGACGAGCACGGTCGGCGGGCCGCCGAGCTTTGGCACGAAGCTGATGGGCGTGTCGGGGCATGTGAATCGCCCGGGCTGTTACGAGTGCGAACTGGGCATCCCGCTGCGCACGCTGGTGGAGAGCAAGGACTACTGCCAGGGCATGCGCGCCGGAAAGAAGTTCAAGGGCGCGATCGCCGGCGGCATCTCCATGGGCGTGCTCGGGCCCGATCAGTTCGACGCCGAGATGGACTTTGACATCGGGCGCAAGTACAACGTCCTGGGGCTGGGAACGGCGTGCCCGACGGTCTTCGACGAGGACACGGACATGGTGGCCGTCGCGCGGAACATCGCGCGGTTCTTCAAGCACGAGAGCTGCGGGCAGTGCACGCCCTGCCGCGAGGGGAGCGGCTGGCTGTATCAGCTGATGACGCGGATCGAGGGCGGCGAGGCCAAGACCAAGGAC
>JAEUJA010000103.1 GCA_016793195.1 Phycisphaerae bacterium
GGAGATCAAGGGCGATGCCTTCGTCGTGCGCTATCTCGCCGACGCCGCCAGGCCCGCCGCCGAACTCGTCCACCGCGTCTTCCCCGACGCCAAGGCACACGTCGACGAGGGCTTCGGCATCGCCGGCACGCCCTCGGCCAAGAAGCACCAGGTCATCAAGCTCTACGACGACATGGAGCACCTCAAGGCCACCGTCTATCTCTCCATGCCCGACCCCGTGCTCGGCGGATGGAACGAATCCGGCGAGTCCATCAAGTTCCTCTCCAACTACGCCCACGACGATCGCGGCTGGACTCGCGCTTTCGCCCACGAATACGGGCACGTCGCCACCTGGGAACTCGGCGAGCGCGCGAGCGAACTCCCCTGGTGGGTCGCCGAGGGCGCCGCTGAACTCGCCGCGGAAAAGTGGGACAAGCCCGGAAGCAACGACCGCCACGTGCGAAAAATCGCGCGCGACGGCAAGCTCGCCGCCTGGATTGAGATCGCCAGCTATCACAAGGCCCGACAGGAAGTGAAATACCTCGCCTATGTCCAGGGCCACCACCTCATGGGCTATGTGTCCGACACGTTCGGGCGCGAAAAACGCAACGCGTGGATCGCCGCCGCCGCGTCCGGGAAGCCCATCGACGAGGCGACACGCGTCGCGCTCGGCATGTCGTTCGACGATCTCGATCGCGCCTGGCGCGATTCACTCAAGGACCAGAGCAAGTAGGGAGCGAGCATGAGCACGGCGTGGTTGCGGCGTATGTTTGAACGCGGTTGGGTGTCGGACGAGTCGCGAAAGCTCCCGAACACGATCGCTCGCGCCGCCATCGCGGCGGCTCTGGTCGGATCGGGCGCGATCAGCCTCGCGCCCCGCCCCGCGTGGGCCCAGCAGGCGAGCCCTGCCGCCGCCACGCCCGCCACCCCCGCACAATCCGCCAGCCCCGCCCCGGCCCCCGAAGAGGCCAAGGTCCTCGCGCTGGTCGAGCGCATGACCAACGCCGTGCTCGCGACCGACATCGCGGCCTACATCTCCTGCGTCGACAAGGCCGACCCCGTCTTCCTGCAAGAGCAGAAGAACTGGGCCAAGGACCTTGACCGCAAGCCCGTCGCCGAGTTCTCGATCGCGGCCGCCAAGTTCCGCGCCCAAAGCGAGGGCGAGATCATCGCCGACCTCACCATGACCTGGAAGCTCAAAGGTTCCGAGTCCGCCCGCTCCCTCAAATACGCCGGCCGGTTCGTCGACCGCAAGGGCGAGTGGCTCTACGCCGGCGAAAACTGGAAGGTGCTCGAGCGCGACAACATCAAGGTCTTCTTCGACGAGGGGCGCGAGAACGTCGCGGGCATCGCCGCCGATGTGCTCCCCGCCATCCGCGCCCACGTCCACGAGGGCTTCGCACTCACCATCGACCGCGTGCAGGAGGTCAAGCTCTATTCCTCCATGCAGCACCTCCAGCAATCGATCTATCTCAGCTACACCGACGGCATCTCCGGCTGGAACGAGCCGGGCGAATCCATCAAGATGGTCGCTTCCGCCCACCCCGACAAGGAAGGCCTGACCAGCGTCCTCGCCCACGAATACGGGCACGTCTGCACCTTCGAGCTGGGGCCCAAGGCAAACGAAGCGCCGTGGTGGGTGCTCGAGGGCGTCGCCGAATTGTCCAGCGAGCACTACGCCGACAAGGGCCAGTTCGCCCAGCGCGCCGTCCGCCGCATGGCCAAGAGCGGGCGGCTCCGCGAATGGGACGCCCTCAGCGACTTCCACAACACCAAGCAGGCCGACATGCAGATGGTCTACACACAGGGCCACGCCATGCTGGGTTACATCTCCGAACGCTTCGGGCGTGAGAAGCGCGTCGTGTGGCTCAAGGCGATGGCGACCGGCTCCTCGCTCGATGTGGCCAGCAAGGCCGCGTTCGATCTGAGCTTTGCGGAGGTCGATCGCCAATGGCGCGACAGCCTCCTGCCGCAGGAAGAGGCCGCCCCCGCGCCCGCCGAGCCGGCGTCAAAGGAATAACAGCGAGTCAGCGAAGCAGCGTGACAGCGAGACAGCGAAGCAGCGAAACAGCAAAGCAGCGACTCAGCGAGTCAGCGAGAAAGGGAAGAAGACGCGCTCACCGGTAGCATCAGGTCCGACTCCCGACTCCCGACTCCCGACTCCCGACTCCCGACTCCCGACTCCCGACTCCGTGACTCCGTGACTCCGTGACTTCTTCACCCCGTCTGCTTCAGCGCCCGCTCCCCGTTCAGTTCCTTCACCAGCGCCTCGCCCAGGTATCGATACTGCTCGATCGAGTTGTACAGCTGCGCGCTCAGCCGGATGATCCGAACGCCCGGATTCTCCCGCGTCCCCTCGCCCAATCGCCAGATCGGCACCTGCACGCCGTGCTTCTCCACCAGCGCGTCCTGCAGCGGATCGTCGTACAGCGTCGCCCGACCCGCCAGCGACGCGTCGGCCTCCGGCAACGCCAGCGACACCATCGACCCCACCATCGAGTCCGGGCACCCCGCCCGCAGCCCCGCCATCGCGCACACCGCCCCGCGCGCCTCCAACGCCAGCGCCCGGTTCCGACGCCGAACCTCGTCCCACCCGCCCGGCACCATCTTCGCCATCGCCTCGATCGCGTGCGGCACGCACAGCATCCCCGTGTAGTCGTCCGTCCCCATGTAATCAAAGTCGCGCAGGAACAGCGGCCGATCCTCGCGAACCTTCGCCGCACGGCTCGACAGCATCGCGCTCCTGAACCCCGCCCGCCGATCCGCCCGCACCCACAAAAACCCCGTCCCCTTGGGGGCGCACATCCACTTGTGAAAACTCCCGACGTAGTACGTCGGGTTCAGCCTCTCGATGTCCAGCTCGATCTGCCCCGGCGCGTGCGCGCCGTCGATCAGAATGTCCACCCCCCGCGCGTGACACTCCGCGATCACCCGCTCCACCGGCATCACCAGCGATGTGCAGCTGGTCACGTGGCTCATCACCACCAGCCGCGTCCGCGACGTGATCGCGCCGATGATCGCCCCCGCCGCCTCCGCCGGGTCCGCGATCGGGAACGGCACCTCCGCCGTCACCACCCGCACCCCCGCGCGCTCCGCCAGCCGCGCCAGCTCGTTGGTGCCCGACGAGTATTCGTGGTTGTTCGTCACCACCTCGTCGCCCGCGCGGAACCCCTTGGAAAAGAACACCGTCGCCAGCGCCATCGTCGCGTTGCGGATCGGCGCCAGGTTTTCGGGGCGGCATCCGACAAACGCCCCGACCTTCTCGCGCACGCCGTCGAGCAATCGCTCCAGGTCAACCTTGAAGAACCGCACCGGGTCGCGCTCGACCCTGGCTCGGTATTCGTCGTGGGCCGCAAGCACCTCGTCCGGGCACCCGCCATACGACCCGAAATTCAGGAACACCAGGTTCTTGTCCAGCCGCCATCGCGCCGCCAGCGCCGAGGGCGCGGGGAGCGTCGCCGCGCCGATCAAGGGCGAGCCGCCCGCGCCGCACGCAGTGGGAAAGTGTCGGTCCATGACGTCCTGGCTCATTCGAATCACGCCGTACTATCGGCCAATCCTGTCGCGCCGGGCACAGCGATTCCACCGCGCCAAGAGCCGCCCAGCGTAGCACCCGCGCCCGCGCGTTTTCGAGCCGCCCGCCCGCCAACCCACCGCCCACCCACCGCCAATCCGCCGCCAACCCACCGCCATCCACCGTCATCCCCCTGCCTGCTATCGTGACGGTCCATGTCTATCACACCCGCCACACCCACCGCGCCCACCAACCCAACCATCCACACGCCCCTCGTCCAGTTCCGCCGCCTCTCGCCCCGCGCCACCCTCCCCTCCTACCAGTCCGCCCAGGCCGCCGGCCTCGACCTGGCCGCCTGCCTCCCCGATTCCGCCCCCGAGCTGGTCCTCGCCCCCGGCGACATCGCCCTCATCCCCTGCGGCTTCGCCATGTCCATCCCCCTCGGCTACGAGGCACAGGTCCGCGCCCGCTCCGGCCTGGCCACCCGCCACGGCATCACCGTCCCGAACGCCCCCGGCACCATCGACTCCGACTACCGCGGCGAAATCAAGGTTGCCATCATCAACCTCGGCCGCGCCCCCTACACCATCGCCCACGCCCAGCGCATCGCCCAGCTCGTCATCGCCCCCGTCGCACACGCCCGCCTCACCGAGGTCGATTCCCTAGACCAGACCCAGCGCGGCCAGGGCGGCTTCGGCTCCACCGGCACCCACTGAGACGAGTTCTCGATCATCCGCCCGCGCTTCCCACGCCGACGATGAGCGGAGTCCGCGAAGCGAATCGTCGCGCATCGCCCGAGTTTGGTCGAGAATGCGCACCATCTCCCGCGGTGCCATCACCGGCACTCCCAACCCAAAAACGAAAAACGGCCGGCGCTCGCCGACCGTTGGTCGAATCATGCGACGTTTCAACAACCTGCTAGCAGTTAGCCTCCCAAGCGGCCACGAAATCATCATAATCATCGCCGTTGATGAATCCATCTCGGTTGAAATCTCCAATGCACTCGTTGTTGTCCCACGCATCCACGAAGTCGTCGTAGTCATTGCCGTTCACGAACCCATCACCATTGAAATCGGCGAGGCACGGGATTGGACGATACCAGAGAATGGCCTCGTTACGATTGGTGTTGTAGTTGAAACCGCCTCCGATCACATAGATATTCTCTTCGTCCGCCCAAACGCCCTCTGCCCAAGTGTGGTGCCATCCGTCGCCCAAGACGAGCTCACCCAGGTCGTGCCATGTGCTCTCACAGCCAGTCCAAAAGGCGGCTGAGGGAGAACTGCTGCTGGTGGCAATGTTCACAAAGCCGACCTAGTATCGCCCGAAAACCGCAAGGGCCTGCGAGCCGCTTTCCCCTGTTGGGTGAAGATCGACGAACAAAGAAGGGCTTCCATACCACAGCGCGGCACGATCAGTTTCGATGTAGACGACTCCGACTTGGCGGCCATCGCGTACGTCAAAACACTGCGCAGACGAAGCCACTGAAGGTGTCAGATCTTGAAATGAGCTGGCCGAACCACTCCAAAGCGCGGCGTGTGGATCGCCATCAACGATCGCAACGCCAACCTGCTCTCCAGAGTCAACACCATATGCAATCGACCGGCTCGCGCTCGAGGGATGCAAGCTTGTCCACGAAGAACTCGTGCCGCTCCACATCCCCGCTCGCCATTCCAACTCATTGGTGTCGTCGGTTCGGTATCCAACCTGATACGTTCCGTCGGTCGACAGTGCCTTCGACTCTGTCGCACCAGTGGGATGCAGGCTCACCCAGGATGTCGCGCTCGTTGTCCAAGTGCCCGCCTTGATCGTTCCCGAAAAACTAGCCCAGCCACAAATCTGGCCGTTGGATATGCATTCCGCCGCAGAGTAATCCCCGCCGCTAGGGTTCAAATCCACGATCGAAGCCGCAGAGCCGGTCCAATAGCACGCGTGCCGACTGTCCGAATGATCGCCCACATGTCCGACCTGGACGTCATCGAAGAGGCTCCAGCCGTACGCCCCGTACTCGGATTCCTCCGGCGCGAGATAGATCACCTCCCATTGGGCGGGCGCGATACGAGAGAATCCAACCACCGCCAGCACGAACACCAACAGCACCGCGAAACTGTTCCACCGCATCTGCTTGCCCCTTTCTCAAAAGGCAACGAGCCGCACCGAATACTACCACGTGGCGTCGAGGGTTGCTCCGATGATTCTGTTCCGAAACTGTTAAGTTTTGACTACTGGTGGCCGGGCGTCTTTTGCGCCTTGGGCTTCTTCACGTCCTTGCTCGAATCGCCTGCCAAGTTTTTTCCACAGTGAGGACAATTATCAGGATAAGAGCCGTGTCCAACAGGCTCATAGACCTGTTTGCAGAATTGACACTCGTACACCTCGATACCAAGTTTGGCGCACTTCGGGCACGGAGGCAACGTGCCCGTACCTTCGCCCTGGAGTTTGAGCCTGTCTCTGCGGGTCACCCGGTAGATGTTCTCGCAGGATGCGTTCGAGCACTTCCAGATCGTCTCCTGGTCCAAGGCCGCGTCACCCTCGCCCGGCTTGGTCACGAACCGGAACACAAAGAAGGCGGCCGCCCCCAGGAGAACGGTGACCAGCGCGAGCTTCACGGCGTTGTTCAAGGTCTGCACTCCAGAAATGACGCGGCGTCGCGCAAGTGCGACGCCGCGTTGATCCTCAATGATTGAATCCCGCCCTTACTTGCCGTTCCTCAGGTCTTCCAGCGTCTTGTGCTGGCGATTCCACTTGGCGACCCACTCCGGCTTGGCGGCCTGCCACTGCGTCCAGTTATCCTTCGCCGCCCCGTTCTTCGGCCCTGTCACGTCGTCCACCGGCGCCGGCCCGATGTCGTTCCGGTTCACCGCGTTGGCGTGCGTGTCGGCCCACAGCGTGTTGGTCTTCTTGTCGTGGACATAACCCGGCCACATGTTGAATTCGGAGGCGTCCACCGTCGTCCACGTGTCCGCCGCCAGGTTGCCGTCGCTGTCCGTCACCGTCACCATCTTGTCCGGGAACGCCACCGTGGTCGCGCGGACCTCCCAGATATCGCGATCATCTTCATTTGTTTTGGGCTTGTTGTAGTCCTCCAGGTACTCCTTCGGGAAGGAGATGTGCCCGCCCAGGCCCATGTGCTTGCCCTCGATGGCATCGATAAAGCTCTCGCCAAAGCCGTTGTACCCGTAGCTGAAAGGACGCACTTGGTTGCCGTCCAGCTCCCATTCCTCGGGCAGGAACCCGATGTACTTGTTCAGCTGGTTTTCTGCGTCGCGAAGCCCAGCGTCAAGGCGCGACTTGAATTGGTAGCGGAAATCCGCACCGCGTGACGGACAGTTGAACACCGCGTAGTTGTTGCTCAGCGTCTGCTTCAGCCGGCTGACCCAGCTGATCGGCCATGCCCGACCAATCTGCCAGTGATCGCCGGGGTAGTAGTCCTTGTTGTCGTTCAGGTAGATGCCCAGGCCCGTGCCTTGCTGCTTCAGGTTCGACAGGCAGATCGTCTGACGCGCCGCCGCCCGCGCCTTGCCCAAGGCCGGCAGCAGGATCGCGATCAACAGCGCGATGATGGCGATGACGACCAGAAGCTCGATCAGCGTGAATGCGGCGCGGCGATTCCTCATGGCGTGTCCTTCTTCGCGTTCAACAGTTCCCAGGCGGCGGCCAAGAACGAGGGCCGCTCACCGTTCCCAAGACCAGTGGCCGTCATTATGACCACCCCCGCCCGAGAACGCAAGCCGGTTCCTCACCAAATCCAAACAAGACAATAACGTCTGCTTTCGTTCACTTCTTGGTCGGTTCCGCGGGCGTCGCCGTCAGCTTGGCCGCCTCTTCGGCGCTCAGCCGCTTGGCCGTCTTGATCGTCACCGCGTCCACCGGAACATCGCCGTGGAAACCCTTGGTCGTGGTCTTCACGCCCTCGATCTTGTCAAGGACATCCATCCCCGCCACCACCCGCCCGAACACGGCATACCCCGCGCCGTCGCGCGGCTGGTCCAGGAACGCGTTGTCCTTGGTGTTGATGAAGAACTGGTTCGAGCCCGAATCCGGCTGGTTTCCCAGGCGCGCCATCGCGACCGTGCCCCGCTTGTTCGACAGCCCGTTCTTCCACTCGTTCTTGATGCCCTTGCCCTTTTCGCGTTCCTTCATGTTGGCGTCAAAGCCGCCGCCCTGGACCATGAAGCCCTTGATGACGCGGTGGAAAATCGTGCCGTCGTACGCGCCCTTTTCGGTGTAGCCCAGGAAATTCTCGGTGGAGATGGGGGCCTTGATGTTGTCGAGCTCGATGACGATGTCGCCCATGGACGTGGAGAGCTGAACGTACACGCGATCCTCCGTTTTCTTGTCGGCGGGCTTGGCCTCGCCAGGCTTGGCTTCGGGTTTGGTTTCCGGTTTGGCCTCCGGCTTGGTCTCAGGCTGGGTCGCCGGGGGTTGTGCGGTGGGCTGGACTGGGGGCTGGGCGGGCTTGGTGTCCTGGGCCAGGGCCGAGGCAGAAACCGCCGAAACGACCAACGCCGCCGCCAACGCAAAGAGCTTGTTCATCGCAGATGCACCCTGTCGGGGAGTTCGACGTGAGGGCCGACCCCGATCGGCCGATAACGGAAGAGGATAGGCGTCGCTCCCCCGCCGAGTGGTTGGTCGGACCGCAGCCCCCGGAGTTCCCCATGTGCCGCTTTGTCCTCTATCAGGGCCCGCCCCTCACCCTCGCTTCGCTCGTCATCGACCCCGCCAACTCCATCATCAACCAAAGCATCCGCGCCCGCGAGAGCGACGACGCCATGAACGGCGACGGCTTCGGCGTCGCCTGGTACGTCCCCGAGCTCTCCGAAGAAGCCGGGGTCTTCAAGTCCTTCACCCCCGCCTGGAGCAACCAGAACCTCCTCCACATGGCCCGCGTCACCCGCAGCACCTGCGTCCTGGCCCACGTCCGCGCCGCCACCCCCGGCCTCACCGTCAGCGAGCTCGACTGCCACCCCTTCACCCGCGGCCGCTTCACCTTCATGCACAACGGCGACGTCGGCGGCTTCTC
>JAEUJA010000167.1 GCA_016793195.1 Phycisphaerae bacterium
CAGGCCGAGCCCGAACGCGATGAAGCCCAGCGGATGAATGACCTTCCGCCACTGAAGCCATTCGTCGCTCGAGCGAATGCTGTCGAGGCGCCCCGCCGCCACCAGCCGGTCGTACCAGCGCCTCCGCTCGTGGAGCATCTCGGTCTTGCTGATCCGCCCGGAGAAAATGACCGAGTCGATCGGGAACTTCTCGGGGCGGAAGTGAACGTTGAAGAAGTGGAACGCGAAGATGAAGCCCGCCGCCAGGAGCGCCTCGTCGCTGTGGATGATGAGCGCCACGTTGATGATCCAGCCCGGCAGGACCCTTGTGAACGTTTCGGGGAACCACATCACCAGCCCCGAAACGCCGATCATCGCCACGCCCCAGAACACCGCCAGATAGTCGAACTTCTCCCAGTAGGTCCACTTGTCGAACTGCGGCTGCGGGCCCTTGCCGAAGAACCACTTCTGGTGCGCCCACCAGTCCTTCACGTCCTGCACATGCGGATAGGGCAGGTCCGGCCCGAACACCACCGAGATGAGCTGCTTGACCGTCACCCTGCCCTTGGCGGGGTCCTTGAACTGTGCGCGGTTCACATAGCCGCGACGGACGAGGCTCCCGATGTGCAGCGTAAAATAGGCAAAGGTGATGACCGCGCCCAGGCGGTGCAGCTGCGCCGCCGCCTCCACGCCCCCGATCCACTTCATCACCTCGTGCGCCCAGGCGGTGTAGTAGAACTTCAGCGGCATGCCCGTGGCGACCAGGAGCAGGAAGCTCGTCATCACCAGGACGTGCAGGAATCGATCGAACGGCTTGAAGCGGACGAAGTGCTCTGGGTCCTTGGCGCACGCCGCCTTGATCTTCTTGAACGCCTGGCGGTCGCGGACGTAGATGTAGGCCGAGCGGGCCAGCCACAGGATCGTGTGCGCGCCGAAGAAGAGGAACGTGCCGACGACGATCATCGTCATGAAGATGAACGTCCAGTAGAGCGTGGGGTAGAGCTTGCGGTTGGTGTGGTCCGCGTGCGCGATGTAGTCAGTGAACTTCGCCGTCGCCGTCGGGTGGCACTGCTGGCAGGTCTTCAGCTTGGCCTCCCCGAACAGACGGCTCTTGGGGTCCTTGATGGGCACGATGTCGTGGTGCCCGTGGCAGTCATAGCACGCCGCCACTTTCGGGAGTCCAAGCTCCAGCGCCTTGCCGTGGAACGTCTCGCGGTAGTGCTCGATGCGATCCTCGTGGCACTTGCCGCACCGATCGCCGCTGGCCAGCTTGAACGCGACCTGGTCGGGCTGGATGATCTCGTGGGCCGTGTGACAATCGGTGCAGACCGGCGCTTCCTTCTTCCCTTCGGCCGCCAGCTGCCCGTGGTAGCTCCGCGTGTAGATGTTCAGGATGCCCACGTGGCATCGACCGCAGGTGTTGTAGACATTCGCGCGGTTGACGGGGGACTGCGGGTCGCTGACCGGGTGGACCGCGTGGGCGCTGTGGCAGTCGGCGCATGTCGGGGCGGCGACCAGCCCGGACTGCGCGATCGCCTTACCGTGCGCGCTGTGCAGGTACGCCTCGATGTGCTTGCGCGGCGCATAGCCACTCGGCGTGTTCTTCAGGTGCTTCTCGTGGCATTCGGCGCACAGGAAGATGCTGTTCAGCCGGTGCTGCGGGCTCTTGGTGTCGCTCACCGCGACGATCTTGTGCCCGCCGTGGCACGACGCGCACGTCGGCGCCAGGGGGTCGCCCTTCTTGAGCGCCTCGTAGTGCGCGCCGCTCGGGAACTGCTCCGCGGCCTTGGTGTGGCACGCCGTCGCGCACGTCTTGGAGTTCAGTTTCGGTTCGTGCGGGAGCTTGGCCGCGTCCTCGTGACAGTCCACGCACTTGTTCTCGCGATGAACGCTCTCACTCAGGGCGTCGTGCGTCACAAACAGCCCCGGGCGCATCGGCGGCTCGTCGCCCGAGAGCAGCGACGTGTCGCCCGGCTTCACCGGGAACGCCGCCCCCGCGTCGTTGGGATCAAGCAGCGTGCCCACCATGCTGCGGCGTTCCGCCGGGCCGAGCACCCCGATCTTCTCCTGGCCGTGGCATCGAAGGCACCGGCGGTTTGCGGCGTCGCGTTCGGCCGTATCGACTCCCTGGGCGATAGCCGGCGCCGCTGTGATCCCGATGACCACCGACGCCAGCCAACCCAGCACGCGCGAGCCCGCGCGGGCGCGTCTCTGGCGTCGGAGTTCGCCGCGGGCCGGCGTGCCGAAGCGTCGCGTTTGGGAGGAGTTGAGCGTCATGCTTCGCCCCGTCGGTAGGTGGGTGAGCGCCGCGGTCCTCGCGTGCCCGCCCGCCAGCTTCATGCACGCCAAGTGCCCAAGAGCGCACCCCAAGCCTGCACGTCCAAACGAAGTGCAACATGTGTGCCAGCAGGCGAACGACGACCATCCATCGAAAACCCGTAGCGACAAGCATTTACGATTGTCCCCGTGAACGGCGTTCTCATCGCCGGGAGAACCACGCGGATCGAGCGTCCAAGAACTGATAATCGCCCGCTCTCCCAAACGCAAGATCGCGATGCTTCGAAAGACGAAGCGCAAGCCGAACTCAGAGGAATCAGAGGAAGGCAGAGGAACCCGGAGGCGGATGATGAAGAATCCGCTCGCCGCAGGACCGCGCTGACACTCGTTCACACCGCCAAGTGTTCCACTTCTTTTTTTTTCTTCTTCTTCTTCTTCTTCTTCTTCCTCCTCGATGCCCGATGGCTTCCTCAAAAAGTCCACGGGCCGAGGCGAAGCTCGAACGGAGCTCCGCATCGGCCCGCGGGGCGCGTCAATCGATGTGGCCTAGTGCATCGAGGCGCTGGGCGCCATGTTCTTCACAAGCTCGCCCACGACCGCCTTGGCGTCGCCGAACAGCATCCGCGTCTTGTCCAGGAAGTAGAGCTCGTTGTCGATGCCCGCAAAGCCCGGGTTCTTGCTGCGCTTGACCGCGTAGACCATCCGCGCCTTGTCCGCGTCGATGATCGGCATCCCGAAGATCGGGCTTGCCTTGTCGTACCGCGCCGCGGGGTTCACCACGTCGTTGGCGCCCAGCACTAGGCACACGTCGCACACCGGCATGTCCTGGTTGATGTCGTCCATCTCCAAGAGATCGGTGTACGGGATCTCCGCCTCGGCCAGGAGCACGTTCATGTGCCCGGGCATGCGCCCCGCCACCGGGTGGATCGCAAACTTCACGTCCACGCCCTTCTTCTTGAGCTGGTCGTACAGCTCGCGCACCTTGTGCTGCGCCTGCGCCACCGCCATGCCGTACCCCGGCACCACCACCACCAGGCTCGCCTGGCTCATCATCGCCGCCGCGTCCTCCGGCGACTCGGGCTTGTAGCTCTTCTGCTCCCCCGCCGCGGCCTTAGCCTGCACCTGCCCGAACGCCCCGAACAGAACATTCGAGAACGAGCGGTTCATCGCCTTGCACATGATGATCGAGAGGATCAGGCCCGACGAGCCATCCAGCGCGCCCGCCACGATGAGCAGCTTGTTGTCGAGCACGAAGCCCATCGCCACCGCCGCCAGCCCCGCGTACGCATTCAGGATCGCGATCACCGTCGGCATGTCGGCGCCGCCGATCGGCATCACGAGCATCCAGCCGAAGTTGAGGGCCAGGAAGATGATCCCAAAGAAGAGGTACGGCGCGTAGGCGGCCGTGGGCTGCACGATCAGCACCGCGCCAGCGACCACCGCCACGCCGAACGCGATCAGGTTGACGATGTTCTGCCCCGGATAGACCCAGGGTCGCTGCGGAATCCACTTGACCTCCTGCAGCTTGGCCGCCGCGATCACCGAGCCAGTCAGCGTGAGATAGCCCAGCAGCACCTCGAGCACGATGGCGCCGACGCGGAAGGCCGTCAGCATCCCGGGATCGTTGTGGTACCAGTACAGGAACTTGGCGGTGCCGACCAGGCCCGCCGCCAGCCCGCCGAACGCGTGCGACAGCGCCGTCCGCTGCGGGACCGCGGTGAGCGGGACGTTGGCCAGCCAGATGCCCGGCCAGACCGACAGCGCGATGGGAAGAATGATCCACAGGTGGCGTGTCACGTCGGGCTTGGCCCACGTGAACAGGATCGCCATCGCCATCGCCGCCACGCCCGCGAACACGCCGCGACGCGCGGTCTTGGGATCGCTCATCCAGTGCAGCGAGAAGATGAACAAGCCGGCCGCCACCATGTAGGCCAGCTCGATGATGTCCTTCATGTTGGGCAGGGACCACCCCGCCGCCAGCGTGGCGTTGAACGCGTCCGAGGTCGAGGAGAAGGTTGTCATTTGGCCTGTCCCTCCGGCGCCGCATGGAACATCTTGAGCATGCGGTCGGTGATCATGAAGCCCGAGATGATGTTGGTCATCGACGCGAACAGGGCGCAGGCCCCCATCACGCGGACCCACGTCGGGTAGTGCTCGCCGCCCGCGATCATGATCGAGCCCACCACCGCGATGGCGGAAATCGCGTTGGTCAGCGACATCAGCGGCGTGTGCAGCAGGCGCGACACCCGCCGGATCACCCCGATCCCGATGAACGTCGCCAGCATAAACGCGAACAGCATCGACACAAAGTCGAGCGGCTGCACCGCGTGGGCGTTGTCGCCCGCGCTCTGGACCGCGCCCCCGGCGGCCTTCTCCGCCGCCTGCGCGCCCATCGCCAGCACCCCGATCGCGTGACTCGTGACAGGAAGAAGCATCGATGGCTCCTCAAAGTCCGGGACCAACCGGGCGTGCTTACACGCCCGCGGTCTGGAGCAGTTCCTTGGTCTTGGCGTGCGTGACCTCGCCGGCGTGCGCGACCGCCGCGCCCTTCAGAATGTCGTCGTTCATGTCCAGGTTGAACTTCTTGTCCTTCCAGAACGCCATCAGGAAGTTCAGCATGTTCCGCGACCACAGCGTGCTCGCGTCGCTGGGCATGCTCGACGGGATGTTCAGCGGCCCGAGGATCTTCACATTGCTGTCGACGACCGTCGTCCCGGGCTTGGTCAGCTCGCAGTTCCCCCCGCCCTCGGCCGCCAGGTCGACGATCACCGACCCCGGCTTCATCTTCCGCACCATCTCCGCCGTGATGAGCTTGGGCGCGAACACGCCGCCGATCAGGGCCGTGGTCACCACCATGTCCGACACCGCGCACTGCTGCACCAGCATCTCGCGCTGGCGGGCCTTGTCCTCGTCCGAGAGCTCCTTGGCATAGCCGCCGCCCGCCGACGCGCTCTGCGCCAGCTCGATCCCGACGTACTTGGCGCCCACGCTCTCGATCTGCTCCTTCACCTCCGGGCGCACGTCCGTGGCGAACATCTGCCCGCCCAGGCGCTTGCCGGTCGCGATCGCCTGCAGGCCCGCCACGCCGGCGCCGATCACGAAGATTTTGGCCGGGAAGATCGTGCCCGCCGCCGTCATGAACATCGGGCAGTACTTCGCCAGTTCGATCGCGCCCAAGAGGATGCCCTTGTAGCCGACGATGTTGGCCATCGACGAGAGCGTGTCCATCGCCTGGGCCCGCGTCGTCCGTGGGATCGCGTCGGTCGAGAACGCCGTGACGCCACGCTCCGCCAGCGCCAGGATCACGCGCGGGTTCCGCGTCGGCATCAGCGAGCCCAGCAGCATCTGCCCGGATTGAAACAGATCAATCTCGTTCCGCGGCCCGTCCGACGTCGGGATGCCGATCTTCAGCACCATCCCCGCGCCGTCAACAACCTTGGCGGGTGACGCCTCGATGGTCGCGCCCGCGGCCGAGTACAACTCGTCGCTGAAGTACGCGCTCTCGCCCGCGCCCGCCTCCACGCCCACGGAGAATCCCGCGGCGGTGAGCTTCTTGACCGACTCGGGCACCAAGGCCACCCGTCGTTCGCCCGCCGCCGTTTCCCGCAACACCGCGAGTTTCATGCGCACCTCGCTGAACTGGACCCGTGCTGTCTGCCCGAAACTCGCCGATCCGGGACGTGGGCAGAATACCCCGAACCGTGATCTGTTTCAGACAAATCGATCCGAATGTCTCTGAGTATACACGGCAAGTCGCCCGCGTCTCAAGCGGCCGCGGAATTCGACTCGCCGGCGGCGGGAGGCGCAAGCGGGCCGGCGCCACCACGCTCATACGTCCAGCGTGCAATCAAGCCGCGAACGAATTGCGATCAAACGAGCAAACTCGAACGCCGGCATTGACGTGCACATCCCATGATTTTAAGCGGTCCGCGCGCGTGCGATGGCTCATTGCAGGCCTGATTTGCCGAATGTTTCGCGTCGTAGATGATTCACGGGCCTGACCCGTGCCGCCGCGAAAATGCCTCCGGCGGCGGCGACGCTACGTCAAACCTCGGGCCTCAGCCCGAATGCGTCCATCATTATTGAAGACTCTTGTATCTATTGACGGGGTTTATGGATCGCGCGCGGAATTTATGAAGCGACAGGCCCACGCGCGCTCATGGCGGGCTCGCTCAGTGCCCGCCCGCCGGCGCGTGCCCATCGTCCTTCTTCGCGGGCTTGGCCGCGGGCTTGCTCGCCGGCTTGGCGCCGGCCTTGGCGTGCCCGTCGTCCTTCTTGGCGGGCTTCTCGGCGTGCCCGCCGCCCTCTCCGCCCTCGGCGGCCTGGTCAACAACCTTGATCGCCGCCTCGGGGACAAACGCCGGCGCGGGCGTGTGCAGTACGAGCACATAGAACCACACACACACGCCAAGAAACGCGGTCCACAGGCCAACCCAGCCGACCGTGTCACGCGCGCCGCGGCTCATGCTCTTCAACGGCAATGAGGCGGCCGCCAGCGCCGACAACGTCGCGTCGCCCGCGACCGCGCCGACCCTTGCCGAGAGCTTCCGAAGCACGTTCGGCCCCTTGGGCTCGACCACGACCGGCGCACTGGGTTCCGCTTTGGCGGCGGGGGTTTCGACCGGCGACTGTGACGCGGAAGCAACGCCCGGCGCCGCGGTCGCTGCGGCCGCTTGGTGATCTGGTTGGGGAACCGGTTCCTGGGCCGGTTCGTGGCTCGGATGGGGTGCCGGCTCTTCTTCCTCGGGCTCGCGAGCCACCGGGGGTGCCTCGGTGCTTCGATCAATCTCCTCGACCTTGGCCGCGGCCGCCTCGAGCTCTGCGTTCAGCGAATCGATCGCGCCGCCCGCGTCCTTGGATTCCGCGGGGGGCGCGGGGCTCTCCGCCGCGTCCATCTCCAGCGTTTCCATCGCGAGTTCTTCACCCTGCCCGGCCGCGTCAACGCCCGACAGGAGGTTATCCAACTGGTCCGCCAACTCCGGCACCGGCTCTCCCCGCCCTGAATCCCCCGCGCTGGGCGCGGACGAGGCCACGCCTCCCGCGTCGGACGGCTCCGTTCCGTCCCCCGCGTCGACGTTGGCCACTTCAGGAGCCACCACATCGGCGGCAAGTTCTGCCGAGTTCACCGATTCCGGAGGGATTCCCCCCAAGTTGTTCTCCGGGGTCGGCACCGGGTTATCGAGCCGCCCCGCGCCGTCCGAATCTTCGGCAAGAGGCGACTTCGCAACGGTCCCGCCATCGCTCAGCGGCTGGCCGTCCTTGATCGCGGCCTCTTCTTCGCGCGCCCGCGCCGCCGCCGCAGCTTCCGCCGCCGCACGGGCCTTGGCCCCATCGTCGAGCAATTCGCTCCCCGAAAACGCTGGTTTGGGCTTCCGCGCTTCCACTTCCTCCGCGGTCAAGGCTCCCTCATCGGTGATGACCTTGCCCGCCGCCATCTGCGCGAGCAACTCCTCGACGTTGTCGTCGAGCGATCCGCTCTTGGATTTGGCGTCTTGCTTGCTCATCGGCGCACCACCGCTACATCGGCCGGACCCCACGATAACTCAAGCGCGCCTTCCGCGACAGGCACTTACGCGCCGAATAGGACGTTCCCCGCGCCCGTCCCGGGGGCATTCCCCGGCCTGATAAGCTCGCCGCCATGTCTCTCCACCGCGTCATGCTCGACTCCATTCCTGCCCACGCCGCCCTCATCGCCGGCGAGGAAGCCCACCACGCCCTGCGCGTGAAGCGTCTGGCGGTCGGCGATCGCATCGAGCTCATCGACGGCCGCGGCGCTCGCGCCCTGGGCGTCATCGCCGACACCCGCAAGCTGTCCAAGGCAGGCGCCAAGCACGGCGGCTGGGAGATCAGCGTCACCATCGAGCGCACAGAGCACGAGGCGCGGCCCTCTCCCGCGCTCCACGTCCTCACCGGCGTCCCCAAGGGCGAACGCTTCGAGATGCTCGTCGATCAACTCTCGCAGGTCGGGGCCGCGTCTTGGGCCATGCTCCGAAGCCAGCACGCGACAGTCGACCCCAGCGACCACCGCCTTGATCGCCTGTCGCGGATTGCCGCCGAGGCCAGCAAGCAGTGCGGCAGGGCCTGGAGCCTCTCCATCGAGCCCGAACGCTCCTTCGATGAGGTCCTCGGGCCGCACGCATCATCCGCGTCCTCCACGTCGCCCGGCGCCTGCGTCGTGGCCCATGTGAGTGGGGGGGAGTATCGCGCCAGCGGCGCGCCGGACATCACGCTCCTGATTGGGCCGCAGGGTGATTGGTCCGAACGGGAATTGCAGGCGGCCCGGGATGCCGGCGTGCAGATCGCCCGGTTTGGCCGGCATGTGATGCGGGTGGAAACCGCCGCCGCCGCCGCCGCCGCGTGTATCCTCTTCGCCGAACGTGTCGCACGAGGAGGCCACGGATGAGGTATGTGCTCGCGCAGTTGTTGGTCGGCGTCGCGGTCGTGTCGGGGTCGGCGCTCGCGCCGGCGCAGAGCACAACCCCCGCGAGCGCGCCGAATTTTGCCAGGTCGAGCGACCCGCGCGAGCAGGCTCGCGCCATCGCCGCCCGCGCCGCCGCGTGGCTGCGCTCGCAGCAGGACGCCTCCGGCGGCTGGAGCATTTCGCAGAACGGGCCCGTGTTTCCGGCGATTAGCGGCCTGGCGCTGGCGGGCCTGGTGACTCAACCGGGTGCCGCGCCCAGCGACGACGCGATCGATCGCGCGGTGGACTTCATCGTAAAGTACCAGCAGCCCGACGGCGGGATCTACGACCGGATCCTCCCGAGCTACAACACGTCGATCTGCGCCGCGGCGCTCGCCAAGATCGACACTCCCCGCGCGCGCGAGGCGACCAAACTCGCGATCGAGTTCCTCCGCCAGACCCAGTACGGCGAGGCCGCAGTGGCGACGTCGGGCGGCTCCGAAGCGGCCGAGGCCGTCGGGCCCGAGCATCCGTTCTACGGCGGGTGGGGCTACGGCAATCGCGGTCGACCCGACATCTCTAACACCCACTTCGCCCTCGAAGCCCTGCACCAGGCGGGCGTGCCCGAGAGCGATCCTGCGTTCAGGCGCGCGATCTCGTTCCTGCAACGCATGCAGATGATCGAGCGCACGCCCGACGGCACGAAGGTGAACGACCAGGCCTATGCCAATGGCTCGACGCAGGGCGGGTTCATCTACGCCACCGCCGTCAACAAGGACTCCGTCGGGCTGGGCCAAAGCTTCGCCGGCGAGATCGTCGAAGCACCATCAGGCCCGCCCGGGTGCGAGGCGGTGTTCTCGCTTGAACCAAGCGTGAAGAACGCCTTGACGCGCGACGAAGCGCACAAGCGTCTCGATGCCGCCGCAAAGGGTGATGCCGCCCAGGCTGCCGCGGTGCTCGCTCGCGAATTCATGGTCGTGCTCGGCCCCACCGGCGACGGAAAGTCCTCGCGAGACTTCACGATCCGCTCTCCCATCACCGACCCCGAGAAGTTCCGCGCCCTGGTCGCCGTCGCCTTCGCCGACGTGCTGGGCGAGAAACCCGCGATCTCGGTTCGGCGCCTCGACGAATGGCAAGGTGTCAGCCGCCTCCGCGCCTACGGCACGGTCTCCTACGCCGGCTTCAAGAGCTATCTCTACGCCGGCCTCTCCAAGGACGACCCGCGCGTCCTGGCCGTCAAGGACTGGGTGACGCGGAACTACACGCTGGAGGAGAACCCCGGCGTGGGGACCGACGGCCTGTACTACTACTTCAACGTCTTCGCCCCGGCTCTGGAGGCAAACGGCGAAGAGACGCTGCGCGTGATCGCCGCGGACGGCTCGGTGACGCCGCGGAATTGGCGCGCCGACCTGGTCGCGCGCCTCGCCACGCTGCAAGAACCCGACGGCTCGTTCCGCCCGGTCGACGATCGCTGGCTCGAAGACAACAAGGTTCTCATCACCGCCTATTCGCTCCGCGCGCTCCAGCACGCGGCACGCTGACCCCGCCCACGCACCGCACGGGCGAGGCGTCCAGCGCGTTCGCCGATCGCCCGACGCGACCATCGCGATTCCCGGGCGCTTCCCGCGCTTACGTCGTCACCAGCTTGATCCCGGCCACCACCAGCACGCACGCCAGCAGCACGTTCTGCACGCGCGACGGCGCCCGCCGGCTTCCGAACCAACTCCCCGCGGCCCCGCCGACGCCCGCGGCCAGCGCCATCCACGCCAGTTCCGGGCCGGGCGTCCATCCCGAGTGCGCCAGGCCCGCAAGCCCCGCCAGCGAATTGACGAGCACAAAGAGCGACGCGACCGCCGCCGTGCGTTTGGTGTCGCTCCAGCGCAGGAGGATCAGGAGCGGGCTGAGAAAGATCCCGCCGCCGGTGCCGGTGATGCCCGAGACGATGCCGATCGCGGCCCCGATCAGGAGCGCGCCCCACGTCGCGGGAGGACGGAATTCATTGGTCGAGCCGGCACCCGGGCCCGCACCGGGTTTGCTCGCGCGAAGGCCGATCCACGCCATGCGGGCCGCGGTGAAGAGCAGCACGACGCCGATCGACACCTTCAGCGCGTGCGTGGGGAGCGCCAGCCGCCCGCCGAGATACGCCGCGGGCATCGACGAGAGCGCGAAGGGCCAGAACAGCCGCCAGCGGAAGTGACCCGCCCGCGCGAACTGCGCGAACGCGATCGCCGCCACCAACACGTTGATCGACAGCGCCGTCGGGCGCATGGCCTCGGGCGCGATCGACAGCATCGCCATCACCGCGAGGTAGCCCGACGCCCCGGCGTGCCCGACCGACGCGTACAGCGCCCCGACCACGAGGAACAGAGGCAGAAGAATGGCCAGCGTTTCGCCCGTCATCGCCGCCCAGCATACGAACGTCGCTCGCGGCGCGCCGCCCCGTTACACCCCGTTCGGCGCGCAACTCCCGCGAACCTACCCCCCGATCGCGGACATCGGGCGCTCGGGCTGCACAAACGCCGGGCTTGCGATCCCGTGCCCGGCCTGCTTGGTCCACGTCGCGTCGATGAGGAAGTTCGCGATCTCGTCGCCACCGGCCGCCTCATCGCGGAGCAGGGCGCGCAGGTTCCACTCGCGCGTGCTAAAGAGGCACGGGCGGACCTTGCCGTCGGCCGTCAGACGCAGGCGGCTGCACGCGCCGCAGAACGGGCTGCTCACCGGCGCGATGAACCCGACCCGCGCGGAGGCATCGAGCGGCAGGTCGGCGAAGCGGTACGTGCGCGCCGTGCTCGAGGGCTCGTCGTCGCCGCACGCGATCAGCGAATGGCGAGCCTCGATGGCACGCCGCGTTTCGTCCGCGCTCACCCACTTGGACGAGTCCCACGCCCGCCCGGAATCCAGCGGCATGTACTCGATGAACCGCATCTCGATCCCGAACCGGCGCGCGAGCCCGGCCAGCATCGGCGCCTCGTCGTCGTTGAAGCCCCGGATCAGCACCGCGTTGAGCTTCAGCGGCGTGAGGCCCTCGTCCAGGCACATCGACACGCCGTCGAGCACGTCGGCGGGCGTGCAGGTCGAGCGCGTCAGCCTCGCGAATCGCTCCGGGCGCATCGAATCGATGCTGATCGTGATCCGCTCCAGCCCGGCCCGCCTCCACTCGCGGAGCGCCGCCCGCGAGAGACAAGACGCATTCGTGATCATCGCAATCTCGACGCCCGTTGCGGCCCGGATTCCGCCGATGATCTCGGTGAGTTCGGGGTGGAGCGTCGGCTCGCCGCCGGTCAGGCGGACCTTCCGCACGCCCAGCGATGCCGCGACGCGCGCCACGCGGATGATCTCGTGCGTGGAGAGCAGGCGCTCTCGCTCCATGAACCGCACCCCGGGGTCCATGCAATAGACGCACCGAAAATTGCAGCGGTCGGTGATGCTGAGGCGAAGGTCGCGGATCACCCGCCCGTGGGAGTCGATCATGCGCCGGGCCGCGCGAACGTG
Organism: Phycisphaerae bacterium; assembly: GCA_016793195.1. Classification (GTDB taxonomy): domain Bacteria; phylum Planctomycetota; class Phycisphaerae; order Phycisphaerales; family UBA1924; genus JABWBC01. Next base: position 12,149 of record JAEUJA010000167.1, read on the forward strand.
ATCGGGCGCAGGGGGCGGCAGCTCCGAGCAGTCCGGCGCGCGGGCGTGGCTGGCGGCGGGTGCGCCCGCGCGCGGCGCAAGCTGCGGCAGGCTCAGCCGCGACACCGCCATCGAAGTTTTGCCCTTCACCTGAATCACGCGCGACCAACTCCGTCCGCACCCCGCCCATCGCACCCGAGAAGACTCACACACCCTTGCGCATCAGACTACTACGCCGCTTCCTCTCTCTGGGCGCCCAGTTCCCAGTGCCCTGTGCCTTCTTCACTTCGTCTCTTCGTCTCTTTCCGCCTCACTTCCCCCGCTCGAACTGCTCGTGGGCCCAGCACCACGCGGCGACCGTGCCCGGGAAGCCGACCGTGTTCATGCCCAAGAGGATCGCCTGCTCGATCTCGACCTCGCTGGCCCCGTGCTGCATCGCGCGGCGCACGTGGCTCCGCAACGCCGACTCCAGCCCCGCGCCCACGCAGATGCCGATCTTGATCAGCGACAGCGTCCTTGCGTCCAGCGGCCCGGCCTGCTCCACCGCCGTCGCCACCATCTCGTGAGACTTGCCCAGCGCCGGGTACTTCGTGATGAACGCCTTGTACGTCCCCGGCACGCCGCCCTTGGACTTCTTCGTGTCGCCGCCCGTCTTCTTCATGGCTGCTCCTCGCGTGGCCCGTGCAGCATAGCGTGGGCGACTTTCGCGGATCACCGAATTGCCCCGACGCCGGCGCGGCCTTGGACGAACGGCACGTTCAATGAGACTCGGGCGTCGGCAGACTCACCGGCCCGACCCCCTCGGTCGCCGCCGCGAACGATTGGTCATACGTCAACCGACCTTCCAGCACCGGCACCGTCACCCGCACCAGGATCGTGTAGATGAGCAGCCCGCCCGCCCAGATCCCCAGCGTCACGAGCGTTTCGTTCAGCGTCGGGAGATACTCCACGATCTCGCCCAGCGGCGTGGGCACAAACGCCGGAACAATCATCCCCATCCCCTTCTCGATCCAGATGCCGACGATGAGCATTACGCACGCCGCCTGCAGCACCTTCAGGTTCCGGCTCACCGGCAGGTAGAGCAGAACCAGTGCGATCATGTTCAGCGCCACCGCCGCCCAGATCCACGGCACCAGAGCCCATCGCCCGTGCAGGCCGAGGAAGAGATACTCGGCCGACGCGCCGTGCGCCGAGTCGGTATAGAACTCCGTGAACGCCTCCGAGCCCAGCAGGAACATGTTGATCGAGAGCGCCACCGCGACCACCACCCGCAGCGTCATGAACGCCCTGGGCGCGACCGGATAGCTCGTGAATCGCCCGAGCACCGTCAGCGTCAGGATCAGGAACGCCGGGCCCGCCGAAAACGCCGAAGCCAGGAAGCGCGGCGCGACCACGGCGGAGTTCCAGAACGGACGTCCGCCCAGGCCGCTGTAGAGAAACGCGGTCACAGTGTGGATGCTGATCGCCCATACGATGGCCACGAAGACGAACGGGATGTAAAAGACCTTGCCCGGCTGGCGCTTGCGGTAGGCGCAGTACACGAGATAGCCGCAGATGTGCAGGTTGAGCAGCAGATAGCCGTTCAGCACCAGCACGTCCCACGTCAGCATCGAAGTCGGAAAGTTGAACTTCATCAGCAGGTGATGGAACCGCTCGGGACGCCCCAGGTCGACCGTGACGAACAGCATCGCCATCACGATCGCGGCCACCGCGAACAGCTCCCCGAAGATCACCAGGTGATGCAACTCACGGTTCTTGAAGATGTAGACGGGGATCACCAGCATCACCGCCGCCGCGGCCATCCCCACCAGGAACGTGAAGTTCGCGATGTAGAAGCCCCACGAGACCTGGTCGGTCATGCCGGTGGTGCACAGCCCCTGCATGAGCTGGCGCGAGTAGGCGTGGATGCCCAGAAGCACGAACGCCGTCAGCACGAACATCCAGGCGTAGTAGCGCCGATCGCCCACGAAGCTCAGGCGGAAACATCGCCACAGAAATTGCAGGTAGGTTCTCATGCCCGGCCTCCGTCCCAGCGCACGGGCGTTGCCCCCGCGACCGCGCCCATGTCAGCTCCCAAGTCAGGCCCGCCCCGTCCCGGCGCCGCGCCGAACAGTTCACCCTCTTCGCGCCTCAGGCGCTCGCCGATCGCCAGCGCCTCGGGGTCCAGCGCGTTGGGATACCGCTCGTCGAAGTAGTAGAAGAAGCGGGGGAGCGTCCCGACCTCCTCCTTAAGCACAAAGACGCGCTTGGTCTTGATGATCTCGAAGACCTCCGACGCCGGATCCAGCACGTTGCCGAACTTCCGCGCGCCGGTCGGGCAGATCTCCAGGCACGCGGGCATCCGCCCCTCGCGCGTGCGGTGCAGGCAGAAGTGGCACTTCTCCATCACGCCGCGATCGCGCGGGCGATTCGAGAGATACGCCATGTTCGGGTTGATCTGCTCGCTCGCCACACTCGGCTCGGCGAAATTGAAGCGCCGGGCCCAGTACGGGCACGCCGCTTCGCAATAACGGCACCCGATGCACCAGTCGTAGTCGATCACCGTGATGCCGTCGGGCTCCTGCCACGTCGCCTCCACCGGGCACACCTTCACGCACGGCGGATTGGCGCATTGGTGGCACTGCACGGGCAGATAGAAGTGGGCCGCGTCCGGCACCTTCGGGCGGTCGTAATGGTGATTGCCCTTCTCGACATCCATCGTCCCGCGCGGCATCTCCAGCACGCGGATGTACTGGATCTCCGGCGAACGCGACTGATTGTTCTCCGCCACGCACGCGTGCACGCACTTGCGACAGCCGATGCACCGCGACAGGTTGAGCGCGTACGCAAACTCCACGCCGTCCATCGCCTTCACGTCCCGCACATGCGGCCTGACCTTGTACCGCTCCTCCACCTTGGCGCGAATCCGCCCCAGCGCCGCCTCCATCTCATTCGGCGACATCTCCCGATAGTGCTTCTGCAGGAACTGATCGACCGAGATCGTCGGGTTGGTGATGAGCTCGCGCAGCGGGCTCAGGGCCGCGGCCAGCGCCGCCATCCCGCTCACCGCCGCCGCCCCCGTGCGAAGGAAACTGCGCCTCGACACATCCGGGCCGGGCGTCGCGGGGCCTTCATGGATTCGCAGGTTGCTCATGGATGGCCTCCGCCGGATCGAGGCGCCGTCGCTGGCTTGGTCGTCGTGCCGCCTTTGGGTGTCGCTCGCTCTTCGCGGATGCGCCGCAGCCAGCGCTGCAGCGAGTTCTCGCTCACCGCTTCGCCCGCGCGCGAACTCTGGTCGCCCATCCGCAACGTCGACGGCCCGGGGAGCGGCTCCATCTTCGGGTACTTCGGCGCGTGCGGGTCGTGGCACTGGTTGCACGCCAGACGCGAGTGCGCCGGCGATGACTTCATCCACGAGCCGAGCGTCTTGCCGTGCGTCCCGCGCTCCCAGTCGCGGAACACCGTGCCATGACACTGGGCGCAGAGCTGGGGGGCCTCGGAAAACGCCACGGTTTCCGCGTCCCGGAGCGTCAGCCGCTCGCGGTCATTGGGGTCGTGGCAGTTGACGCACCGGTCGTTCAGGCCGTGGACCAGCTTGATCGTGCTGTGAAACGTTGGCACCGTCCCGCCGGGGTTCTGGCTCTTGAAGACCTGGTGGCAGGCGTTGCAGTTCTCGGGTTGGCCCTCAACCAGCGTGAGAGGCGGGTCGGTCAGCGCGACGCGGCGCGGCTGAACGACCAGGGCCGCCCGATCGACCGCGGCCGGATCAGAAAGCGGGATGTCCGCCCGTCGGGGCATCGCGGACACGCCCCCCGCGAGCAGCAGGAACGCCACCGGCAACGCCCACCCCATCAACCCCGAATCCGTGCCCGTCGGAGGCGGCTTGGTCATTGGAGAGGTGTCCATGCGGATTTTCCTATTCAGGGCGCGCCGACAACCGATATTGAGAGTATGATATCCATTGTTCGGCCTGCTGGGGGCCCCTGAATGAGGATTTTCTGGCGACGCGCCGAGGAGTCAGAGGACATGGCAGTCAGCGGGATCGTGGTGACGCTGGCGAGTGACCCCGGCCTGGCCGAGCAGGCCATGGCCGCGCTCTCGGCCGACCCGCGCCTCACGCTGGGCGAGCGATTCGGCCTGCGCCTCGCCGCCGTCGCCGAAACCGACAGCCCCCGCGCCGATCGTGACCTGTGGGACCAGCTCCACGCCATCCCCGGCGTGGTGCATGTGGACGTGACCTTTGTGGCCCTCGACCAGCCCGCGCCCGAGCTTGCTCGCGAGATGGAGAACACCGATGCTCACGCTTGATCGCAGAACCTTCGTGAAGTCGGCCGCGATGACCGCCGCCACCACCGCCGCCGCCGCGGGCTCCGCCAGCGCCCTCTCCCTCCCCGTCCTGAGCCAACCCGAGGGCTCGTCGCTCAAGTGGAACAAGGCCCCATGTCGCTTCTGCGGCACGGGCTGCCACGTCATGGTCGGCACCGAGAACGGACGCGTCGTCGCCATCCAGGGCGATCAAAAGGCCGACGTCAACAAGGGCCTGCTCTGCGTCAAGGGCTACCACGTCGGGCTCATCCTCTACGGCAAGGACCGCCTCACCACGCCCATGCTCCGCAAGGACGGCAAGCTCGTCCCCATCTCCTGGGACGAAGCGATCGCCACCATCGCCAAACGCATCGCCGACAGCCCCAAGACCTTCGCGATGTATGGCTCGGGGCAGTGGACCATCGGCGAGGGCTGCGCGGGTAACAAGTTCATGAAAGCCGGGCTTGGCAATAACCACATCGACGGCAATCCGAGACTGTGCATGGCGTCGGCTGTCACCGGCTTCCTCTCCACCTTCGGCGTCGATGAGCCCCCGGGCGTCTACGACGACCTCGACGCCTGCGACGTCGCGATCATGTGGGGCAACAACATGGCCGAGATGCACCCCGTGCTCTTCTCGCGCCTCATCGATCGGCGCACCCGCGGCGAGAAGGTCATGGTCATCGACATGACCACCCGTCGCACCCGCACCAGCGACCACGCCGAGCACGTCCTGCTCTTCAAGCCCCACGGCGACCTGGCCATCGCCAACGGCATCGCGCACCTCCTCATCAAGAACGGAACCTACGACAAGGACTTCGTCGCCAAGCACTGCAACTTCCGCCAGCTCGGGCCCAAGCCCGATGAGAAGACCCCGCCCGACATGCTCGGCGCGCCCATGACCTTCGAGGAATACGCCAAGGCCGTCGAGCCCTACACGCCCGAAAAGGTCGAGGAACTCTCCGGCATCCCCGCCGAGAAGATCCGACTGCTCGGCGAGCTGTTCGGCAGGCGTGATATCAAGATCAACAGCCTCTGGTGCATGGGCATGAACCAGCACACCCGCGGCACCGCGATCAACTGCCTGGTCCACGCCATCCACCTCCTCTCCGGGCACTTCGGAAAGCCTGGCGACGCCTCCACCAGCCTCACCGGCCAGCCCTCGGCGTGCGGCACCGTCCGCGAGTGCGGGACGCTCAGCCACCTTCTTCCGGGCGGGCGACTGGTCGCCAACCCGGACCACCGCAAGCACGCCGAGGAGTTCTGGAACGTCCCCGAGGGACGCATCGCGCCCAAGCCCGGCTATCACACCGTCGAGATGTTCAAACGCTTCAACACGCCCACCGACCAGGGAGGCGATATCACCACGCTCTGGGTCCAGGTCACCAACCCCGGCCAGACGATCCCGAACCTCGAGCGGAACTTCCGCAAGAAAAAAGGCCTGGCCGACAAGTTCCTCATCGTCTCCGACGTCTATCCCACCGCCACCACCGAGCTGGCCGACCTCATCCTCCCCAGCGCGATGTGGGTCGAAAAGAACGGGATGTACGGCAACAGCGAACGCCGCACCCAGCAATGGTTCAAGCTCGTCCCGCCGCCCGGCGACGCCCGCGACGACTGCTGGCAGACCATCGCCGTTTCCCACAAACTCCTCGATATGGGCGTCGAGGGCATGAAGGGCAAAGACGGCAAGTGGATCTTCCACACCACCGACGCCGCCGGCAAGGAAGTCCCGATTTGGGACTGGGCCCACTACTACGACACGAACGTTGACGAACGACTCTTCGAGGAATACCGCGCCTTCACGCGCATGAAGCACAAGGACCTGGCGCCCTACCAGGAATACGTCAAGTCCCGCGGCCTGCGCTGGCCCGTCATCCAGCAGCCCGACGGCTCGTGGAAGGAAACCCGCTGGCGCTTCAGCGAGTTCGACGACACCTACGTCGCCAAGGGCAAAGGCTTCCAGTTCTATCACTCCGTCACCAAGGACGACAAGGCCCTCGTCTGGTTCCGACCCCACGAGTTCCCGCCCGAGATGCCCGACAAGGACTTCCCCTTCTGGCTCTGCACCGGGCGCGTCCTCGAACACTGGCACACCGGCACCATGACCCGCCGCGTGCCACAGCTCCACCGCGCCATGCCCCGCGCCTATGTCGAGATGAACCGCGAGGATGCCAAGCGCCTCGGCGTGCAGAACGGCGAGGTCGTCACCATCAAGAGCCGTCGCGGCGAACTCGATCTCCCCGTCTGGATCGGCGGGCGCGGCGATCCCAAGCCCGGCGAGGTCTTCGTCCCCTTCTTCGACGAGGGCAAGCTCATCAACCAGGTGACCCTCGACGAATACGACCCCTATTCCAAGCAGCCCGATTACAAGAAGTGCGCCGTCACCGTGCTGCGCAAGGCCTGAGAATCAGCGTGAACCCCGCGCGGGCACGCGCCCGCCGGGCGATGGAAGGACCGAACATGAATCCGATTCGAGCAAACACGCGGGCCGGCACGCGGCTGTTCACGGGCGTCGTGGTGCTGGCTGCGGGCGCGTCCATCGCGGCCTTCACCCAGCCGCCGAATCCCATCGCCAACGTTCCCATCCCCAAGTCGCCAACGCCCGCCTACGCGCCCGCGACGACTTCGCCCGCGCAGACCGCGCTCCCCTGGCGCCTGAACAACCCCGCGCCCAACGTCGTGCCCGAGAGCCGGGCCAACCCGGCCGCGGTCGTCGACAAGTTCAACGCGCGGGTGCGCTCCATCGAGCTGCGGGCCAAGTTGCGCGCGTTCGAGGGCGCGCCGCCCGTCGTGCCCCACCCGACCACCGACATGAACGTGCAGACCTGCCGCGCCTGCCACGCCCAGGGGCTCCGCGCCGGCGATAAGACCGCCCGCATGATGGCCCACGCCACCATGACCAGCTGCACCCAGTGCCACGTCGAGGCGGCCAACTCATTCCTGCCCGACCAGCCCATGCCCGCCAATTCCTTCGCGGGCTATCGCACCAGCGGCTACGGCGGGACCCGCGCCTGGGCCGGCGCACCCCCCGTCATGCCTCACCCCGTCTTCATGCGCACCAACTGCGTCGCCTGCCACGGCGAGTTCGGCTACGACGGCTGGCGCCCCGACCACCTCTCCCGCACCAACTGCTTCCAGTGCCACGCGCCCGCCGCCGAATACGAGCAACTCGCGCCGTCTTTCAACATCCCCGACGTGCCCGACGGCACCATGCCCTGAGGCGAGTCCTTGGTCATCCGCACGCGGTTCCCACGCCGACGATGAGCGGAGTCCTCGAAGCGAATCGTCGCGCTGACGCCCGCGCTTGGTCGAGACTGCGTATGAGTTTCCGCCGCGCTCTTGGCCTCGTGCCATCGATGTCCCCACGCGACATCGATGCTCTTGTTTTGGTGGCACCACGCTCCAGAGCGGCGTCTTTGACGAGCCCGAAGCGCCAGCGAGGGTGTCTTGGCTGGCCCGACGGCCCCGCCGGAGTTCCTACTCTTCAGTGGGCTCTTTGTTCCGCCGTGCTCTTGGTCTCGTGGCATCGAAGTCGCTCCGCGACATCGATGCTCTCCGCGTCCCCTGCCTCGCTGTCTCGCCTTCCCCCAATGCCCGATGCCTGATGCCTGATGCCTCTTCCTTCAGTAGCCCGACCGTCAGGGAGGGCGTTTCTTCCTTCATTTCGCCACTCGACCACTTCGCCACTTCTTGGCTTCCACTGATGCCCGATGCCCGATGCCTTCTTCCTCAGCACCCCACATCAAAGTGCTCCGCGAACTCGTCGTAGTCATTGCCGTTCACGAACCCATCGCCGTTGAAGTCCGCGCCCGGGTCCGCGACATCGAACAACTCCGCGAACGCGTCGTAGTCGTTGCCATTGACGAAGCCGTTGTGATCAAAGTCAGCGGGGCATGGCTTAATGCCGTATTCCCATGTCTCGGCGCTGCGGGCGTTGCTCCATCCCCCAAAGAGAACGATTTCGCCGCGGGCCGTGTCACAAGCCATCGCGTGCCAATATCTCCCCGAGGGGCCGCTTACCACCCGCTCGGTCCACACCGCGCCGTTCCATTCCCAAGTCTCGGCGCTGTAATCTGGGCTCGTGTATCCACCGAAGAGAACGGTGACGCCTCGCGCCGCGTCGTACGCCATCGTGTGGTTCTCTCTTGCTGAAGGGCCGCTAACCACTCTCTGGGTCCATGCGTTCCCGTTCCATTCCCAAGTCTCGGCGTTAAGGCCGGCGCTGGTCTTTCCCCCGAAAAGGACGGTGACGCCTCGCGCCGCGTCGTACGCCATCGCGTGTCTTTCTCTCGCCGAAGGGCCGCTGACCACTCGCTGGCTCCACGCCGTGCCGTTCCACTCCCAAGTCTCGGAGTTGTAGTGAGGGTAAGTGCTCGTATATCCCCCGAAGAGGACTATGACGCCTCGGGCTGCGTCGTACGCCATCGTGTGTCTCGTTCGCGCCGAGGGGCCGCTGACCAATTTCTGGGTCCATGCGTTCCGGTTCCATTCCCAAGTCTCGGCGCTGTAACCGGTGCCGATGTTCCCCCCGAAGAGGACGGTGACGCCACGGACCGCGTCGTACGCCATCGCGTGCTGAGACCTCGGAGAAGGGCCGCTGACCACACGCTGGATCCACGTCGTCCCGTTCCATTCCCAGGTCTCGGCGTTAAGGCCGGCGCTGGTGTCTCCCCCGAAGAGGACGGTGACGCCGCGCGCCGAGTCGTAGGCCATCGCGTGGCACCACCTCGCCAAGGGGCCGCTGTCCACCCGCTGGGTCCACGCCGTCCCGTTCCATTCGCAGGTCTCGGCGTTCGGGGCGCTGCCGTTGAATCCCCCGAAAAGAACGGTGACGTCGCGCGCCGAGTCAAAGACCATGGCGTGGCCTCTCCTCGCCGTGGGGCCGTTGACCACACGCTGGGTCCACGTCGTCCCGTTCCATTCCCATGTCTCGTCGCTGTAGTCGAAGTTGCTTGTGTTTCCCCCAAAGAGAACCGTGACACCTCGCGTCGAGTCGTAGGCCATCGCGTGATCATCTCTTGCGGATGGACCGCTCCCCAGTCGCTGCACCCACGCCGTCCCGTCCCATTCCCAGGACTCCGCACTGCGTTGACCGGAGCCGGTGTCTCCTCCGAAGAGGACGATGACGCCGCGTGCCGCGTCGTAAGCCATTGCGTGTCTGCGTCGCGCCGAGGGGCCGCTGACCACCCGCTGGGTCCACGACGTCCCGTTCCATTCCCACGTCTCGGCACTGCGGGTGTTGTTCGTGTATCCCCCGAAGAGAACGGTGACACCGCGTGCCGGGTCGTAGGCCATCGCGTGGTCGTAGCGCGCCGAGGGTCCGCTGACCGCCCGCTGGTTCCATGCCGTCCCGTTCCATTCCCAAGTCTCGGCATTGGAAATACCGGCGTATCCCCCGAAGAGGACCGTTACGCCGCGGGCCGCGTCGAAGGCCATTGCGTGGTTGTTTCTCGCCGAGGGCCCACTGATTGCTCGTTGGGACCACACCGTCCCGTTCCATTCCCACGTCTCGGCATTGAAGTTCGCACTGTCGGCTCCCCCGAAGAGGACGGTGACGCCGCGGGCCGTGTCGTAGGCCATCGCGTGACTGTCTCTCGCCGGGGGGCCGACCACACGCTCCACCCACTCCATCTGCTGCGCGCTCGCCACACTTCCCGGACCGAACAGCACCAACATCGCCAGCATCAACCCCGCCACTCGCGCAACCGGCGCACTCACCCACGCCGCCGCATCCACCGAACCACTCGTCGCAACTCGACCGCTCACCTTCACCGCCGCACTCTTCATCTCTCGCTTCAGCATCGTCACGCCTCCGTCACGCGCTCATTCACCCGCTCGCCACACCGGCGCAGTCGCCCAAGCCCCTCGATCAAAGCTCCATCGCGGGAACCCGCCCCAGTTTATTGTGACACCGGCCCTCGGATCAAGAACTTGTGCGCCGCCGGCAGACCTATCGGCCTCGCCGTCTCGCGCAACCACCCCGCCCCGCTTCGCGCAGTATCCCCCAAGCAGGTGCCACCTCCGCGTTGGAGTCGGTGCAAGACTCATCGCCCTGGGCACACACCCGCCAGTTCATCCCGCAGTCACCCCGCCTCCCCACCTCCCAAGCCCTCCCCCGCTCGCTGTCCGCCCTTTGTCCGCGTACAGTACGGGCCTCTATGGAAAAGCCCGAATTCCTGACGGCCCAGCTCATCGTCAACGCGGTCGTGATCGCGCTGGTCATCCACGTCATGCTCCTCACCGTCGCCTACCTCATCTACCTCGAACGAAAAATCTCCGCCTACATCCAGGACCGCATCGGCCCAAACCGCGTCGGCTTTGACTTCGGACTCCCCGCCCTCTCCTTCCTCAAGGGATGCATCGGCCTGGGCCAGCCGCTCGCCGACGGCCTCAAGTTCTTCCTCAAAGAGGACTACACCCCCTCGCGCGTCGACAAGGTCCTCTTCTCCCTCGCGCCCCTCATCTCCATCTCCCCCGCCCTCATGGGCTTCGCCGTCATCAACTGGGGCGGCGTGTGGAACATCCCAGACTTCACCATCCCCATCCTCGATTGGCACATCGCCGGCGGACCCGTCCACGTCGCCGGCGCCAACATCGGCGTCGGCATCATCTACATGCTCGCCGTCGCCTCCCTCGGCGTCTACGGCATCACCCTCGGCGGCTGGGCCAGCAACAACAAATACTCCTTCCTCGGCGGCCTCCGCGCCACCGCACAGATGATCTCCTACGAAATCCCCCTCGGCCTCGCCCTCATGGCCGCCCTCCTGGTCTACGGCACGACCATGCCCGACCAGATCGTCCGCCAGCAATCCTCCGACGGCTGGCTGGTCCTCACCCAGCCCCTCGCCGCCGTCCTCTTCTTTGTCGCCATCCTCGCCGAGGCCAACCGCGCACCCTTCGACAACGCCGAGGCCGAGAACGAACTCGTCGGCGGCTACCACACCGAATACTCGTCGATGCGCTTCGCCCTCTTCTTCCTCGCCGAATACGCCCACATGCTCACCTCCGGCGCGCTCTTCACGCTCCTCTTCCTCGGCGGCTATCACCTCCCGGGCACGTCGCTCCCCGGCATTGATCTCCTCTCGCCCGAATCCACGACCTTCGCCGCCGCCCTGGCAAAGTTCGTCGTCTTCTTCACCAAGGTCGTGCTCGTGATCTGCTTCCAGATGGTGGTCCGCTGGACCCTCCCGCGCGTCCGCTACGACCAGGTCATGGCCGTCGCCTGGCAAGTCCTCATCCCGCTGGCCCTCGCCCACGTCGTCGTCGTGTCGGTGATGCTGTACATGGACTGGCGTGGCCCGCTCCAGATGCTGGCCGCCAACGCCGCCGTCGCGCTGGTCTTCGTCGCGCTCCAGTCCCGCGTCGGAATCCCCAGCACCAACAAGCGCCTGCCGCTCTACGGCTCGCGCTTCAGCCCCATGCCCGGCGAACAGGTCATCACCGGCCCGACCGACCCCGTCGCCCTCGAAGACCGCCCCGTCCAGGGCCTCCACGCTCGCTGAGACGAATACCACTTGAACGCGGAGCATCCTGGGTATCTCCACGATCCGCACGCCGCTAGCCGCGACGCATGACCTCGGTGCACGCCCCGGCGAGTGGGAATCCGCGCCATGCAACATGGGCTTGAACGGCGCGGCCGGCCATGGCCCGCGCAGCATCCCGGCCGCCCTACATCGCGCCGGAGCTCAATCCTTCCGCGCACCACCATGACGTGCCGCGTCACTCCCAACGTGGCTCGCGCCCCAGCAGATGCCGCACAAAAAAGTCCTGCCGCTTCTTCCGCCCATAAGGCGTTTCCGCCGCGCCGTGACCCTCGCCGGGGAGCACAAGCATCTCAAAGTCCTTGTTGGCCCTGACAAGCCGCGACACGACCTGCATCGTGCTCGCGGGGTCGACGTTCTCGTCCATCTCGCCGACGGTGAGCAAGAGCTTGCAGTCATCGGGAAGGCGCGACGCGTTGGCGGCGTTGCTGCTGGCTTCGTACCACGGACCGATCGGCCACGACATCCAGAGCTCGTTCCACCACACTTTGTCCATGCGGTTGTCGTGGCAGCCGCAATCCGCGACCGCGGCCTTGTAGAAGTCGCCGTGCCAGAGCAGCGCGCCCATGGCGTTCTGACCGCCGGCGGACCCGCCGTAGATCCCCACGCCGCGCCCGTGGTTGACGAGGTCCATCTCCGGGTGCGCCGCCGCCGCCGCCCTCATCCACAGGACCCGATCCGGAAACCCCGCGTCTTTCAGGTTCTTCCACGCCACATCGTGAAACGCCTTGGAACGCCAGTTGGTCCCCATGCCGTCGATCTGCACGACGATAAAGCCCAGTTCGGCGATCTCGTTGCACTGCGAATACGCGCGGAAGCCCTTGGGCACGTGCTGATCGTGCGGGCCGGCGTAGATCGCTTCGACCACGGGGTACTTTCTGATGGGGTCGAAGTTGGTGGGGCGGTGGATGAGCCCATGAATGTCGGTCGCCCCGTCACGCCCCTTGGCGACGAAGCGCTCTGGCGCCCTCCAGCCCGCTTCAAGCAGCGCGGACCAGTCGGCCCGCTCGAGCTCGACGATGAGCGTGCCGTCGGACGCGCGCCGGAGCTCGGTGACCGGCGGCAGGTCGGCGCGCGAGTACGTGTCGATGAGATACTCGCCGGTTGGTGAAGGGACGACCTCGTGCGTGCCGTCCCCCTCGGTCAGGAGCGTGAGCCCCGTACCGTCGAAGTTGACGCGAGCCAGGTGGACGTGGTAGGGGTCCTGGCCCGGGCGGATCCCCATGGCCTTGAACGTGATCTGCTGCGTGTCTTCGTCGACCCGCTCGACGGATCGGACAACCCACTTGCCCGTGGTGATCTGGTTCAGGAGCGTGCCGCCCTTGTCGCGCAGTTCGAGGTGGTTCCAGCCGGTGCGCTCGCTCATCCAGATAAGGCGAGAATCACGCGTGAAGTAGAGGAACGTCTTAGCGGCGTAGTCAAAGAAGGTCGTGCACTCTTCGTTCACGAGCGCCAAGACCTTGCCGCCCGCGTCGATCGAGATGACGCGCATCACCGTGTGCCCGCGCTGGTTGTAGAGGAATGTGAAGCGCGATGAATCGGGCTCCCAGCGGAAGTTGTCCGCCGACCAGGGGTTGGAAAAGAGGGATTCATCGACGGGAATCTGCGTGCGGGCGGCGGCATCGAAGAGGCGCGGGCGCGAGAGCGGGATGTCGTCGCCGGGCTTGAGGTATTCGTACGTCTTCACACGCGGCTGGAGTTGATCGGTCGGCGTGCTCTCGATGTAGGTGACCTTGCGATCGCCGCCCTTGGTGGTGCGCATCGCGATGAGGCGGGCCGCGTCCGGCGACCAGAAGAACCGCCCGTCGTAGGGGTCGTTGGGCGAGCCGTCGGTCGAGAGCGGGAATTCCTGGCCGCTTGGGTCTCGCCCCCAGACGTTGAAGTCCTTGATAAAGGGCTCGAAGGCGGGCGCGGCGGACGCTGGACCCGCTTCGCGATCAGTGATTGCAGACGCTGCCCCTTCCATCTCGATCGTGGTGCCGTTCAGCGCCCATGCTTCAAGTTCCGCGCTCGCGCCGTCGGGGATTTCGTCTTCATACTCGGGCGGCTTGGGCGCGGGGTTGTTGACGACGCCGATCGAGGGGCGCGCCTCCGCGCGAAACCACGCCAGCTCGCGCCCGTCGTGCCCGACGCCGACCCACACGTGCCCGGCGAAGGTGTGCTGCGACGCCGTGCCGCCCGGCGCGAGGCGGTCGTACGGATGTCGATTCCCCTCGAGATCGACCCAGTACATCTTCACGCTCTCGTTCGTGCTGTTGACGAACGTGATCGAGGTGTCGCGCCCGCCGCCGGTGCTGCGCGCGGGCGACGCGAGCGGCGAAAGGTGAAAGGGCGTGGCGTCGCCGGCGGGCTTCTCGGCGACGGCGCCGGTGGTGCGATCGAGCCGCCAGAGCTTGGGGTCGCCGCTGAGCATCAGCACCAGGCCGCCCTCGTCGGGCTCGATGCGTTCGATCGGGAGCTTGTCGCCCGTGAGTTCGCGCCCCGCGAGGCGCGAGAGTTCGCCGGCGAGGGCGCCGTGGTCAAAGAGCGGCGATTTCGTGCCGCCCGCGGCGTCGACGAGCCAGAAGCGCCGTTCTCCCGCTCGCGGCGAGGAGAGGTACCAGAACGATGAGTCGCCAAGCCACTGCGGACGGACGGCGGCGTTGCGGAGCTTGCCGCGAACCTTCTGCGGAAGCTCGGCCGAACGCGCGTAGTCGGCCTTGCTTCCCTGCGCCAGCGCGGCGGG
>JAEUJA010000171.1 GCA_016793195.1 Phycisphaerae bacterium
ACCCGCCCCAGGGTGCCCAGCGCCCCGCCCGGCGAGACCGCCCGCAGGGTTTTCTCCGGCAAGGGCGACAAACCCGCGAGCACCGAGTCCGCCAAGAACGCTACCCCGCCCGCGGATGGCGCGCCCAAGTCCGATCCGCCCTCGCCCGACGCTCCTGCGAGCCCCGACCCGGCCCCCACCCAGGTTGAAGGCAAGGACGCGAACCACACACCCGCCAGTACCGAATCGCAGACTCTCCCGCCGCCGGGACCCGCGCCAGAGCACCTACTTTCCGATCCAGCGACGGCGGTCAAGCCCGCCTCACCCGCGGTCGCAAACGTGGCGGCCAGCGCCTCGGCGACACAGTCGCTCCCGCCTCAACGCCCGGAATTCTCCGCCGCGGACCAAGGCAAGTACCGGTTGGTCGAGTACGTCTCCGACGGCAACGGGCCCTTGATCCTGAAGACCTCGGACATGGAGCGCTACGCCCTGGCCCGCCAGGTCGTGCGAAACGACGAGGAACTCCTGGCCTTCTTCGGCGCCAAGAACCTCCGCCGCCTTGATCCGACTTGGTCCGAGGGGCTTGTCGCGTTTCTCACCAACCCCATCGTGCGCGGCGTCTTGATCGTGATCTTCCTCATCGCCCTCTTCCTCGAGATGTCGCACCCGGGCGTCACGCTCCCCGGCGCCGTCGCCGGCATCGCGCTGGTCGCCATCCTCGCCCCCCCGCTCATCATCGGCATGGCGAACTGGTGGGAAGTGGCGGCGATCGCGGCCGGCATCCTGCTCATCGCACTCGAAATGTTCGTCATTCCCGGCTTCGGCATCGCCGGAATCCTGGGAATCCTGCTCCTGTTCGCCGGGCTCGTCGGGACCTTTGCGCCCAGCGGGACCGACGGCCTGTTCCCCGACTCGCCCCAGGGACGCACGGAACTTCTCTACGGCGTGGCGACGGTCGCGCTGTCCGTCGCCACCGCCCTGGTCGGCTGCTACTTCGCCGCCAAGCACTTCGGGTCGATCCCCGTGCTCGGCAGGCTCGTGCTCAAGAGCGCGCCACCGACCGAGATCGACGAGAGCATGTTCGCGGCGATCCCGACGCACGAGTCGGGCACGCGCGTGGGACAGGTCGGCGTGGCGCTCACGCCCCTCCGCCCGTCCGGCAAGATGCAGGCGGACGGCGCGGTCGTCGACGTCGTGGCCCAGATGGGGTTCATCGCGCCGGGCGCCAAGGTCCGCGTCGTGGCGGTCACGGAGTTCCGCGTCGAGGTCGAGGCGGTCGAGGGCAACGCGTGATGGACCCGAAACTTCTCTGGGGGCTGGGGCTGATCGGCGCCTCGCTGCTCCTGCTCATTCTCGAGGTCTTCATCCCCTCGATGGGCGTGCTGTTCGTGACGGCGGTGGTGACCGCCCTGGCGGGCGTCGTCACCCTGTTCACCTACGACCCCGTCTGGGGCGTCTCGGGCCTGCTCGCGGTGCTGGTGCTGGGGCCGATGGTCGGCTTCTCGGCCCTGAACATCTGGAAAAACACGCCGATCGGGCGGCGCATGATCGGGTCCAAGTCCGAGGCGGAGCGCGAGGAGGAGAAGCGGGCCGAGGTGCGTGAGCGCGACCAGATGCTGGCGCTGGTCGGCGCCGAGGGCGAGACGCTCACCGACCTTCGCCCCGTGGGCGTCGCACGCTTCGACGGCAAGCGCCTGGACGTCACGTCCGAACTCGGCCTGATCGTCAAGGGAACCCGCGTGCGCATCACCGCCGTCGAGGGCACCCTCATCAAGGTGCAGGAAGTCTCCTGACGCTTCTTTCGTTGGCGGGGTCCGCCCGCCGTGAGTACCCTGTGTCCACCCGCGCCCCACGCGCGGCCCGGCAAGGAGCCCTCCATGTCTTCCTTCCTGTTCACGCTCGCCCAGTCAACCAGCTCCAAAACCGCGATCTTGATCGCGGTCGGCATCGTCGTCGCGATCTTCGCGCTGGTGCTGCTCATCGTGGTCGGACAGTTCATCAGCCTCTATGTCCAGGCGTTCCTCTCCAACGCCCACGTCGGCATGCTCGAAATCATCGGCATGCGCCTGCGGAAGGTGGACATCCGCACCGTGGTCTTCAGCCGCATCCGCGCCGTCAAGGCCGGCCTTGACATCCCCACCAACGCCCTGGAGACGCACTACCTCGCCGGCGGACGCGTGCCCAACGTCATCACCGCCATGATCTCCGCCAAGGGCGCCAAGATCGACCTGCCCTGGTCCACCTCCACCGCCATCGACCTGGCCGGTCGCGACATCCTCGACGCCGTCCATACCTCCGTCAATCCCAAGGTCATCGACTGCCCCAGCGGCTCGGGCCCGCGACAGACCATCGACGCCGTCGCCAAAGACGGCATCCAGCTCAAGGTCAAGGCCCGCGTCACCGTCCGCACCAACATCGCCCGCCTCGTCGGCGGCGCCACCGAAGAGACCATCATCGCCCGCGTCGGCCAGGGCATCGTCTCC
>JAEUJA010000218.1 GCA_016793195.1 Phycisphaerae bacterium
CCCAGGCGATAGCGGTTCTCGTCGAAGAACTTCTCGGCGAACAGCTGGCGGGCCTTCTCGACCTGCGGCGGGTTGCCGGGGCGGAGCTTGCTGTAAATCTTCAGCAGCGCCCGCTCGTACTCGGTCGAGGCCTCGAACTGCTCCAGCTTCTCCTCCGCGACCGTGTTCAGGATCAGCACGTCGCTGGGGTTCTGGATGACCTTCACGGTCTTCAAATTCGACGCGGTGATGGCGCCGGCGGCCTCGCCGATCTGGCGCCCGACGTGCACCAGCTCCTCGCCGGTTTCCTTGTCGATGATGCTCTCGGCGGCCCAGTGCTCGGGCTTGACCTGCTCGGCCTTGATCGTGCTGATCTCGTAGAACAGACCCAGGAGCGCCTCGGTCGTGCTCACGCTCTCGTCGAGGCAGCGGAGGAAGGTGGTGGCGGCGAGCTTGGTCGACTGGTCGATCCGCATCGCCAGCACGTCCTTCTTGGTCACCTCCAGCTCGATCCACGAGCCGCGCTCGGGGATGATTCGGGTCGAGTGCAGCGGGCGGTCGCCCTCGCTGGAGACGATCGAGAAGTCCACGCCCGGGGAGCGGTGCAGCTGGCTGACGATCACGCGCTCGGCGCCGTTGACGATGAACTCGCCGCCGCCCTGCATGATCGGGAACTCGCCGAGGTAGATCTCTTCTTCGGGGGTGTCGGGGTGCCCCTCCCGCTTGAGGCGGACGCAGACCCGGAACGGCAGGCCGTAGGTCAGCCGGAGCTCTCGGCACTCGTCCGAGGTGTACCGGGCGTCCTCCAGCTCGTAGTAGGAGTACTCGAGCTGCATGGTGCCGTCGTAGCTCTCGATCGGGAAGATCTCGCGGAGGAGGGACTCCAGCCCGAGCGACTTGTCGCGCTCGTGGGGTCCCTTGCCCAGCTGGAGGAACCGCTCATAGGCGGCCCTCTGCACCTGGGTCAGGTCCGGAACTTCGATCGCGTCGCCACGCTTCGAGAAATCGCGCACTTTCGCCATGGCCATCGATGTCCTCACGATGGAGTACAAGGCCGCGTTGTCACGCGCCCCGGCAGAGCCAAATGCTCCAGCATCAGCATGTGGTGGAAGTCAATGCCCGCCCCTGTTGCACCGACCACACAGTCAGGAATCGCGCAGTGTATCCATCCTGCGCACACCGGACAAATTGGGTCCGCCACACGAAGATCAAAAAAAGAGGCCCGCCCAATGACGGGCCCCTTCTTTGTTCCAACATTCTCTACCCAGAAACACACATCCGAATCGGGGTGCCCCGTTCGGAGTGCTGAACTCCGCGGGGGGTTCCCGCCGGGTGGGTGTTCCACCCGGCACCGGATCGAATGGCGATCAGGCCATTTCGATCGTGGCGCCGGCCTCTTCCAGGCTCTTCTTGAGCTTGTCGGCCTCGGCCTTGTCCAGGCCCTGCTTGACCGGCTTGCCCGGGGCATCGACGAAGGCCTTGGCCTCGGCCAGACCCAGGCCGGTGACCTCGCGGACGGCCTTGATGACGTTGATCTTCTTGGCCGGGTCCACGCCCTTAAGGATCACGTCGAAGCTGGTCTTTTCCTCGGCCTTGGCAGCGCCGCCCGCGGCGGGGGCCGCCATCATGACCGCGCCACCGGCGGCGGCCTCGATGCCGTACTTGTCCTTCATGTACTTGCCGAGCTCGACCGCGTCCTTGAGGGACAGACCCGCCAGAGCGTCGCCGAGCTGATCAACCGTCATCGCCATGATGCACCTTCCGAGGCCGGGCGGAGCGCCCGAACCAGATTCCCGCGCCCCAGTGGGACCGGAACGCCCGGTCTTTTAATCCGTGCTGCCCGCAACGGGGCAAGCGGACCAGTGGAGTCGGCAGGGTCGAAATGATTGGCGGGTTGACCGGTTCGATCAAGTCTCCGAACAAAGCCAGATCGAGGGGTTGAAAGGCACGAGCGTGAGGCCGGGCGTCGCCAATGAAAAGCCCCCGACTGAAGTCGGGGGCTCGGAGTGCGGAGTGCTCTGGGTGTTCGGTCCTGATGCCCGATGGCTGAAGCCTTGGCTTCAGCAGCCGGATTCGAAGGCGGAGGCGAACATGTCGTAGTCGTCGCCGTTGACGAAGTTGTCGTTGTTGAGGTCGGCGGCGGGGTCGGCGGCCTCGAAGGCGTCGGCGAAGGCGTCGTAGTCATCGCCGTTGACGAAGCCGTCGTTGTTGAAGTCCGCGAGGCAGGGGGCGTACTGGAACTCGAAGGCGCCGCGGTCGATGACGGGGGCGGGCCCGACGCCGGTGTCGGCGATGAAGGGGACGTCGATGAGACGATCGCCGCCGCCGAGGTCCTGGCTCCACTTCTCGGCGAAGTTGAGATCGGTGTCGAAGTCCCAGGAGTCGACGGAGACGAGGGAGTTGTTGCCGGCGTCGATGGCGGGGGAGTTGGACTGGAGGCGGAGGTTGTCGTCGAAGTTGCCGGGGACGTTGTCGGCGCCGTTGATGTCGATGAAGCTGGGGTTGGGGCTCTGGCCTTCGATGGTGGTGGAGAGGGCGGTGTAGAAGGAGCCGTGGGCGTTGACGGCGTAGAGCTGGGACTCGGCGGTGGTGTTGGGCGAGCCGTCGGTGTTGCCCCAGAAGATGGAGTTGGTGATGGTGGCGTCGGTGCCGGTGGAGACGTAGAGGCCGCCGGCGGTGCCCGCGGGGGCGAGGTTGTTGGCGAAGGTGGACATGCGGACGGTCATGCCGACGCCGGTGTCGCCCGCACAGGCGATGGCGCCGCCGTCGCCGGCGGAGGCGAGGTTTCCGTTGAAGACGCAGCCTTCGGCGGTGCCCTGGGCGAAGAGGACCTTGACGGCGCCGCCGGAGCCGGTGGCGTGGTTGTCGAGGAACTCGGTGTTGGCGAAGAGGATGGAGCCGGAGGTGTGGTGATAGGTCGCGCCGCCTTCGCCGCTGGTCCAGTTGTCGTAGAAGAGGCCGCTGATGAACTTGGGGTGGCCGTTGGTGGAGATGACGGCGCCGCCGTCGGTGCTGGCGAAGTTGGAGAGGAACTTGACGTTTCGGCAGACGATGGAGCTGTTGACGGCGGTCATGCCGCCGCCCTTGCTGTCGGCGCCGCCGCCGCTGGCGTATCCGCGGGCGATGGAGAAGCCGTCGATGAGGGTGTCGCCGAGGGTGTTGTCGGCGTCGACGACGTGGTAGGAGTTGTCAGTCTGGGCGCTGGTGCCGATGGAGCCGCTCATGGCGGTGATGAAGGCCCAGGGGCTGGTGCGCTGGGAGAGCGAGGTCTCGGAGCCGGCGAACCCGCCGTAGAGGCGGAGGCCGGAGGGGATGACGAAGGACGCGGTGCGCGAGGTGCCGCTGGTGGGGTAGTAGAAGCCCTGGGCGGTCCAGATTTCGGCGTAGGCGCCGCCGATGTTCTTGGCGGCGACGAGCGGGACCTGGAGGTCGGTGTAGGCGGTGGCCCACGAGGTGCCGTCGGAGGCGCCGGAGGCGTTGTCGTTGACGTAGAAGCGGAGGCGGTTGCTGTCGATCTTGCGGAGTTGCAGGCCGCCGACGTGGGCGGTGCCGAAGGGCGAGTCGGCGACCTTGACGGTGATGGAGCCGCCGGCGGAGACGGTGATGACGTGGATGGCGTGGGTGACGCCGGGGACGAGCTTGCTGGCGGACATCGCGCCGCCGACGTATTGATAGCTGCTGGAGGTGCCGGTGACGGTCACGCCGCTCTGGTTGGAGGAGTCGCCCGGGAGATCGGCGTAGGTGAAGACCGCGTAGGTCCCGGCGGCGAGGTTGTTGAAGCTGTAGGTCAGGGTGCCGAAGCTGGTCAAGCCCTGGTAGTCGAGCATGAGCTTGGCGGCGTCGCCGGAGACGCCCGCGTCGGCGGCGGCGGCGAACGTGCCGGAGGTGTCGCGGGTGAAGGTGGCGGCGGAGTTGTTGCCCGCCAGGTCCTTGAGCACCGAGGTGGTCGCGGTCGCCGAAGTGATGGAGTTCCAGAAGCCGGCCTGTCCGGCGGCGCCGGCGAAGGCGTTGGCGGGCACGCCCGCGCCGTTGCCGCTGGCGTTGTTGAGGTCGACGTTGAAGCTCTGGCCCATCGCCTGGCCGCAGAGGAGGAGGAGGGTGGCGGCGAGCGTGGACGTGGTGATCGCGCGAGACTTCGTGAGAGCCATTGGTTGGTCCTTTCCGTGTGTCATGTGTGCCCGGGGCGGGTGCGAGTCCGCCGCGGGTGTTTGGGTGTCGTCGCAACCCAGTGCGTCGCGGGGGGTGGAGGCCGCTAACCCGGTCGCGAAAAAAATGGTACCGATCGGGCCGGAGAATCGGGGCTCGGGTGGTTGATGGGGCCCGGGC
Organism: Phycisphaerae bacterium; assembly: GCA_016793195.1. Classification (GTDB taxonomy): domain Bacteria; phylum Planctomycetota; class Phycisphaerae; order Phycisphaerales; family UBA1924; genus JABWBC01. The sequence continues at coordinate 4,306 of JAEUJA010000218.1, forward strand.
GCGCGAAAAAACGGGGGCCGCGGCCGGTGGAACCCGGTGCGACCCCCGTTGAAAGGGCTGCGAATTCAGATCGAAATTCAGCCGACCTTGGCGATGGCCTCGCCCTTTTCGAGCTTGGTCTCGATGGCCTTGATGAGGCCGGCGACCGTGGAGCCCGGCCCCTTGACCTGGCCCATGAGCTTCTTGGCGGGGCTGACGACGAGGGTGACCACGTTGGCCACGGCCTCTTCGCGGGTGGGGAGCTTGCTCAGTTCCTCGACGCCGGCCTTGCCCGAGTAGAGCTGTCCATCGAGGACGGCGCCCTTGAGCTCGATGCCGGGGAACTTGGCGATGAGCCCGACGACCTCGCGGGCGCACTCGACGACGGACGACCCGCCGTAGACCAGGGCGCTGGGCCCGGAGAGGAAGTCGGCCAGGGGCGCCAGGGGCGTGCCGGCGAAGTTCTTGCGGGCCAGCGAGTTTCGGATGACGCTGACCTTGATCTTCTTCTTGGCCAGGCCCAGGCGGACCTTGGTGTTGTCCGTGCCCTTGAGGGCGCGGACGCTGATGAGCATCGCCTCGCGGACCTTGGTGGTCGCGGGGTCGGTGAGACGCGACGTGTAATCGCGCATGATGGCCTGCTTGACGGTCTTGGACATGGTTCACCTCACTCCGCGGCGACAGCCTGGACGTACTTGATCTGGACTCCGGGGGTCATGGCGCCGCTGATCGTGATCTTCTTGATGTACAGGCCCTTGGCGGTCGCGGGGCGGACCTTCTCGATGGCGTGGATGAAGTGCTCGAGGTTGGCGACCAGGTCGCCCTCCGGGAAGCTCATCTTGCCGATGACCGCGTGGACGTTGCCGCCCTTGTCGGCGCGGTATTCGACCTTGCCGGCCGAGTATTCCTTCACCGCCTCGGGGACGTTGGTGGCGACGGTGCCGGCCTTGGGCGAGGGCATGAGGCCCTTGGGGCCCAGGACCTTGCCGAGCTTGGAGACGACGCGCATCATGTCGGGCGACGCGATCGCGACATCGAAATCCATCCAGCCCTTCTCGATTTCGGCGACCAGGTCTTCGGCGCCGGCCTTGATGGCGCCGGCGGCCAAGGCCTTGGGGGCCACGTCGCTCTGGCAGAACGCCACGACGCGCTTGGTCTTGCCGATGCCCTTGGGGAGCGAGAGCGCGCCGCGGAGGGCCTGGTCGGCCTGCGCGGTGTCGATCCCCAGATGCATGCAGACGTTGACGGTCTGGTCGAACTTGGGAGCCTTGAACTTCTTCAGGGCGGCCACCGCCTCAGCGGCGGGGAGCGCGTCACTGGGCTTCAGCGACGCGTTGGCCTTGGCCCGCTTGGTGATTCTCACTGGCATGGCTTCAGCCCTCCACCGTCACGCCCATCGAGCGCGCGGTCCCTTCGATCACTCGCATGGCGGCCTCGATGCTGGCGGAGTTGAGGTCCGCCGCCTTGGCCTCCGCGATCTTCTTGACCTGATCGCGCGTGATCTTGCCGACCTTGTTCTTGTTGGGAACGCCCGAGCCCTTTTCGGCCTTGGCCGCCTCCTTGATGAGGACGCTGGCGGGCGAGCTCTTGATTTCGAAGTCGAACGAGCGATCGCTGTACACCGTGACGATGCACCCGACCACCTTGCCCTTGACGTTCTGCGTCGCGGCGTTGAACTTCTGGATGAACTGGCCGGGGTTCACGCCCTTGGAACCAAGGACGGGGCCCAGCGGCGGCGCCGGCGTGGCCGCGCCACCCGTCGCCATGATCTTGAATACCTGTGTGACTTCTTTCTTGCCCATTGGTCTCCACCTCCCACCGGCCCCGAGGCCTGGCCTCGGAAGACTCGCCCAGGGTTTCGAGGGCGAGCCGGCGCGGTGGTGCTTTCGGCTCCAACTTGTCGCCCGACCCAGACGAGGTCAGGGCTGAGAGGATAGGCCCGGTGCGCGATGCGGACAACGCCTGCCGACGAGGGCTCGCCTCTCAAGCCTTGGCGTTGTATGCTGAACAAAAACCTATTTTTTGGACCTGGCGGCGGGCGCGGCGTCGGGCTTTTCGGTGTCCTTCGCTGGCAGGGGCTTGGCGGGCTCGATCCACACGCCGTCGACGCGACGGCGGACCTGGGGGAGGTTTTCCTCGCGCAGCTCGGGCGGGAGAAGGGTGCTCGGCGCGTTTTGATAGCAGACGGGGCGGCACCAGCGTTCGATCGCGTGGTGCCCCACCGCGGTCGTGTGGGGCTGGTTGGTGGCGGGGAAGGGCCCGCCGTGGACCATGCCCGCGCACACCTCGACACCGGTCGGCACGCCGTTGAACACGATGCGGCCGGCGCGGAGTTCGAGGGTGGCGAGGAGCTGGCCGGCGATAGCGGCGTCGGCGGCGCCGGCGAAGATGGAGGCGGTGAGGCTCCCTTGGATCATCGAGGCGGCGGCCACGAGCTGGTCTTCGTTCTCGCACACGACGAGCACCGCCGCGGGACCGAAGCACTCTTCGAGAAGTGTGGGGTTGTTCTTGAAGGTCTCGAAGTTGGTGCGGAAGAGGGTGGCGGAGCAGCGGACGGGGAACGCGGTTTCCTTCTGGTGGGAGGTTCCCTGGGCGCGGTGGCCGGGCTCGGGCGATCCGCCGCGGATCTGCACGCCGGGGACGGCGGCGATCTCGCTGGTTCGCTTGATGAAGCCGGCGCGGATGCGTCGGCTGAGCATGGTCTGGGGTTGGAGCTGGTTCATCTGATCGGCGATGGCGCGGGTGGCGACCTCGAGCCCGTCGCCGCGAACGCCCAGCAGGAGCCCCGGGCAGGTGCACATCTGCCCGCTGGAGTTGGTGATCGACGCCGCCAGCTTTTCGGCGATGGAGGTCGCCTGGCTCTCGAGCGCGTTGGGCAGGAGGAAGACGGGGTTGACGCTACCCATTTCGGCGAAGACGGGGATGGGGTCGGGGCGCGCCGCGCCCTGGTGGGCCAGGGCGAGGCCTCCGGCGGGGGACCCCGTGAAGCCGACGGCGCGGATGCAGGGGTGCGTCACCAGTTCGAGGCCGACGGCGGTTTCTCGCTGGGCGCCGGCGTGGAGGAACGAGAAGGCGCCGGCGGGGAGCTTGCACGCCGAGAGTGCGGCGGTGATCGCGTGGGCGACCAGTTCGCCCGTGCCGGGGTGGGCCGGATGCCCTTTGACGATGACGGGGCAGCCCGCGGCCAGGGCCGAGGCGGTGTCGCCGCCGGCGGTGCTGTACGCCAGCGGGAAGTTGCTGGCGCCGAAGACGGCGACGGGCCCGAGGGGACGGAGGATGCGGCGGACATCGGGCTTGGGGAGGGGGCGGCGGTTGGCGTCGCCGTGATCGATGGCGGCGTTGACCCACGAGCCCTCGCGCAGCACGCCGGCGAAGAGCCTGAGTTGATTGACGGTGCGATCGCGCTCGCTGACGAGGCGCGCGGGGGCGAGGCCGGTTTCGGTCGTGGCGACCGCGATCAGGTCGTCGCCCAGGGCCACGATGTTCTCGGCGCACTTCTCTAGGAACGCGGCGCGGACGGCGGCCGGGCGATTGCGATAGTCAAAGAACGCCTCCCACGCGGCGCGGCAGGCCGCCTCGACATCGGCGGGGCTTGCGGCGAAGTACGGCGTGGGGACATCCTCGCCCGACGTTGGCGACGTGGCGCGGAACTCATCGCCGGTCTTCTTGCTCAATACGCCGGCAATGATCGAAAGGCCCGCGGGAGTACGGCGGAGCGCGGGCAAGGCGGTGGGAACTGCGGCGGGAACTGCGGGGGGCTTGGCGGGCTTGGCCATGGTGGCTCCGATGACGCCGAGTGGCGCGTACACAGAGAGTACACCTATTCTTTCTCGATGAGCGACCTGTGGGCCCAATCTCGGGAACGGGCGCGGGCGGCGGCGATGCCACTGGCCCTGCGGATGCGCCCGCGATCGCTCGACGAGTTCGAGGGGCAGGAGCACATCCTGGGGGAGGGCAAACTCCTGAGGCGGATGCTTTCCGCGGGGACAATTACCTCGCTCATCCTGCATGGCCCGCCGGGCACGGGCAAGACCACGCTGGCCGAACTCATCGCCCGGCACACCAAGCGTCATTTCGAGCAGGAGAACGCGTCGTCGGTGGGCGTGAAGCGCATCCGCGAGATCATCGACCAGGCGGCCAGCCGGCTGGAGCACGCCGGAACGCGGACGATGCTGTTCCTGGACGAGATCCACCGCTTCACGCGCTCGCAGCAGGACGTGCTGCTGGCGGACGTCGAGCGCGGCGTGGTCACGCTGATCGGCGCGACCACGGAAAACCCCTTGTTCAGCGTGAACTCGGCGCTGGTCAGCCGCAGCACGCTGTTTGCGCTCCGCCCGCTGGACCCCGAGCGGATCAAGGCGATCGTCCGGCGTGCGGCGGAAGACCCCGAGCGCGGCTTCGGTGCGCGGGCGATCGATCTGCGCGAGGATGCGCTCGACGTGTGGGCGATCAAGTGCGATGGCGATGCACGGCGGGCGCTGACGGCGCTTGAAGTCGCGGTGCTGAGCAGTTTAGAGAGAAAAAGAGACGAAGTGACGGAGAGACGGAGTGGGGAGGAAGAGAAGAGGCAGAGAGACGGAGAGACGAAGAGACGGAGTGAAGAGCAAGAGAAGGAGAGAGGAGAGGCCGGGACGCCGGGCGTGATCGTGATTGATCGGGCGGTGGCGGAGGACTCGATCCAGCAGAAGGCCGCGGTGTACGACGGCACGGGCGACGAGCACTACGACCTGGCATCGGCGATGATCAAGAGCGTGCGCGGGAGCGACCCCGACGCCGCGGTGTATTGGATTGCGCGGATGCTGGAGGGCGGCGAGGACCCGCGGTTCATCGCGCGGCGGCTGGCGATCCTGGCGAGCGAGGACATCGGCAACGCCGACCCGCGCGCGATCATGGTGGCGGCGTCGGCGTGGGAGCTGGTGGAGCGGATCGGGATGCCCGAGGCGCGAATCACGCTGTCGCAGTCCGCGATCTATCTGGCACTGGCGCCCAAGAGCAACGCGTCGTACCTGGCGATCGACGAGGCGATCGCGGACGTGCGCGAGGGTCGGACGATCCCCGTGCCCATGCACATCAAGGACGGGAACGTTCGCAAGGCCCAGGACCTTTCGCCCGGCGGGAACCGGGGCGATCGGTACGACTATGCCCACGACCACGCGGACGGCGTGGGGCGGCAGGACTACCTGGGTGTCGAGAAAAGCTATTACAGGCCGGGCGCGCACGGGCTGGAGGCGCAGCTGGCGGCACGCCTGAGAGAGATAAAAGCTTTGCGGGCCGAGACGAACAAGGAAGCCGGGCGGGCGTGAGGAAGTGCGGTCGTGCGGGCGGTCAATCTTGACGCCGGGCGACGCGGTTGGTCGATTGATGGGGGTTGCGCCACAGGCGATTCGGCGGGCGCGACGGGGGTTCGGGTTGGAGTCTTGACGGGCGGTTGGTTGCCTCATCTCTGTCGGGAGCGGCGGTTGCGGGTGAGCGATCTGACGGAAGCCAAGCGGGAGATGCGCCGCTCGTTGAAACGGGCGCTGGACGCGATGTCGCCCGACGACGTTGGCGCGCTGTCGGCTCGGCTGTGCCAGCGCATCCTGGCGTCGGAGTTTGTCCGTGCCGCCGAGGTGGTCATGGTGTTTGCGCCGATGCGGGGCGAGACGGACGTGACGCCGGTCATCGAGCGGGCGCTGGCGAGCGGACAGACGGTGGTGCTTCCCTGGATCGACTGGGAGCAGCGCGAGCTGGTCGCCCGGCGTGTGACTCGCTATCCGGGCGACCTGGAGGCCACCCGGCAGGGACTGCGGCAGCCCAAGGCTTCGTGCGCCGCGGTCGAGGTCGGATTGATCGACCTGGTGGTCACGCCGGGCCTTGGATTTGACGGCTATGGCGGGCGGCTGGGGCGCGGCGGCGGGTTCTATGATCGGTTCTTCGCGACGCCCGGGCTGACGGCGGCTCGGGTGGGCGTGGCGTTCGACGGGCAGATCGTCGATCGCGTGCCGCGTGACGAGCGTGATGCGCTCGTGGACGCGGTGATCACGCCGACGCGAACGATCGTCGCGGATATGTCCGGGCCGCCGGATGTGGCGACGGGCTGAACGAGACGGGGCGAGGGACCGCTCCTGAGGGAACAGAAGGGCGCCGGCCCGGATGGGCGCGGGCGCGAGCAACACGGAAGGTTCGGACATGGCACTTCCATCTCAGATCGAGCACTCGGTGGGGAGCACGCACAGCTTCGCCGCCAAGCGTCGTCAGCGGAACACGGGACTCATCGTCGCGGCGCTGGTCGTCGTGGCGGCGGGCGGGACCTACGCGGTGTGGACCATGAAGAAGTCCCCATCGCCCGCGCGGGCGGGGACGGATACTCCCGCGGCGGACGGCGGGCCGGTCACCCCGCCGTCGCTCGTGCCCGAGCCCGGGAAGAAGAACGAGTTCGTGAAGGGCGACGCGGGCGTTCCCCGCGAGCCGGTGCGGGCCAGCGACCCCGCGCCGGGCGTGCCCTCGCTCTCCATGACCGACGGCACCAAGCCCAACCCCGTCAACGTCGCCGACCCGCAGGCCAACCCCGAGGTGAAGCCCGCGGACAAGGACGCGCCCAACACCAGCACCACTGCCGCGACACCGGGCAGCACGCTCACGCCCAGCATCTCGGGCGCCGCGATTTCTGAGTGGATCAGCGAGGGCGACCGCAAGTATTCCGGCGGCGACCTGCTGGCGGCCCGAGGCCTGTTCGGCAAGGCGCTCGCCGACCCGCGGAGCGTCGCCGGCGATCGCGACTCGCTCCGCGAGAAACTGTCCAAAATCAGCGATGAACTGATCTTCTCGAGCAAGGTCGTGGCGGGCGACCCGCTGACGGAGACCTACGCCGTCGTGGCGGGCGACAGCCTCATCAAGATCGCGCGGAAGCGCGACCTGGCGACGGATTGGCGTTTGATCCAGCGGATCAACGGCCTGAAGGACCCCGGCGCGCTGAAGGTGGGCCAGAAGCTCAAGCTGGTGCGCGGGCCGTTCCACGCCGTGGTGAGCAAGTCGGCGTACCGCCTCGACCTTTATACCGGCTCGCCGGACGATCAGGAGACGTGGACCTTCGTGAAATCGTTCAAGGTCGGGCTGGGCACGGACAACGGCACGCCGACGGGCACGTTCGTCGTGAAGCCCGCGAGCAAGCTGGTCAACCCGCATTGGACCAACCCCAAGACCGGCGAACACTTTGACGACGACGACCCGAAGAACCCGATCGGCGAGTTCTGGATGGGCATCGAGGGCGTTGGCGCCTCGGCGGTTCACAAGGGCTTCGGGCTCCACGGCACGATCGAGCCCGATTCCATCGGACAGCAGAAATCCATGGGGTGCGTGCGCCTAGGCGACCAGGACATCGGGCTGCTCTATGAGCTCTTGTGCGAGAAGATCAGCGTGGTGAAGATCGAGCCGTAGCGCGGCGCGGGTGGGTTGGCGCGCGGGGCGGCGTGCGTTTGATCGTTGTCTCGACGACTCGTACCGATCTGGTTTGACAACCGCGCTTGCGGCGCTTCGACCCGGACCTTCGCAAGGTCTTGGGTTCGGTGTCCAATCGCGCGGAAGCCAGGCCGAGCCCGAATCAGGTCGCGATCTCGATGATTTCCTGGAATCGGCGCGCGATGCGTCGGTAGCACGAGTCGGCCACGTGCAGTTCGTTGACCCAATCGGCGTCGCGGACCAGGTCTCGCACGTCGACGTGGTAGAAGCGGTCCGGGTAATCGCTCGCCAGCCCGGCGAGCATGTCGTTGAACATGTCGATAAGCGTGCGCATTGTCTCTTTGGCCTCGCGCGGCCCCCACTGCTTCTCGTCGAAGGCCGGCTTCAGCCACGGGCCGGCAACGCGGAATATAAGCAGGTCGACCGAGCGCCCGTCGGGGATCGGATATCCATAGCCGTGCGCCAGGACGGGCGTCGTGATCGACGCGCCATGGAAGGCATCGAGCAGGTGCTCGTAGGCGCGCCGGACGTTTTCGTTGAAGACCCGCTCGGCGTAATCCAGCCGGATCGCCGGGAGCCCCGACTGCGCGTGATTGAGGAATGGGCGCAGCTCAGGCCCGGCGACGTCGTTCCCGCCACCCGAGAACAGGAACGCACGCGGGCGGTGGTGCTCGATGGTGCGGATAAGAAAGTCGGTGGGCTTGGCGGCGGCGGCGTGCTCGCCGTAGATCATGTTCTCGAGCGTGTCGCCGTAGTGGCTGAATTGCTGCACGCTGTAACCGTGGTCGACGTGCATCCAGTTGAGGATGTCGACGCCGGGCGGATAGTCGAACCATGAATCACCCTCGGCGACGATCACGGGCCGGTGGGTGGGCTCCTGGGTGTCGTCGTAGCCGAGCATCCGCGCCCGCGGCCCGGCGCCGGGCGCGGGCGGCGCCACACCACCCGACCTCCCCGAACTCCAGCTCGAAGACTTGCACGAGAGCTTGATGTCGCGCACGGCGTCGGGCGAGAGCAGGCCGTCGGTGAAGGCGAAAGCGCTCGAACTCGCGCGATCTGTCGCGGACCTGGGCTTTGATGACTTGGGCTTCGATGACTTGGGCTTCGATGACTTGGGCTTTGGTGACTTGGGCGATGCCTTCGTTGTCCCGCGCGTCTTCTTGGCGGGCGTCGGCGGGACGGGCGGCTTGGCGTGTGTCTTTTTGAGCGGCTTCTTGCGCGACACTTTCTTCGCCATGATCTTCTCCGTGCCGCGCAGCCTACCGCTCTATTGCTCGTTCTACAACCGATCCTTCGGCAGTTCGGGCGCCTCGGCGGAGCACGTTGCGGCCGAGAGCATCATCGCCGCCAGCTCCGCCCCGCGCGGCACGTTGCGATATGAAAAACGCGCTGCGGGAGTCTCGCCCGCGGCGTTCTCGCCATTGTCCGCGGCTCGCGTGAGGTAGATCGCGCGCGCGCGGGCATCGATCGTCAGGCGCAGCGCGCGAAGGTCGTGCGATTCCGTCGCGGCGAAGCCCCGCCCCAGAAACCCCGCGCGCATCACTTCGAGTTTCCCGGGCGACACGCGGAAATACACGGGGAAGCACGCGGCCCAGAGAATCGCCAGCACGCCCGCGATCCCCATCATCTCCAGCGACGCGACGTGCGTCCGAAAGCCGCTGGACATCTGCCACCAGAACCACGCCAGCCACACCGCCGTCACGCCCAGCCAGAACCCGATGAACATTCGTTTGCGCGGCGCGACGGCGAAGAACGCGAAATACACCGCGGGCTCAAAGCCGCTGTCGCGTCCGGGGTCGAAGGCGGCGTGAACGGGCCCCAGCGCGTTGACATCGCCGAAGGCACGGACGCGGAAGCGTGCGTCGCTCTCGATGTCGGGCGCGCCGAAGGTGGGCCGCGATCGTCCCCAGCCCCGCAGCCACGCGAACATCGAGAGCATGACCAGGGCGGCGGCCACGCCGGTGATGATCCACGACCACAGCGGACGCGTGCCGAGCCTGGGGAGCACGAGCTGCCCGATCGCGACCACCGCCGCGGTCGCGCCCATGAGCATCCAGATGGGGAGCTGCGCCATCGCGTCGTGCATGTTGGACTTGTCGGCGAGGAACGCCTTGCTTGGAGCGGTGCCGCGGGCGGCCCAGTGGATGACGCGATGAAAGTCGGGCGTCTCGGCGTCGACGGGCGCGGGGTTGAGCGGGCCGGGCGGGTCGGGCGGGTCGGGCGGGTCGGGCGCGATGGGATCAGGCATGCGAATGGATGTTCTACCGCGCCTGCAAGATCGAGGTTGCCTCAGCGCCCTTGATCTCAACACTCGCCACGTGGGTCGAAGTCCTGCCCACGTTCCCAAGCGTGCGTGGCGCGAGCGCCGGCGACCACATTGCCGTGCCGGGACGAGGCCCCGTCGGTACCGCTCGCGTATCAAGCACGCGCACCACGTCGCTCTCCAAGAGCATCGCATGAAACGCCGGCGAGACCTTCACCGCGTTCAAGCGGTCGTCCGGGGCAGCGATTGATCGATCGGAATCGGCTGGACGAGCGTGCTCATCGGACCGGACGCTGCCACGCCGACACCCCTCCAAACAGCCCTGATTTCTCGTTGTTTTGAGATACGAACACAATCCGATCACAGGGCCGTTGGCAGCCTCCTGTTCGTGGGCGTGAACCCCGGCGAGCCGCTATAATCAAAGCGCGCGATTCTCCAAGCAGCGGAGCGTTTGTTTCGCACTCCGTTCGGCATGAGAAAATCGCCCTGTTTTTCGGCACGGAATTCGACTGGCGACTCGCCAGAAAACGGAGCACGGATGACGGCCCAGATCTCTCCCACGGCGAGCACGCCCAAGCAGGCCGGCGAGTACACCGCCGATCAAATTCAGGTGCTCGAAGGCCTCGAGGCCGTACGCCTCCGCCCCGGCATGTACATCGGCGGCACGGGCGTCAACGCGCTGCACCACCTCGTCTATGAAGTCGTCGACAATTCGATCGACGAGGCCATGGCCGGGCACGCGACTTACGTCTCCGTCACCATCCAGCCCGACGGCTCCTGCTGCGTCGTCGACGACGGGCGCGGCATCCCGGTCGAGCCAAAGAAGCACGACAACCCGGCCTACGACGGGAAGCCCGCCGTCGAGATCGTCATGACCGTGCTCCACTCCGGTGGAAAGTTCGGTCAGGAAGGCTCGGCCTACAAAGTGTCGGGCGGGCTGCACGGCGTGGGCGTCTCCTGCGTTAACGCCCTCTCAGAGTACCTCACCTGCGAGGTCTATCGCGACGGCAATATCCACTCCATGACCTTCGAGCGTGGCAAGGTCGCTCGCCCGCTCTCGGTCATCGGCTCGATCCCGCCCGGCTCGGCCCGCGCTCGCGGCACGTCCGTCACCTTCCGCCCCGACCCAGAAATCTTCCCCGACACCACCTTCAGCTTTCAGACGCTGGCGACGCGCCTCCGCGAGCTCTCGTACCTCAACCCCGGCATCAACCTCCGCCTCATCGACGAACGCGTCGGCGCCGACGGCAAAGTCCACGCGGAGAACTTCCACGCCAAGGACGGCCTGCGCGAGTACGTCGAGCACCTGATGACCGGCAAGACCGCCGTCTCCGACGTCGTCTCGATCAAACGCAACGACGAGGCCAACAACCTCACCTGCGAAGTCGCGATGCAGTATCACGACGGATACAACGAGACGCTGCTCTCCTTCGCCAACAACATCAACAACGTCGACGGTGGCACGCACGCCCAGGGCTTCAAGGTCGCGCTCACGCGCACCATGAACAACTACGCCCGCAAGACCGGCATCATCAAGGAGAAGGACCCGGTGCCGACCGGCGAGGACCTGCGCGAGGGCCTGGTCGCGATTGTGAGCGTGAAGCTCGCCAATCCCACGTTCAACAACCAGCCCAAGGAGAAGCTGCTCAACCCCGAGATCGAGAGCTTTGTGTCGCTGGCCGTCGGCGAAGCGCTCGAGACGTGGTTCGAGGAGCACCCCGGCGAGGCCAAGCGACTGTGCATGAAGGGCATCGTGGCGGCCCAGGCGCGCGAGGCGGCCCGCAAGGCCCGCGAGCTCACGCGGCGCAAGAGCGCGCTGGACTCTGGCTCCATGCCCCACAAGCTCCGCGACTGCAAGACCCGCAACGTCGACGAGAGCGAGCTCTTCATCGTCGAGGGTGACTCCGCAGGCGGGTCGGCGACGCAGGGGCGAAACGTCGAGACCCAGGCGATCCTCCCGCTCAAGGGCAAGATCCTCAACGTCGAAAAGGCCCGCATCGATCGAATCCTGGGCTTCGAGGAAATCCGCACGCTCATCGCCGCCCTCCGCGTCGGCATCGGGCAGGAGATGGACATCACCCGCCTCCGCTACGGCAAGGTCATCATCATGACCGACGCCGACGTCGACGGCAGCCACATCCGCACGCTCCTGCTCACCTTCTTCTTCCGCCAGATGCCCGAACTGATCCGGCGCGGGCACATCTACATCGCCCAGCCGCCGCTCTACCAGATCCTGCACGGCTCGGGCAAGGCCAGGAAGAGCCGCTACGTGCTCAACGAGCGCGTGCTCGACGACGTGCTGACCGAACTGGGCATGGAAAAGGCCGCGCTGGTGGTGCGCGACATCGACGTGCGCGGCTCGGCCGACAAGCACCGCATCTCGGGCGACTCGCTCCGGCGCGCGGTGCATCTCCTGCGTCGCCTCGATGAGCTGGTGCAGATCGCGGAGCGTCGCGGCGTGAAGTTTGTTGATCTGCTCGCCAGCCGCTCGGGAGACCCCGAGTTCAAGGGCGGCCACCGCCCGTCGGGCCGCCTCCCGACCCACCGCGTCACCTGGCGAGGCGGGGAAGAGTTCCACTGGTCCGAGAGCAGCGCCCACGCGACGCTGGAGAAACGCGGCCTGCGCCTGGCCGACGATTCGCACGAGTCCGGCGGCGCGCCCTCCGGCTCGATCCGCGAACTCCACGAAAACCGCGAACTGGAGCGACTCTTCACCGACCTCTCGGCGATCGGCCTGGACATCAACGACTATGCGCTGGTGCAGGAAGAGTCCGTCACCGGCGAGCGCATGCCGGCACGCTACGCGTGGATGCTCAGCAAGGTCGAGCACGATGAACCCGCGCACGCCGAGCCCCAGGCATCGACCGAAGGCGACTCAGACGAGCCCGAAGAACGCGTCACCACCGTCGCGATCAAGCCCAACGTGGTTGAGTGCCCGAACCTGGCGACGATCCTGGGCGGCCTGAAGGAAATCGGGCGTCGCGGCCTTGAGATCAAACGATTCAAGGGTCTGGGCGAGATGGACGCCGAGCAGTTGTGGGACACGACCATGGACGCCTCGCGGCGCGTGCTGATGCGCGTGTCGTGGGACATGGCCAGCGACGCCGACGCGCTCTTCTCGATCCTGATGGGTGAAGAGGTCGAGCCGCGGCGCCGTTTCATCGAAGAGCACGCGCTGGATGTGAAGAACCTGGACGTGTGAGCGAGGCAGAGAGACAGCGAGAGGGGAGGTTACTCCTCAACCTCACTGAACGCCCCCTTGGCCGCCTCCTGATCGACGTACTTCTGGAAGTCGCTCATCTTGTACGAGATGAAGCAAAAGGCGTGGTGGATCGCGAGCCACTCAAGGTCGCCCTTGTCCTCGCCCAGGTCCTTGCGCATCCGGTTCAGTTCCGCCAGCAGCGTCTCGGCTTTCATATGCGGAGATCGTAGGGGCGAGATCGGCCCGCTCCTTCCCCGCGGACTCTTCAGGTCCGGCGTTCGAGGTTCAAGAAGTCGGATCCCGCCTCACGCCTCCGCGCGTGCGCCCGCCAAGCCACCCTCGCGCGCAAGGCCGGCAAGCCGCGCCAGGGCATAGAGCAGCGTCATCGCTCCCACGATGCACGCGCCGGGGGGCCAATCGAGTTCCATGCTGGCGACCAGCCCGATCACCAGCGACACCAGGGCCGCCCCAACGCTGATCGCGATGACGTGCGAGAGTTTTCTCGACATCGCCAGGGCCGTCGCGCCCGGGAGCACCAGCACCGCCGTCGCGAGCACCACGCCCGCGAGCTTCATCGCCGTCACGATCGAGAGGCACAGGAGCACCATCAGCACGATCCGCGGCGAGCGCGGCGGGGCGCCGAACGCCGGCGCGCTCGTTTCATCAAACGCCCAGAAGATCAGCTTGCGACGCTCCCACCAGAGCACGACGAGGATCGCAAGAGAGACAATCGCCGCGACGATCGCGTCGGACCAGCCGACGGAGAGGATTGCTCCAAAGAGCACGGACTCCCAGCCCGGGCCCTGCGAGCCCTGGCGCTTGAACGCGGCGTGCATAAGGATCGCGCCAAGCGTCATCGACGCGACGAGCACGATGCCGATCGCGGTGTCGGCCGACGTGCCGCGCCGCTCGCTCATCCACGCGACGATCATCGCGGCCGCGAGGCAGAACGAGAGGATGATCGAGAACTGCCCCATCGCCTGGGCCGCGGTGAGCGACGCGCCGGTGAGTCCCAGCACCGCCGCCACGCCCATCCCGCCGAACGCCGCGTGGCTCACGCCCTGCCCGATGAAGCTCATGCGCTTGAGCACAACGAGCACGGCCAGGCACGCGCACACGATCGCGATCGCCACGCCCGTGACAATCCCAGGCAGGAACAGCCCGCGCATGATCGGATCGCCGAGATACTCAAGCGTTTTCACGCGGCGACTCCTTGTTCACGGACGCGGCGGCGCTGGCGGGCTTGGCGCTCACGTTCAAAGTCACGCCCGCCGACGGAGGCGCCCCGTGATGGTCACAGCAGTGATGGTGCGCGTGATCGCCGGCATCAACGTGGCACGTCGCCGCGGCGTGGGCGTCGACGTGGACATCGCCGAAGACCTCCGCGATGTCGTGGCGGAAGACCTCGCCCAGCACCTGCGGCGAAAGGCCGCTCGGCGCGTCGTGAAAGTGCAGGGTCCGCGCGAGGCACGCGACGCGGTCGCAACCTGCCGCGATCGTGCGGATGTCGTGGCTCACGACGACGATCGTCACGCCCAGACGCTCGCGGAGTGATTGCAGAAGCTCGGCGAACCGGCGCTGGCCTGCGACGTCGATGCCGACGGTCGGCTCGTCGAGGAGCAGCAACTTCGGGCGCGGCGCGATCGCCCGCGCGATCATCACGCGCTGCAATTGCCCGCCCGAGAGCGCGCCGATCGGTCGGTCCGCAAGTTCCGCCGCCCCCACCATCGACAACGCCTCGTCCGCCCGGCGCCGCGTCTCGCTTGGCACGCGCTTCCACGGCGCGAGATTCACCACCAGCGGCATAACCACGACCTGACGCACGGAGAGCGGGAACGCCAGCTCCGCGTCGACTTTCTGCGGCACATAGCCGACGAGCCCCTCGCGCCGCGCCTCGCGGGGCGAGCGCCCGCACACGCGGACCTCGCCCGCCTGCAGGTCGAGCAGGCCGAGCGTGAGTTTCAGCAGCGTGCTCTTGCCGCCGCCGTTGGGCCCCAGGATGCCGAGGCGCTCGCCGGCGTGGACCGCGAAGGAGATCGAGGTGAGCGCCGGCGTGTCCGCACCCGGATACGAGAACGACACGCCGCGGTATTCCAGCGTGTGTTCGTGCGGGGTTGGCGGAGTCACGCGGCTCATCGTGCGGGTCGAGTGTATCCCATCGGCCGGTATCAATCGGACGCCGCACATGCGGTCAGGACGCCGGTGGCTTTGCCACTCGGCCACTTTGCCACTTTGACTTACTTCCCCGTCAAGCCCTCCTTCAGCGCCGCCAGGTTCGCGCGCATCGTCGCGAAGTAGTCATCGCCGCCCAGCGGGTCGAGCACCAGCATCTTCACGCCCGCCGCCTGCGCCACGCGCCCCGCGCTCTCGTTGTTGAACTGCGGCTCGACGAAGATCGCCGTCGCGCCGTGCCCACGCACCGCCTCGACCGCCTTGGCGATGTCGGCCGGCGTCGACTCTGCCGTCTCGATCGGGCGCAGCACCGCCGCAACCGTCAATCCATACCGACTCGCCATCCGCCCCCACGCGCTGTGGTGCGTCACGATCGATCTTCCCGCGAGCGGCCCGAGCGCCGCGGCATATTCCGCGTGCAGGTCATCCAGTCTTTTCGCCAGCGCCTCGCGCGACGCGACGAGCTTGGCCTCTTGCTCCGCGCCGAGCCGCCCGGCGGCACGGGCCGCGTGATCGATCGCGTCCGCCAGCGGCGTGAAGAACGACTTCACCAGCACGGGGTCAAGCCACACGTGCGGATCGAGCGGGCCGTGATCGTGACCCGCGTGCGGGTCCTCCGCTTCCTGCTCCCCGGCGTGGTCGTGCGCGTCACCACTCGGGGCGTGCTCGTGATCGTGCTCATCCCCTTCCAGCTTCAGCGCCGCCGCCATCGAGAGATCAACACGCCGCGCCGACGGATTCTTCTTCAGAAACTCCTCGACCCGCGGCTCAAGCCCCAGCCCGACATACACCACCACGTCCGCTCGCGCGAGCGCCGCGATGTCCTCGGGCGTCGGTTCGTAGCCGTGCTCGCTGCGCCCCGGCGGCAAGAGCACCCGCAACTGGGCTCCCTCGGGCAAGAGCTCGCGTGACAGCGCTCCGAGCGGCGCGATCGTCGCGACCACCCGCGCCGGCCCGGGCTCGCGCGGCGCGACACCCGCGGACTTCTCCGCCGCCCTCTCGCACGCCGGCAGCCCCGCGCCGACCCACGCCGACGCGATCACGCCCGCGGCCAACATTCCAACTCGTCGGATCCACGCACGTCGATTCATCGATCTCCCTCGCAGGCACGTCGCGACGACTCGCTTTGGCGTCCGACCCGTGCCGCGCACGCCGCCGCGCCCGAGCTTATTGAGATTGTATTCTCAATACGAATCGAGCGGGAAAAGGTTCACAGATTCCGAAATCCGCGGCGGATGCTGGGTGGGCGGAACTCAGCCGGCCGGAGCCTTGCGTCACGCGCCCGCACCCAACGCCGTTGCCATCGGGCCGGCCCATTGAGACCGAGCACGGGGCCAGGGAAAGGTCCTGTCGGGCGGTGCCGCTCACGGGATCGATTTCCCCGCGGCGGGCACCGGGGCGAGCGCGTCGGCCTGATCGTCGCTTGATCGCTGGGTTGGCCTCCTATACTCCTGCCCGCTTGGGGCGGTAGCTCAGTTGGTAGAGCGCATCGTTCGCAATGATGAGGTCGGGAGTTCGACTCTCCTCCGCTCCACTTGTCCAAGCATTCACGCACGAGATTCGGTTTCGTGCGTGATTTACTGGGGATTTCGACTCGCCGAGGGCGGCCTTCCGCCCGGCGCGAACGGAATCGCCCGACTCTGACGGAGTCGCCCGAAGGGCGTGGAGTCTTTGTCGCGCGGGAACCACCCGGGCCTTGCGAGGCGCGAACCGGCGTGGCTTCACCCCTTCAGCGCCCCGAGCAGCTCGCGTGGCCTGCGCCGCGCCAGCGTCAGCACCGCCGGGGCCGCGGCGCCGAGCGTCATAATGGCCACTGCCAGCCAGCCCCAGGCGATCGGGCCCCACGGCGTCTGGAAGGTCAATTCCAATCCGAATAGCGCATGGTTGAGTCGTCGTCCCGCCAGCGCGCCCTGGAACCCGATCGCGGTGCCGAGGACGCACGCGGCGATGGCGATGACGATCGCCTCGCTGAGGACGAGGCGCGCGATCTGGCCGCGCGTCGCGCCGACGGCTCGCAGGACGCCGAACTCGAAGCTCCTGGTCGCGATGCCGGCGATAATGAGATTGGCGACACCCAGGCCCGCGACGGCCATGGCGAAGATCGCGATGACGGAGCTGACGAGCAGCGAGCCGTGAACAAACGTGCGGATTTCTTCCTTGATCCAGCGCCCGCTCCCGGCGTCGAGCACGCCGGCCTCGAAGGCGGCGGCGCGGATGCGCTTGACCGCCTCCTGATCGTCGACGGCGCCGGGCTCGCCGATGGGTTTGAGGCCGATCTGGATCATGTTGATCGCCTCGCTCCCGAATTTTTCGCGGAGGTCGCGGCGGCTGCCGAAGACGGCGTGCACGGACTGGTCGGTGTATTCCTCTCCAACGTTGAAGAACTTGTTGACGACGTCGAGGCCGGGGCTGGTGACGACGCCGACGATGCGGAACTCGAAGTCCTTGCCGTCGTGGCGGCACTTGAAGACATCGCCGACGCCGAGCTTCTGGGCCGCGTGGAACTCGCGCGCGACGAGGATCGCGCCGCCCTTGTTGAGTTCGGCGCGGGCGGTGGCCTCGTCGCCCTGCACCCAGGAGAGCTCGGTCATGTCGAGGAAGGAATCGGGCTCGAAGGCGATGAAGGTGCTGGTGTATTTCTGGAGGGCGCGGACGCCGAAGGCGTCGGTCTCGACGTTCTGGAGCGCGATCGCGCAGGTGCCGGAGACAAAGGGAAGTTCCCGGATTTCTTGCTGGGTCTTGGGCGTGAGGTTGAGGCCGACGACGAAGGCGTCGGGGAACTCAAGCTTGCCGAGCCAGTCGCGCATGACCGACGAGCCCTGCGTCCACAGCGCGGTCATGAGTCCAAGGCCGGTCATCATGGCGCCGGCGGTGAAGCCGTGGCGGAAGGGTGTGCGTGCGACCGAGCGTTCGAGCAGGCGCGGCGGGAGCTTCATCACCTTCGCGATCACGGGCCCCAGCGCCCACGACGCGAGCAGCACCAGCGGCACGCCGAGCACGAAATAGCCGCAGTACATCGCGGGGAGTCCGACGCTCGCGTAGCTCCAGAACATGACCTGGCCATCGGGGACCTGCGTCACGATCACCAGCTGGGCCGCGACGCCGAGGAGCCCCGCGAGCAAGAGGGCGACGATCCAAGTGCGCGACGCGGGCGTCGCACGCTGCGCCAGCGCCTCGAGCGGCGAGACGCGCGAGGCCTGCCACGCCGGATACGCCGAACCCAGCGCGCCCGCGAGCAGGCAACCGAACGGCGAGAGGAGCACGCCGGTCCACGAGAACGCGAAGCCCGAGGGGAGCACGTCACGAAAAACCGTGACGAGGGTCCACGCGGCGAGGATGCCGAGCGGCACGCCGATGATCGCGCCCGCCGCCCCTACCACGAGGCCCACGAACAACTGCGACCATGCCAGCTGCGCGCGTGTGCCGCCGATGCAACGGATCACCGCCAGCTCTCGCTGTTTCTCCGTGACGCCCGTGGTGATGCCGGTGGTCACGATGAACGAGGCCGCGAGGAACGCCATGATCGAAGCGAGCGCAAAGCCGAGCTGGTTGGCCTGCATGTTCTTCGACAGGCCGCTGGTGATCTTCGCGGTGGTCTGCACCAGCATCCCGTCGGGCACGCGGGCCTTGGCCTGCTCGGCGAGCTTGGTGGCGTCGACGCCCTCGCGCACGACAACATCGATCTGCGTGAGGCGGCCCTTCTTGCCCGCGAGTTCCGCCAGCGCGCCTCGCTCCAGAAAGACCTCGGGGCGTCCGAACGCGATCGGCGATCTGCTGATGCCGACGACAGTGAGCCTTACGGGCTCGCGCAGCGGCCTGACAAACTCCAGCACCGAACCGACCCTCACCTTCGCGTCGCGCGTGAGCTTGTCCGCTTCGTCCTTGCTCTCGACAAACTCCGGGCCGTTGTCCTGGTCATCCGCGGGCGCGGAGAGCAACCCCGGCAAGGCCGCCATCACGCTCGCCGCGCCGGGCTCGGGCGTTTTCCCGAACGCGACCTGGCTGGCCTGGTCGATCACGATCTCGCCCGGGCGGGCGGGCCAGCGGCCTTCGACCAGTTCCATCGGGCGCACGCGCGATTCGGCCTCGACGTCGACGCCCTGGGCCATGGGCGTCTGGCCCATCACGCGCTTCTGGCGCGCGTAGCCGTTGCGGGTGGGGTCCTTGGATTCGGTCCATTCGTAGCGCACGAAGCGGAGCGAGAGACTGGTGGTGAAACGGGCGCTGGTGCGATCGACCTCGGGCCAGCCCCCGATGCGTTCGGCCAGCGCCGCGTCGAAATCCCCGCCGCCGGAGCGCGAGGTGACGCGGAGGTCGGCCTTTCCAAAGGTGGCATCGAGGCGCGAGCCGATGGCGCCCTGCACCGAAGCAAGGGCGAAGGCGATCGCGGTGATGAGGGTCGCGCAGAGCGCGACGACCGCGACCAGAAGCGCCGAGCGGCTAGGCCGCGCCGACACACTGTTGATAGCGAGCCGCCACGCCGCCCGCATCGAGCCCCTCCGATTCGATGGTTCCTGTTACTTTGCCGTCCCTGAGCACGAAGACGCGCCGGCAGTGAGACGCCGCCGCGGGTTCGTGCGTCACCATGAGGACCGTGATCGCGCGTTCTTTGGCCAGTTCTCTGAGCAGCGTCCACAGCTGCTCGCTGCTGGCCGAGTCGAGATTGCCCGTGGGCTCGTCGGCGAGGACGAGCGAGGGCGAGAAAAGCAGGGCGCGGGCGATGGCGACGCGTTGCTGCTCGCCGCCCGAGAGCGCGTCGGGGCGGTGCGAGGCTCGCGGCGCGATGCCGAGACGCCCGAGCAATTCGGCGCTGCGTGCCGACATGGCGCCCGCGTCTTCGCCCGCGAGCAGGCCGGGGAGTTCGATGTTCTCGCGCGCGGAGAGCGTGGGGATCAGGTTGAATTGCTGAAACACGATGCCGATGCCGCGGCGGCGGAACTGGGTCGCGTCGCGTTCGTCGAGGGCGTGCAGGGCGCGGTCGCCCAGCCAGATCTCGCCGGAGTCGGGTCGGTCGAGCGTCGCGAGCAGGTGGAGCAGGGTTGATTTTCCGCTCCCGCTGGCGCCCATGATGGCGTAGAAGCCGGGGGCATCGATGGACAGGTCCACGCCGCGGAGGGCGGGCACCTCGCGCCCGCCGGTTCGATACGACTTGTGAACCTGAACGCAGCGCAGCATCGGAAGTTCAACGCTCCAGAACGCGGTTCAATGCGGCGGGCGAAGCGCCCGCACCTGGCCAAATCGCAAAGCTGCCAAATGGCCAAAGCAAAGACGGGGCGGACTGGTGAAGCCGAGAGCCGCTTCCTCCTCGTGCGCGGCGACTGGCGCCCCGTGCCTCATCACGCCGGATGGGCCGCGTCGTACTTGGCCGAGTCCATCAGCGAGCCGAGCTTCGACTTGTCGCCCACCTTGATCTTGACCAGCCAGCCCTTGCCGTAGGGATCGCTGTTGAGGAGCGAGGGGTCGTCGGCCAGCGCCTTGTTGACCTCGACGATTTCGCCGCCGGCGGCGCAGTACACGTCGCTGGTGGTCTTCACGCTCTCGACCTCGCCGACGATCTCGCCGGCGGAGAACTTGGTGCCTGCCTTTTTCATCTCGACGTAGGTGACGTCGGTGAGGGCATTGACGGCAAACTGCGTCAGGCCGAGCGTCAGCGTGTCGCCCTCAAGTTTGTGCCACTCGTGCGAGTCCGAATACACCCGATCCGCTGGGCTGCCCATAACGACCTTCCGTTCCGGCGCGGGCCCGGCCACCACCGCGGCCGCCGAACCCGCGCGCCATCCGTCCCATGCTAGGGTGCGTGGGCCGGAACGTCTCCCGGCGGCGTCGGCTCGGCGAGAAACCAGGCGCCATCGATGTTTCGTGCGATCGCGGCGCAACTGGCATGGGGAACCCTCCCCCGCTACAGTCCGCCCGACCATGCTCCTGACCCTCAACGCCGCCTGCGCCGCCCCCTGGCTCACCAGCGCCCCCAAGGGCCGCACACGCCCCCTCACGATCTACGACCTTCCGGTCTTCGCGAAGGAAACGCTTGGGATGGCGGGTCTCTCGCTGCCCACGAACCTGCTGGCGGGGTTTGATCGGCAGCAGCTCGAGCAGCTGCGCGAGCGGGCGGACAAGTCCGGGTGCGCCGTGCTTCTCATCTACGAGCCCGAGCCGCAGGCCTTCGCCGATCCCACGCTCGCGGACGCGGCGGTTGGGCGGATGAAGCGCGTGGTGCAGGCGGCCCATGTGCTGGGCTGCAACGCCGCCGCGGTCAAGGTCAAGGCCGCCGATTGGCCCGCGGAGCTCGAAGCCGCGGCCAAGAAGCTCCGCAGCGTCTCGGAGCCCGCGGAGAAGATGGACATTTCGCTGCTGATCTCGCCGCACGCGGGGCTGACCAGCACGCCCGAACGCGTCACCGATCTCATCAAGAAGGTCGGCGGGTTCCGCGTCGGCACCTTCCCGGATTTCCAGGCCGCCGCCGCCACCAAGGACCCGACGGCGTACCTGCGGCGGATCACGCCCTACGCCTCGTGCGTGTGCGCGTCGACCGTGTCGTTCAAGGACGGCACGCCGCCGGTCCACACCGCCTATGACCTGAATCTGATGGTCCAGGCGGTGCTCTCGGTCGGCTATGACGCGGCCCTTTCGATCGACTACCGGGGGACCGGAGACGTTACACTGGGCGTGGCCCAGTCCCGCGACGCGCTCCTGGCGGCCATGAAGCTCGACGAGGTCGGCCCGAGCGACGAGGAGCTCGCCGACCTCGAGGCCGAACTCGGCGAAGACGACGGGGACGACGCCGAGGAAACGGCCTGAGCGCCGAGATGGCCGACGCCGGGCCGCACGCCGCACGCCACGGAGCATCGCCGTGAACGCCACACCCGCCCCCGCCCCGACCAAGCCCGCGCCCGCCAAGATCGATCTGCCCCCCAAGAATCCCATCGTGCTCCCGCACTCACGGCCCATCATCATCACGATCGACGGCCCGGCGGGCACGGGCAAGTCGTCCGTCGCGCGAACCCTCGCCAAGCATCTGGGCCTGGATTTCCTGGATACCGGCGCCATGTACCGCGCCGCCGCCGCCATCGTCATCGACCATCAGATCGACCCCAACGACGTCGACGCGATCGTCGCCCAGGTGCACAGCGCCGACCTCCACTTCGACTGGAAGACCGACCCCCCCACCATCATGGCCTGGGATCGCTCCATCGCCTCGCGCCTCCGCGACGCCGACGTGACCGCGATCGTTTCTCCCATCGCCGGCATCGCCGAGCTGCGCCGACTCATGGTCGGCGAGCAGCGCCTCATCGCCCAGGAGCACCCGCGCCTGGTCACCGAAGGCCGCGACCAGGGCACCGTGGTCTTCCCGGACGCGGCGGTGAAGTTCTATTTGGATGCCTCGCCTGAGGTGCGTGCGTCGCGCCGGGCCGACCAGCTCCGCGCCGCGGGACGCTTCGCGGATGAGGCCGAGCTTCTCAAAGAGATCATCGCCCGGGATCAGTCGGACTCGACCCGCTCGGACGGCCCGCTCCGCGCCCCATCGGACGCGATTCGCATCGATACGTCCGCAATGACGTTCGGGCAGGTGGTGGACACCTTGGAACGCCAGGTCCGGGCCCGGGCGACGCGGTAGAACCTCATTCTGACCCGTCCACGCGGGGGGCATACGCTTGCCCGTTCGCCGGGAGGGGTCCACCCGGTCGCCGGCGTACGGAGGTCACCTATGGAAGCGTTCGAGCAACTCAAGCGGCTGATCGCCGATGTCGAGGGGGACATTGCCAAGGCCGAGGGCGGCAACAAGGCCGCGGGCACGCGGGTCCGCCAGATCATGCAGGACATCAAGAACGCCGCCCAGGATATTCGCGCCAAGATCCTGGAGATCCGCGATGCAGGAAAGCAGAGCTGAGGCCCCGCCCGCGCGGCACGGGCTTCTGTTTGACCTCTCCGCCATCGACCTCTCCGCGCGCCTGCGCTCGAAGGCCGAAATCGAGTCGTTTCTTCCGCACCGCGGGCAGATGTCGCTGCTCGACGCGGTCATCTGGGAACACCCCGAACACCTGCGGGCCGTCGCGATCAAGCACGTCCGCCACGACGAGTTCTGGGTGCCCGGGCACTTCCCCGGCCATCCGACGTTCCCCGGCGTGATGATGATCGAGGCGGGGGCCCAGCTGGCGTGCTACGAGTTCATGGCCCGCAAGTGCGGGCCGACGCTGGTGGCGTTCCTGCGCATCGAGGACGCCGCGTTTCGGGCCGCGGTGCACCCGGGCGAGGATCTGTACCTCCTCTGCCACGAGGTGAAAGTCGGGCGGCGACAGTTCACCTCCGACATCCAGGGCGTGGTCCGGGGCCAGCTGGCCTTCGAGGCCCGCATCAGCGGCATGGTGACGGCGAAGTAGCGATTCTCCGTGCCGTCCGGCCCGGGGCAGGGTCATGAACCGAACCTCACAGCCACCGAAGTTCGACAACCGACTCTTCGTCTGCTATCTGAGTGTCTCGACCTCGCTGTTGGTGAAGGCCATCGATAATGGCTACCTCTTCCCGCTCGGCCTCAACGCGTGGATCACAACGGCCATCGCCGCTTTGCTGCTGGCAACTGCCTTCCTCGCGTTGTGCGTCAGCGACTCTGATTGGTCTCGCGAGCACTGGAAGTCGATCGCCGTTTGGTCGGTCACGACCGTCGGCGTTGTCGCTTCGTATCTCTCATGACGAATACTCGGCTGTGCCGTCAATGTGGCAGAGCCGACGTCGGTGGCGGCTCCGCTATTCTTCCTCCATGCCCACCTATCCCCTTCTCTTTGAGCCGCTCTTCTTCGCCAAGGTCTGGGGCGGGCGCGCCCTGGAGCACCTGCGCAAGCCCATCCCGGCGCGCGAGAACATCGGCGAATCGTGGGAACTGGCCGACCTTGCCTCCACCTCCTCCGGCGGCGCGGGCGGCGGCGCGGCACGCTCGATCATCGCCAACGGCCCGCTCCAGGGACGCTCGCTGAATGACGCCGTCACGCTCTGGAAGTCCGATCTGCTCGGCGCGACGCCCCCGACACCATCGGGCTGCTTCCCGCTGCTGGTGAAGTTTCTCGATGCGCGCGAGAACCTCAGTGTGCAAGTTCATCCGAGCCCGGCGTACGCCCGCACGCACGCGGCCGCGCACCTCAAGACCGAGAGCTGGTACATCCTCCACGCCGAGCCCGGCGCCGTGATCTACAAGGGCATCAGGCCGGGCGTCTCGCGCGAAGAGTTCGCGGCCCACGCCCGCGCCAATTCTCCCGACATCGTACAGGACATGATCTCGCTCCCCGCGATTCCCGGCGAGTGTCACAACCTGCCCAGCGGCACGGTCCACGCCCTCGGCGCTGGCGTGCTCGTCGCCGAGGTACAAACGCCCAGCGACACGACGTTCCGCCTCTACGACTGGGGACGCACGGGGCGCGAGCTGCACACCGAGCCCGCGCTGGAATGCTCGGATTTCTCTGCCGCACCGGCGGCGGCGAGGCTCGGCGCGGGCCGGTCGTTCGCCACGCTGGTCACCACCGAGTTCTACACGATCAACGAGCTTTCGCTGGGCGCGGGCGAGTCGCACGCGATCGCGGGGTCGGGCTCGGGCAGGGGATCTCGCCCGGTCGTGATCATCACGCTCTCGGGCTCGGCCCGCCTCGAATCGCAGAGCGGCGTGACCTCGCTCATTCTGGGCTCCACGTGCCTGGTTCCGGCGGGTCTGGCCGCGGGATCGCGCGTGATCGCCGAATCCGCGGCACGCCTGCTCGTGGTCCTGGTCGGGGTGTGACGGCCGCGGCTTGCTCGGCGCTTCGTGCCTTTGCGCGCTCGCTTATCGCTCGCACCGGTGCGCACGCGTGTTCGCGTTGTAGTGACTTTGCCGCCGTCGACATCGTTATCGCGCGTGCGGGCGCGTGACTCTGTGCATCTCGTGCGGCAATCGCGTCCGCCCGGTGTAGATTCCCGTCAGTACCCATGTTGCCCGGTTTCCAGGGGCGTTGCGTCCGTTTCGCTTGTGTTTGCGAGCGCGCCGCGTCCGCGGGCTGGCCTTGATTTCGGAGAGATGAAATGAAGATTGTTGCTGCCCTTGCCGTCCTCGCGTGCGCCGGCGCCGCCGTCGCGGGTCCCATCCAGTCGGGCAACTCCGGCGCCGGCTCGGCGTCGATCGGCGTGGCCCGCGCGGTGCTCTGGAACCAGAACACCACGAACTTCAACGGCGTCGTCGATCAGGACTTCCCCGACTTCGCCACGTACTCCGCCGGCATGGTCGATGACTTCTCGACCGGCGGCCAGACGTGGAACGTCAACCGCGTCACCACCTATTACACCCAGGGCATCGGAATCTGGCCCGCGGGCAACATCAGCGCGCAGCTCAGCCTCTACACCAAGTCCGGCTCGTCCCCGACCGGCGCTGACCTGGTCGGCAACCTCGGCTCCGTCTCCGCCACCCTCGTCAACCTGAGCGGCGCCTGGGCTCTTGTCGCCGACACCTCGGGCGTCGGCGCCCTCCAGGGCATCAACGGCGACTTCTGGGTCGGCCTCACCCCCACCCTCGCCTTCGGCAGCTACGGCCAGGAGTTCCACCTCCTGTCCGGCGTCGCCACCAACGGCGCCGGCTCGGCCGTCCGCAACGTCGGCGGCAGCTTCGGCTTTGGCAGCGACTGGTACGACGCCGGCTCGCTCGGCGGCCAGCCCGAGGCCGACATGCTCTTCACGCTCGAGGGTGACGTGGTCCCCGCCCCGGGCGCCGCGGCCCTGCTTGCCCTCGGCGGCATCTTCGCCGGGCGTCGTCGCCGCTAATCCACCGACGCGGTGAGCCGCGTCCGATGTTTCACGCTTGAAACTCGCGGGGGCGTCCGATCGTCGGACGCCCTCGTTGTTTTTGGGGAGAGGTATCGGGCAGCGAGACAGCGAGACCGGAACAAATCGCCAAATTGCCAAAGCGCCAAATTGCCAAATGAAGAAATCGCCAAGGACTCTCCGAGTGGATGAACGCGGTTCCGCGGCATAGTTCTTGACTTCGCCACTTCGCCACTTCTTTCCCGTTGCGCCGCCCTACAGCACGCCCTTCATTCCCAGGGCTTTTCGGAGCGACGCGAGCTGGCCGGCGTGGAATCCGTTGTGAAATCCCATGCGTGCTGCCAGGGCCGAGAGCGGCATCTCACGCACCCCCCACTTGGTCGTGCTCGCGAGCTTCTCGTCGCTCGCGCTGCGCACGGCCGCGATCAGGCGCGTGGCGGCTTTGGCAAAGATTTCGCGGGAGCGCGCGTCGCCTGGGTACGCGGCCGCGTCCGCGACCGGCACCGAATCCTTCGCCACGCCCTCGATGCCGAAGCGTGCCGCGTCGCCGCGAGTCTCGGGCACAAAGTCAGACTCGGGCAACGCCCCGGCGTCGAAGCGCTCCGCGGCGCGGTGCATGACAAACGCCAGGTGCCCGAGCGTCCACGCGAAGTGATTGGGCAGCCCCGGCGCCTGACTCGTCCGATTCGAGTCGTCAAAGCCCGCGAAGAACAGCTCGGTCGCCATCCGCGACGCCTCGATCGCGTCGGCCAGCACGCTTGATCTCTCGCTCATCGGTCAACTCCTTGGGAACCCGCCGTCGGGACCGGCGCATTCAATCAGATCACCCACCGAGGAAAAACAGGGCGCACGGGGAGGAGGGAGAGCCGTCCGGCCGGACACGCCTAGAAACTGCTTCCACCACTCACGACTCACGACTCTCGGCTCACGGCATCTCTGACATCGTGCTTTCGTGACTTCTTCTCACGGATTCGGCCGCACCGTGACCCGCCGCAGGTTCATCAGGGCCGCGTCCATCTTGACGGGCGTGACGCGCAGCTCGTACCGCCCGGCGCGGAGGCCGACACTCCCGACGATCTGGCGCGCGAACTCCGTCCAGCCCGTGGTCTGTTTCACGCCGGCTTCCAGCATTGCCTCGGCCTTGCCGTCGCGCACAAACTCGACGCGGTACGTTCCGCCGTTGCCCGGTGCGCAGGCGCTCTCCACCTCGATGGCGTACTTGCCGTCCTTGGCGACCTCGACGTTCCACTTCACCGAGTCCTTGGCGTCCGTCCACCAGCCGATGGCGTTTTTGGGCTCGCCCTCGAAGCGGGCGGTCTGGCCAACGACCTCGGCATCGACCGCCATCGCCGAGAGCACGCCGTCGCCGCCCATTTTCACGGGCCTCTCGAACACCTGCGGCTCTCCCTCGATCACCAGCTTCACCACCGTCGCGTGCGGGTTGCGGGGCGAGTTGCCGACCTTGATCGCGATGTCGTCGCCGTCACGACGGGCCATCGTCTCGCCGCCGCCCAGGATGGTCGCCGACACCGCGTTGTTCGTCAGGCCCGGCACGCGCAGCACGCCGTCGCTCGGCCAGTCGTAGACACAGAGGTAGAGCGTCGTGTTCTTGCCTTCCGTCTTGGCCGTCGCGCGACCCCAGGGGAGTTTCTTGAACGGCCCGGCGTGCGTGCCGTAGATCGCCTCGGCGTTCACGTCGATCCACGTGCCGACCTCCGCCAAACGCTCGACCGATTCCGGCGGGATCAGGCCCTCGCTGGTCGGCCCGACATTGAGCAGGAAGTTCCCGCCCTTGCTCGAGGTCTCGATCAACATGCGGACGAGCGTCGTGGCGGATTTCCAGTTGTGGTCGTTCTTCTTGAAGCCCCACGTGTCGTTCATCGTCATGCAGGATTCCCAGTCCACGCCGGGCATTCCCGTCGCCGGAATCTCCTGTTCGGGCGTGCCGTAGTCGCCGGCGAAGCCCGCGTCGCTCATGCCCGCCATCCCGCCGCGCCCCTTGTCCACGCGGTTGTTCACGATCACGCCCGGCGCCAGCTTCCGGCACAGGTCATAGAGCGGCTGGCCCTGCTCGTGCGTCCAGGTGTTCTCCCACTCGCCGTCGAACCACAGAATCCCCGTCTTGGGGAAGTTCGTCAGCAGCTCCGCCACCTGCCCGCGCAGATGCTCCACATACCTCGGAAAATCGGCCTTCACGTCCGGGCGCGGGTCCCACGCACGACGCGGCAGATAGTCCGGGTGGTGCCAGTCCATGATCGAGTGATAGAAGCACATCGTGAGCCCCTGCTTCTGGCACTCGTCGTAGAGCTCGCGCAGGATGTCGCGCTTGAAGGGCGACGCGTCCATCACGTCGTAGTCGGTGAGCTTGGAATCCCACAGGCAGAAGCCGTCGTGGTGCTTGCTGGTGATGACGATGTATTTCATCCCCGCGCCCTTGGCGGTTGATACCCATTCCTTGGCGTTGAACTTCACGGGGTTGAACTGCTTGGCCAGCGGCTCATACTCGGCCACCGGGATCTGCGCCGAGTTCATGATCCATTCGCCGATCCCGCCGACCTCCTTGCCCTTCCACTCGCCGGCGGGGACGGAATAAAGCCCCCAGTGGATGAACATGCCAAAGCGTGCCTCGCGGAACCACTTCATGCGCGCGTCGCGCTGGGCGGGGGTTTCGGACGAGGATGCCTGGGCCGAGGGCTGGGCCGCCGCCGGAACGCTCGATGTCGAGGGCGCGGCCGCGGTAGCGCCGGCGGTTGCTCCGAAGGTGATGCCCGCGCAGATGGGGCCTTGTGCGGCTCCGAGTTGGAACTCACGCGCCGCCGCGAGCGTACCCCACGACATCAGCCCCGCGACGCACGCCAATCCCGCAGCCGTCCGCATCGCCCGTCCCCGCGTCATTCCGAGCATGTTCATGGTTGATCTCCCGGCGCCGATTTCTCGGCGGCGCGAGCATACACGAGCGCCCGCGGGACGTGTATGCTGGTGCGACGGTTTCCATCTGTGCGCCGCGGCACGTTCCCACCGCCGCCCGCACGCCCCCTCACGCGCCGCCGCGCCCCATCGCCGCTCGGCCCATCGCGCACGCGAGAAAAACCATGACGACCTCCGACACCTTCCCTCAGGCAGCCCTCGAACCCAAGTCTCCCTTCCTTCGCCTGGCCACCATGATGTTCCTGCAGTTCTTTGTCTGGGGCGCGTGGTACGTCACGATGGGCCCCTACATGGGCGCGGTGGGACTCGGTGATTCCATCGGCCACGCCTATACCGTCGGCCCGATCGCCGCCATCCTCTCCTCGCTCTTCCTGGGCATGATCGCCGACCGCTTCTTCGCGTCGCAGAAGGTGCTCGGCCTGCTCCACATCCTGGGCGGGCTGGCCCTCGCCGCCGCCCCGGCCCTGGCAAAGATGTCCGTCGACGCCGCCGCGGCCCACCCGCTGGCCGAGGGCGCGGAAAAGCCTTTCCTCAACACGCACCACCTGCCCTACCTGGCCGCGTTGCTCGTCCACATGCTGTGCTACATGCCCACGCTGGGCCTGACCAACTCGATCGCCTTCGCGCACATCAAGCACCCCGAGAAAGAGTTCCCGGTCATCCGCGTGCTGGGCACGATCGGCTGGATCGTCGCCGGTTTCGCCGTGGGCTACGCCGTGCAGTACCTGGTCCCCGCGAGCGTCGCGGCGGATCAGTCCGAGGGCGCCATCGCCGCCGCGGCCAAGGCCACCGAGGCCGCGCGGGCGTCCTCGCCGCTCTTCTTCTACATCGCGGGCGGTTCGGCCGTGGTGCTCGGGCTGTTCTCGTTCGCGCTCCCGCACACGCCGCCGCCCGCCGCGGGCAAGGCCGTGCGAGTTTCTGAATTACTCGGCGCCGACGCGCTCTCGCTCCTCAAGAGCCCGAGCTTCGCGGTGTTTGCGTTGTGCTCGCTGCTCATCTGCGCCCCGCTGGCCGGCTACTACAGCTTCGCGGCCACCTTCGCCGGCGCCTCGGGCATCAAGAACGTACCCGTCACGATGACGTTCGGCCAGATGTCCGAGATCGTCTTCATGCTCCTCATGCCCGCCTTCTTCGCCCGCCTGGGCGTCAAGTGGATGCTGCTCGTCGGCATGTTCGCCTGGACGCTCCGCTACGGCCTGTTCGCCGCCGCCGCCCCCAGCAGCACCCAGTGGATGATCCTCGCCGGCATCATCCTCCACGGCATCTGCTACGACTTCTTCTTCGTCACCGGCTTCATCTACGTCGACAAGAAGGCGCCCAAGGAGATTCGTGCTCAGGCCCAGACCTTCCTCGTCCTCATCACGCAGGGCCTGGGCCTCGGCCTTGGCGCGCAGGCCTTCGGGCGGCTTGTCACCAACTACACCGACAAGGCCACCGGGGCCGTCGATTGGAAGATGGTCTGGACCTATCCCGCCATCGCCGCCGCGGCCATCATGGTCATCTTCTTCCTGGGCTTCTGGGAAAAGGGCAAGTCGAGCGAGAATGCCGCCTAGGCGCTGTGTCAATCCCAGCGGCCCGTTCCGCGATATCCCGTCCAGCTCTGTGCCGACGGGCTTGGCAGGCCCGGCAGCCCCAAATCTCGGGGAGCAAACTTGTTCCGGCGCGCCCCCCGCTCATTGGGAACCGCTCGCCCTGTCGCACGCCAGACCGGAACTCAGGTTTTCCTCCGTATGATTTTTTCCGCCACTTCCTTCGATGGGCTCCAAGGCGCGTGGGCACCATCCCTCCAATGACCTCCTCCCCCGCCACCCCGCTGGGCCGATTCATCGCGAGGGTCTTCCTCACGCTCTTCATGGCCTCGTTCTTCGCGGGCGGATGGTTCTTCGCATTCGGCGCGGGCTCGCCGGACGGCGCGTTCGGCGCGGTCTTCACCGCTTTCGGCCTGGCGTTCATGGGCCTCGCGGTTTTCGTCGTCGGCGCCGCGTGGTTCGGCAATGTTCTTCGCGCGCCCGCGACCACCAACAACAACCCTGCCACGCCCGACGCGCCCGGCTCTCCATCCCGCGGCGCGCCCAACCCGAAGGCACCCAAGCCCGGCGGGCAGATCACATGCTCCTACTGCGGGCGCGTCCGCGCCAACGCCGGCGCCCCCTGCGAGTCCTGCGGCGGCGCGTAGGCGGGACCCCCCCCAAATCGAGTTCACCGCGCCGCCGTCGAATGAGCTTCTACGCTTGGAACGCGGCGCACCCGAGGCCGCCACGACGATGCAACCTCTCCGCATTCTCCATATCCACCGAAATCTCAGGCTCGCCAAGGGCGGCGTGGTGCGTTTCGTGATCGACCTGGCCCAGGCGCTGTCGCGCGAGCACGAGGTCGCCGTCGTGTCGCCCGACGTGTCCGACGCGCCCAGCGAATGGAAGAACGCGACGGAGCACGACAGACCCGCGGCTCCAACTCCGACGACGCTAACGCCCCAAGCGCCGGGACGCTCGCGCGCGCCGCGATACGTCGAGATGAGCCCGCCGTCGCTCCCGATGGACGTGCTGTCGGCGGGCGCGATCGCCGGGGTGCTCCCGCTCATCGAGTGGTGCGACGTCGCGCATTTCCACGGCGCGTGGATGCCGATGAACATCCAGCTCGCGGCCCAGTGCCGCCGCCTCGGCAAGCCCTACATCGCCTCGCCCCACGGCATGCTCGACGACTGGTGCATGAACCAAGCACGCCTGAAGAAACGCATATTCCACGCGCTGGCGGGCGCGAGGTTCTTCGCCAACGCGGCCGCGGTTCACTGCACCGCGCAGGCGGAACTCGACCAGTCCGGCGCCTGGTTCCCGCGGGCGCTGGGCGTGGTGATCCCGCCGTTGGTCGATCTCTCGGCGTATCGGACCCTGCCCGGGCCTGACCTGTGGCGGCACGAGCGGGCGCGCCGCGCAGCAACCGATTCGCCGATCGTCCTCTTTCTCTCGCGTCTCCATCCCAAGAAGCGCCCCGACATCCTGATCGACGCGGCCGCCATGCTCCGCGATCGAGGCATCGCGGCGACGATCGTGCTCGCGGGCCCGGGCGATGAGTCGTATGTCGCGTCGCTGCGCGACAAGGCGCGGTCGCTGAAAGTTGATGATCGCGTGGAGTTTCCGGGCTTGGTGACGGGCGCGTTGAAGCTGTCGCTGTACCAGGCCGCCGGCGTGTTCGCGCTCCCGACCAGCCAGGAGAACTTCGGGCTGGTGCTGGCCGAGGCGATGGCGTGCGGCACGCCGGTGGTGACGACGCGCGGCGTTGACATCTGGCCGGAGCTCGAGTCCTCCGGCGGCGCGATCGTCACCGAGCCAGGCGCCGGCGCGTTCGCGGACGCGATCGCGATGCTCCTCTCGGATCAAGCGAAGCGCCACGCGATGAGCGTCGCCGCCCGGTCGCACATCTTTTCGTGGCTTGATGAGGCGAGCGTGCTCTCGCGCTATGTCGAGATGTACGCGCGAGCGGCGGGCCGAGCCTGATCGCGAATCTCGGTATTCTGCCCTCCGAGCGATCGCGGCGCGCACGGCCGCCGGGCTCGACTGGAGGAGAATGGTGGCGGGCAACTCACCAGCGGCGGCTCTACGCGGAAGGCGATCCTTCATCGCCGGCTGCGTCGTGCTGATTCTGTTCAGCAGCGTGCACACGATCCCGATGTTCATCGGGCTCTTCAGTGAACCCACCGCGCCGCTGGAAGTCGAGGCCCGGCGCGCGATGACAGCGGTGGCAGTGGACATCGGACCGATCCGCTCCGACTGGACGAAGCTGAACCATCTTCTCAGCACCAGCTACTCGGCGCTGTTGTACTTCGTGGCGGCGGTCAATCTCGTCGCGCTTCCTGCGGTGATCGCGCACGGGCGATTGCGCGCCCTGGCGGTGGTGAATATGGTGTTCTCCGCCGTGCTGCTGGGGCTCTCCGCCGTGTTCATGTTTCCACCGCCAGGAGTGTTTGCGTTGGCGGCAGCGGTGTGCTTCGCTTGCGCGGCGGCCGGAGCGGGCGCGAGTCGCTCGTGAGAGACGCGCGGGTCGTCCCGAAATCGGAAGATGCCGCCGCGCCACGCGACCTCCCCCGAACGGGGGGGTTGATATTGCATTGGAGCGAACCGCGATGTTGGTATACTCGCGCCACGTCTGGTCGCAGATTCGATCCGCGTTCGAGTGAGGTGGGCGATGCGTTGGCTGGCAAGCGTGGCGGCGTATGTCTTGTGCGGCGCGACATGTGCATGGACGCGCGCGGGGGTCGGGGTCGGGGCAACGCATGATGGCGATCCCGATTGGCCCAAGGACTCGTACCTCGCGGTGCCGCTCAAAGGCACGATCGGCGACGAGGTCACCGCGCCGGGCGTCCGTGACGCCCTGCGTCACGCGGCGGACAACAAGATCGGGCACGTGCTCCTGTACTTCGAGACGCCCGGGGGCGTCGTGGCCGACGGCTTGGCGATCGCGCGCGTCATCCACGACAAGCCCGAGGGCGTGAAGGTTCACGCGGTGGTGGAGGAGGCCTATAGCGCCGCGATGTGGCCGCTGGTGGAGTGCGACGCGGTGTGGGTTCTTCCGAGCGGGCGGATGGGAGCGGCGGTGGCGTTCCGGGTCAACCCCGACACGGGCTCGGCGGAGGTGGATCGCAAGCTGATCGCGGCGCTGGCGACGCGGCTGGGGGCTCTGGCGGAGGCGCACGGCATGCCGTCGGCGCTCTTCAAGGCGATGGTGGACATGAAGGCCCAGGTGTGGGTGCAGCGAGCGATTGGTGAGAAGCCGAAGATCACCGGAGAGAAGCCCGACGCCAAGGATGTTGAGGCCAGGTGCATCGACGATGAGAACTCGGTGGTCGCGCTCGACGCGACGCAGGCGGTGGAGTTTGGCGTCGCGACGCGAGCGCCGGGCGAGCTGCGTCAGTGGAGCGACCTCGCGGGCGACAAGGGCGCCTCGGGCAAGGACGGCACGCGATTCATGAAGGCCGCGGCGACCAAGATCACACGCGAGCGGAAGGCTTATGACCGCGCGCTGGAATCGCTGCGTGAGACGGACAAGCTGATTCTGGAGCAGGCCAAGTTCATCAAGAGCGAGGCGGGGCGTGCGGCGGACGCGGACCCATCGACGCTGACGGTTCGCTACCGGGAGAGCTCCGGCACGCTGACGCCCGAGTCGCAGCTGGAATGGAAGAACAAGTCGGACGAATGCCTGGGGCTGTGGAATTCGGTCTCGAGGGCGGCGGGCGAGCTCGAGTCCGCGGTGAAGAGCTTCAGGACCAAGCGGTCGGCGCTTCAGTCGGCGGAGAAGAAGCTGGCGAAGGTCGCGCTGTGGGAGGAAGACAAGGGCGCGGGTGAGGGAGAGGACGAGGTGGAGGCGATGCTCAAGGAGGTATCGAAGTTCGCGAGCGGTGCCCGGGAGACGTCGTCGAAGGAGATCGAGCGCGTGCGCAAGGAGCGGACGCGGTACCGCATCGAGAAGTGAGCGGGGCGACGGGAGATTGATCGTTTGAGCGGGCCGACGGTCGGCTGGGTGACTTCAGCACGGCGTGGGCTTGTTGACCTGGACGTGGGTCGTGCCGCATTCAGGGCACATGATGAGATTGTTCGCGGGCGCGAGCCCGGCGAGGGCGTAGCCGCAGGAGCAGCGGCCGTGGATTGAGCGGTTCCGCCAGAGGATGCAGAGCCCAATCCCGAGGAATGTCGCACTCAAGGGGAGCATCGGAATCGTCAACAACCAAGAGCGAAGCGGGACAACGGTGCCGTCCGCATTCACCTGCGCCCAAGGATCGGTCCATGCAAACTGAGGGAGGCTCCATCCGCACATGTCATCGATCGGGGACGAGGAGAGGTTAAGAATCGAATCGCGCAGGTCGTGCATGCAGCGAGCAATGAGGACCCGTCCATTGCGAACAACGAGGCCTCCGTCACCAAAGGTGAGGTCGCAATTGGGCGCAAACGGACCAAGAACCGAATACTCCCCGCCCGGAGATGACGCGCGAGTGGTGGCCACAATCGTGATGATGCTTGCGACAAACATCGCGATCCACACCCACGCCCATCGGCGCCGGACGACTCTTCGGTGATTTGTTGCTCGCTTATCCATCGTGTGTGGCGTGATCGGGTTGGATCGGTGCTGATGCGGAAGATATGGGCGCGTGAGGCGTGCCGCATTCGGGGCAGGTGATGAGATTGTTCGCCGGCGCGAGCCCGGCCAGGGAGTACCCGCAGGAGCATTGGGCGGGGAGAGGGCGGGAGGATTTTGAGAGGAGAATGCCGCCGCAGGCGAGAGCGAGCAAAGTCAATGGGAGAACAGGGATAATGAAGATGTGACCACAAGGCGGGTCGTACTGCGGCGGAAGGAGCGGGCTTTCCCAAGTACGACGGATAGCGATGCCGTGCGCGTGATCGGGCAACCACCAGCCGGTTCTCGACCAGACGAACGGGGTGCCGAGCGCTCTTAGTTCAAGTGCGGTAACCCAGTCGTCGGCGATAAGTACGCGCCCGTTGAGTAGCCAAACAGCATTTGTGCCCAGATTCACTTCGATGAAATTGCTGGTCGAAGCTGGGTCGACTGAGGACGAAATACCGAGGCAGGTTCCCAGGAATCCAACGGTGAGCCACACCCACGCCCATCGGCACCGGGCGACTCTTCGGTGATTTGATCGCCGCTCAGGCATGGTGCGTGGTGGGGTCGGGTTGGCTCGGCGAGGAAGCGAGAGGCGTGTGGGTCGCGCCGCATTCGGGGCACGTGACGAGATTGTTCGCGTGCGCGAGCCCGGCGAGCGAGTAGCCGCAGGGGCAGTGGCCGGGGCGTTGACGCCGAACCCACAGCGTGAGAATCCCCGCGAGCACGAGGCCCAAGGACATGGGAAGCAGAGGAAGTGTGAACACCCACGGGCGAGGCACTTGATCGCGCAGCGACCGGTCGATGCGGCCGCGAGGCCACCGAAAGGTCAGCGTGGGAATCGTCCAATCTCGAACATTCATGAGAGAGATGGGTTCGCTCTGGTTGGCCGCGATTGTGGCAAAGCGCTCTTGCGAACTGATGAAGAGCACGGTGTTGCGGACAACAAGCTCATGCGACCGAATGGCCACGAGGCCCTTGGGGGGTCTGAGGTACTGGGCCGTGTTCGCCGGACCGACGAAACTGACGGAGAGAACCACGCACAGGATGGCCGCGATAAAAAACACGGCCGCGATGACTCGGCGTGTGCGTCGGCGGGGTTGGCCGTCGTGGGCTGCTCGCACCGGGCTCTCCATGTGGCCTGCCGACGCAGTCTACCCGTCCGCCCCCCGGCGCGGTAGGATTCTGTCATGCAGACGCGTTCGGCGGAGCCGATCGATCGTTGTGTCATCTGGACGCCCCGGGGGCGGCACGCGCCCGAGGAGCTGGTGGGCGTCTTGGAAAAGCGAGGGTTCCACATCGCGCACGCCGCCAGTGCGCATGAGGCCGTGGGCGAGTTGTGCGCGCTGGCGCGCGAGGGATTCGTTGGCCACATCGGGCGGCCCGAGGATGAAATCCCCGCGAACCGTCCGCGCATCATCGTCCTCATCGTGACCGAACCGACCAACCTCGAGCATCTTTCCGCGGCATATTCGGCCGCGAGTGAGTACACGCCCCGACTCGACGCGCGCGTCGTCTGCTGGTGGTTCGACGAAGCGTCGCGGCGCTTGCGGGCGGCCGACACTTCGGACCTCGCGCGCTGGAGCGCGATCCCCGGAATCGTCGTCAGGCCCGGCGCGGGCGAGTCCCTCATCGAACGAGGCCTTGGAAGCCCCGGCGCGCGGGCGAGCTCGAACCAGAATCCCGGCGACAAGCCAGGGCATCCTTCGAACGATGACGCGGGCGACCATCCGGCGCGCGCCCCAGATGCCGTTCCGAGCAACGCCCCCGCGGCGCGGCTCGGCCCGATGTCGCCCGGCGTGGCCAAGCAGGCAGACGATGTCACCGAGGCGTTCCTCGGCAAGGGCCGCCCCTCGCTCCGTCTCGCCGGCGAAGGAACCTTGCCCCCGGGCCCGGAAGAGTCCGAGAACCCACGTCCGGGGGATATCCCGAACCCCACCGGCGGCATGGGGGGAATGCTCACCGGTGAAGAACTCGCGATGTTGCTCGATCCCGATCCGCCGGGGCGTGCATTTCGTACTGAATAAGTGGACAATGGGAGGCGCGGCGTGCGGACGCACGACGCGGTGGGGAGAATCCGTGACCGGCGCTCCGCGCTCACAACCCGGCGACCCGCACGCGCGCCATCGACGCGCGATCGACCTGTCCACCGCCAGCGGACGGCGCGTGATCCTCGTCGGGCGCACCGGGCTCGAGAGCGTCTTGCGCGCCGACGCGGACCTCGAAGTCACCCGCGTCGCAAACACCTTCGACGCCATCGGGGAGCTCTCGTCGCCCATCGATCGTGATTCGCCGCGCGACGCGGTGGTGATCGTCGGCCCCGACGCCGACCCGGCGCTGCGCGCAAGCCCTGCGAAGGGCGCGAGCGGCGCGGGGATGACCGAGGCGGAGGAGTTTGTACGAGGCCTGCGCCGGATCCAACCGCTCGTGCGCGTGCTGCGCGTGGCCGAGCCGGGGATGAGCGGCGTGCCGTACGACGGCGTGATCTCTCCCCGATGCGACGCGGCAGCCGCAAAGCTCGCCATCCTGGGGGTCGCGGATCACGGCGCGACAAGCGTGGCCCCGCGTGGGCGCTCCGATGCTCTGAGCGCGAGCGGCCCGAGCTCGAGCAGATCGGACGCGGGCGGCCCGGGCGCGGTCGGCGTCGGGGACGCGGCGCTCGACACGGAGATCGACGCCGGGCTTGCGCACCAGCCCGAGGGCGGCAAGAGGGCGAGCGGACCGATGGGTGTACCGATGAGCGTGCCGATGGGCGCGGCGGAGCATCCGGTGTCGGGCGCGATGGGCGGGGCGGGCGACGAGGCGCTGGTGCGGGCCGTGCTGCAGGGGCGCGACGTGCTGGGGCCGGCGTTGGAGCTCGCGCGGACGCGCACGGGCGACGCGACGTTGAACGTCACCGGGGTTGTCGGGGGGATTGTCGGCGGGGGAATGAGCGACCGGGGAGCGACGCCGGGGGCCGGTTCCGGGCTGGGCGTGACGCTTCCCAACGCCGCCGGTTCGATTGAAATCAGTGACGGAGTTTCAATCGTCGGCGTGCTGAGCGGCACGCGGATTGATCCCGCGGCCCTGCGCGCGACGGGCGCGTGGCTGTCGGGCTGGCTGAAACTGGCGCGCCAGCAGGGCGAGCTGCGCCGGGCCGCGTTCACCGACGCGCTCACCGGCGCGTGGAACCGCCGGTATTTCGAGCGGTTTTTGTCGGCGGCGGTCGAGCAATCGGCCAGGGCGCGCCACCAGCTCACCGTGCTGGTCTTCGACATCGACGACTTCAAGCGGTTCAACGAGCGCTACGGGCACGTGGCGGCCGACGAGGTGCTGATCGAGGTGGTGAGGCTGCTCACCAGCGTGATCAGGCCGAGCGACCGCGTGTGCCGGATCGGCGGCGACGAGTTCGCGGTGGTGTTTTATGAGCCGGGCGGGCCGCGGAACCCGGGGAGCAAGCACCCGTCGAGTGTGCAGGAGATCGCGGCCCGGTTCCAGGCGCAGATCAGGCAGAAGCGATTCCCGAAATTGGGGCTGGACGCGCCGGGGACGCTGACCATCTCGGGCGGGGTGTCGACGTTCCCATGGGACGGGCGGAGCGCGGAAGAACTGCTGCGCCACGCGGACCTGCTCGCGCTGGAGAGCAAACGCCAGGGAAAAAACGCGATCACGCTGGGCCCGGGCGGGGCGTGAGCGGGGCAAGGCCAAGAGCGGACCATTCAACGCAAAGGTGCGGAGAAGGATTGAACTCGAAGGACGCGAAGGGGCATGGACAAACCGAATCGCCAGCGCGGGTTCTGGGCGAACGCTTGGCCGCCGCTGCTTGGAATGGCGGTGGCGGGCCTCGGATGGGCGTTCCCGGAACGCGATGACTTCGGTTTGGGGCCCAGCGGGGCCGCCAGCAATGCGTTCCTCATCATCGGCATGTTCTGGAGTTGCGTCCTGACGGCGTGGGCCTTGCAGCGTGACGCGCCGAGCGCATATCGACGCTTTGAGCTGGCGGTGTTCGGGCTGGTCATCGGATTCCTGTGCGCGGCCGGCACATGGTTCGTGCCGATGATGATCCGTTTCTTGTTGCCGTGATTTCGCACGCTTGGACCACGGGGCTCTGAAGGCTCGGCGAGTCCAAAAACCTTCAATTGGGGCGAGGCTGAGAGCGATGGAGAGCGGAGGGTCGTGGTCAACAGGTTGACCACTCCACCCAGAGCAGGCGAGCATCGGGAGCGAGGTGCACGAAGGGCGATGGGAAAGCCGAAACGTAAACGTGGGTTCTGGCTGGAAGCATGGCCTCTTGTGCCGGGCGTGGTGGTGGCGAGTCTGGTGTGGGCGTTCCCGGGCCACGATGAGTTCGGGTTTCCGAATTCGACGGCGAGCAACGTGTTCTTTTCCATCGGCCTGGCGTGGAACTGCATCTACACGGCGTGGGCGTTGCAGCGAAGCGCTTCGGGTGTGCTCCGACGCGTTGGGATGGCG
This sequence comes from Phycisphaerae bacterium, assembly GCA_016793195.1. Classification (GTDB taxonomy): domain Bacteria; phylum Planctomycetota; class Phycisphaerae; order Phycisphaerales; family UBA1924; genus JABWBC01. The sequence continues at coordinate 43,620 of JAEUJA010000218.1, forward strand.
GCGATCGGATTGGTTGGCGGTGTCTTGTTCACCTACGTCGTGGTCTTCGTGCCGCCGATGGTGATCTGGGTTCTGATGCACCGATGATGACCGCGTGCGGACGCCACCTGGTTCGTGCCGATGGCGATCCGGTTTTCTGGCCGTGATTCCGCACGATTGAGCCAAGGGACTCACAGGGCTCGAAGAGCGCGATGACATTCGGAAGTGAAGCGGGACTATGCGCGTTGACATGCGCGTGCCGGGGTTTGCGCCCGCCCTTATTTCGTGGACGGCATCGCGGTCAGCGGATCACAAATTCCCCCGCCGCTCCTGCTCCAGCTCCAGCGCCTCGAAGAGCGCCTTGAAGTTGCCCTTGCCAAAGCTCTGGCTCCCGCGACGGCAGATGATCTCAAAGAACAGCGTCGGGCGATCCTGGAGCGGCTTGGTGAAGAGCTGGAGCAGGTAGCCCTCGTCGTCGGCGTCGACGAGGATGCCGAGCTTGCGGATCGCCTCGTGATCCTCCTTGACGGCCTGGTGCCCGTGGCCGGTCAGCATCGTGTTGACGCGGTTCCACACGCTCTCGTAATACGCGTCGGGGAGCGTGAGGAAATCCACGCCGCGCGAGCGCAGGGCCGCGATCGACGCGAGCTCGTCGTCGGTGCGGAGGGCCAGGTGCTGCACGCCCGGCGTGTTGGAGTGCCAGTCGAGGTATTCCTGGACCTGGCTCTTCTTTTTGCCGGCGGCGGGCTCGTTGATAGGGATCTTGATGAGGTTATTCCCGCTGGACATGACCTTGGACATGAGGGCGGAGAACTCGGTCGAGATGTCCTTGTCGTCGAAGTGCTTGAACATGGAGAATTCGAGGACGTTCTCGTAGAAGGCGACCCAGTGGTTCATCTTGCCCATCTCGACGTTGCCGACGAGGTGGTCGACGTACTTCAGGCCGCACGGGTGCTTCTTGTTGTGCTCGTTGATGGAGAGGACCGAGGTGACGCCGGACTGGGGCGCGCAGCCGCGGGCGGGCTCGTGGGCGCAGCCCTCGGCGAGTCGCCGGAACTGGGGGGCGAAGGTCGCGCCCTGCTTGACCTTGGTCAGTTCATACGCGCCGGTGCGGCTGACAAAGGTGTGGACGACGCGCCCAAACGTGCGGATGGCGGCGGTGGTCACGCTGCCGCTCGCGTCCTTGATGGTGCGCGGCTCGTACGCGGACTGCGCGCCGTTCTTGATCGCGCGTTCATAGGCCTTCTCGGCGTCGAAGACGGTGAAGGCGACGTCCTTCACGCCGTCGCCATACATCGCGACCTCCATCGCCGCCGGGTGCTCGGGCGTGAGGGCGCTGGTGAGGACAAAGCGGATGTTGCCCTGGGTGAGGAGGTAGTGCGAGGCGTCGCGCGTGCCGGTCGTCAGGTCGGCGACCTGCTCGATCTGAAAGCCGAAGCAGTGCGCATAAAAGAACGCGGCCTGCTTGGCGTTGCCGACATAAAAACGAACGTGGTCGACATCAATGAGCTGGAGAGGATCGGTCGCGGGGTTCACCTTGACGGCGGTCGAGGGCGAAAGGGTGGTCATGGCCGGCTCCGTGCAAAGGGTCCGCGCGTTCCCGCCCCCGGCAAGGAGCGGCGACGGCGCCACCACATTCTACGTTCACGGATGTGAACGGGTGCTTTGGGCGTGGCACGGCGCGAGCCACGTGGGGGGGTTTGTTCGGTAACGTTGGGCGGGCCGGGCGGAGGGGAGCGATGATGGATATGCTTCGGGTTCACCCGGCGAGCAACCGGCCTTTCGGCCGATCGACCGGGGCCAATCTGGACCACCCGCGTTGGGCGCATCCAAACACGAGACACCCACCTTCGGCTCGTACCGGCTGATCCGCCGTCTCGCGGATGCTCCGATGGGCGAGCGCTGGGTCGCGCGCCACGAGATCAACCACACCGCCCACGTCGTGTATCGCCTCACCAAGCGGTTCGACCGGGCGGCCCAGGCGCGGTTCTTGGCGGCGGCGTCGGAGAGTTCCTACAAGCACCCGCATCTTCTTGAAATTCAAGAATTTGCGTTCGATTTGCAGGGCCGGGCCTGCGTGGTCACACCGTTCACGGGCAACCACCTTGGGCTCGTCACGCTCGGCTCGCTGGTGGAATTGAAGGGCGGGCGGATGTCGCCGACGGAGGCCGAGCGGGCGACGCTCCACCTGCTCGGCGCCCTGGCGCACGCCCATTCCAACGGCGGGCCGGCCCACGGCGAAATCGGCATCGACGAGGTGCTGGTCGACAAGCACGGCCGGGCCGTCATTGAGTTGTATGGCCTGTCGAGCCGGCTTTCGGCCCATGCGGCGCCGGCTCGCGCGATGGCGGCCGACGAAATCCGTAGCGTGGGCCAGATCGCGTATCGGCTCCTCACCGGTCTGCCGGCGGAAGAACCCATGATCTCGGCGGGGCGGCTCGTCAAAAAGCTGCCGGAGTCGTGGGACCGCTGGCTGGAGCGGGCCCTGGACCCGTCCGGCGGCTTTGAGTCGGCCGAGCGCGCCATCGAGCAGCTGCCTTCGAGCGTGCGTGAGTCAGAATCGCCCTCGGCGTTCCCGACGGTGCGGGTGGTGCTGGACAAGTTCCGGGCCAGGACGCCGTAGGCGGGGCGCAAAGTTGCAAATTGCAAATCGCCAAACGGCAAACCGACGGGATCGGCGCGGTGCCCTCTCATCGCAGAGTTCGCACCTTGGAGTCACCGTTTCCGCACGCTGCAAACACCCGGCCGCTGCGGCGTGGGCATGGAATGGTGTTGGCTACCGATCCGGCACGGGTTCCGAGCCGGGCGAGGACTCGAGCACCCTGGCGATTTGGTCGCGGCGTTCCTCGAACGACCGCTGCTCGTCCTCGTCCATGCGCCCGGAAAAAAGCATGTCGGTGTAGTTGAGCAGCGACGAGGCGTAGGGGCGGCCGGGCGCGTTCTTCATCGCCTCCAGCCAGGGCGTAGCGTAGGGGGCGACGCTCTCGGCGTCGTCGGGACGCCCCATCTCCAGCAGGGCCGCCACCTGCACCGCGTCGAACGCCACCTCCCCCACCACCGCGCGCAGGTTCGCCATCGCCGACAAGGCCAGCAGCGCCTGATCGCCGCGCCCGCCGGCCAGGTGCGAGTCGGCCAGCAGCATGACACCCTCCGCCAGCGAGGGGATGGTCGCTTGGGCGGCGGATTCGGACATGACGCGGTCGGGGTCGACGAAGTTCTTGAGCAAGCGCTCGCGCAAGGGGTCGGCGGCGGGCGTGCGCGCGACGACCGAGAGCAAGTCGGCGGAGGTGAGGAATTCGCCCAGGCCGGCGAGGGCCTCGGTCTTTTCGTCGGCGGAGATGTTGGTGAGCGCACGCAGCCGCTCGAACGTCGACGCCTCGGCCCGTGAGAGGATCACGCCCCGGACCGCGACCGAGAGGAGCTGTCCGTCGCCCGCGGCGGCGTCGAGCAGGGTGTCCAGGAATTCCGGGTACGCGACGAGCGCGTCGGCCGCCGCCAGACGCTGCGCGGGCCGATCGGAGCGGAGCAGTTCGGCCAGGCGGCGACGGTCCTCGTCGCGCCCGATGGCGGCGACGAGCTTGCACGCCGCGGGCGGGAACGCCGCTCCCTCCATCGCTCGCAGTCGCGCCAGCGCTCGCTCGCGCTGCACGTCCGTCAGCGCGCCCAGCCGCTCGGCGGAGGAAAGAGTCTCGGCGGCGGCGCCCGCGGCGGAGGTTCCGGTCTCCAGCCAGCGCAGCGCTAGGTCGATCGTCTCCGGCGATAGCCAGCGCGACGACGCCGACAGCAACGCCGACGCGGCCTGCGCCGACGTCTCCCGCTCAAGCCCCGCCAGAATCGCCGCCTGCCCGCCCGGCGGGTCGAGCTGCGCCACCAGCAGCGCGGCACGCTC
>JAEUJA010000231.1 GCA_016793195.1 Phycisphaerae bacterium
TCGCTTCGCGGTGCTCTTCCTGGGCGCGCTGGCGCTGGTGGTGCTGGGCGTGTACGCGTGGTGGACGCTGGTCTGGCCGCGGATCGTGTACGACGCGGTCACCAAGTCGGGCGTTCGTTTCTTCGCGGGGTTCATCGAGGCGAATCGCGCCACGACGCTCCGGCGCTTGCCGGGAATCGAGATGACCGAGCTGGAGTTCTACGCGTGGTGGCCGCTGCGGATCGTGCTGCTGGCGTTCGTCGCGAACATGATCGTCGCCACGGCGCGGCGGATCGAGTTCTGCTTCAAGAACCTCGGCGTGCTGATGGTGCACAGCGGCATCGTGCTGATCGCGCTGGGGAGCGTGTACTACAACCGGCTGAAGCTCGAGGGGGACACGCTCCTGCTCGCGGGCGAGCCCGACCAGAACGGGCAACCGACGTCCGGCCCGGCGCAGGACCGCTTTTATGACAACACGCGCCTGTCGCTCTATGTCCTGGATCGCGGCGTCTGGATGGCGAGGGCGATCACGGACGTCCCGCGTTACAACGACTACGCGCTGGCGGGGATCGGGCGGCCCGGCGACGTGAGCGCGTGGGAGCGCTCGGGGCGACCCGTGCCGTGGAAGGCCGATGTCGAGCGCGAGCTTGACCTGCCCGTGCCCGCGCAGTCATCGGAATTCGGCCCGGGTGTCGAGCTGCGGATCGTGGGCTACGCGAGCTATGCCGAGCCCGTGACGGATTTCCTGAAGCGCGACGGGGATGTCGGGGGCGCGAGCGGTCCGAGCTCCGCCGCCCCAGCGCGCGGCGCGGAGCCTCCGCGGGCGGGCGCTCGTCCGTTGCGGGTGGTGCAGCTCATCACGTCGCTTCCTGATTCGCAGGGGCGCGTGAGCGACGCCCCGGCGTTTGCGTTCACGCTTCTGCCGGGCGAGCCCGCGCGGCGCGTCAGCGACGCGAGCAGCTTTGCGATCGAGTACACCGGCGGCCCGGGGATGGGCATGACCGCCGAGCGCTGGCGTGATCTCACCGAGACGCTCCCCGAGGCGACCGAGCACGCGCTGATCGTCGAGGTGCCCGCGTCGGGATTCCGCGGCGTGTACGCGGTGAAGCAGGGCCAGGAGCTCTCGATCGGCGACACGGGGTATCGGGTAAGCGTCACGGAACTCGCGGAGCGCCCGCCGTTCCCCATCATCACCGAGGGGTACCGCGGGGCGGAGAGCTCCGTCGCGATCGTGCGGGTCACGCCGGCGACGGGCGCGCCGTTCGATCGCTGGGTGTACCACCGTTTCCCCGAGATCAGCCAGGACATGCTGAGCGAATTGAACGACCGCGGCATGCCCAAGCGGCGCGACGCCGATCCCGCGATCCGCGTCGGGTACGTTGATTGCCGGGCCTTGCAGGTCTATTTCGATGACCCCGAGGGCGTGAGCGGCCCGACCCGCGCGATTGTTCGTTTGCCCGGCGGCGCGGTGCGCGTCGTAGAGAAGGTGGATCCGTCGGGGCTGGTCGGCGAGATCGTGCCGAAGGTATCGCTGAAAGTGTCGGAGCGTTGGGGCGACAGCGAGGCGGTCGAGCGCCCTTCGCCCGTGCCCGCGGAGCAGCGTGAGAAGGCGATGATCGGCACGCACGAGAGCGCGATGCTCGGCGTGGAGGTGCGTGACCCGTCGCTCGGCAAGGAATGGCGAAAAATCGTGTGGCTCCCCTTCACCAAGTACATGGGCATGGGGATGGGCACCGAGCGGTTTGTCACGCTTCCTGATGGGCGCGAGATCGGCCTGGCGTTCGGGCGTCGCCAGAATCGCCTGCCGGGTTTCGCGGTGGAGCTGCTTGATTTCGTGATGATCGCGCGTGAGCACCGCGGCCCGCCGAAGGATTTCCGCTCGACGCTCCGCGTGATGCCGTCGGGCATGGGCGGCGTGGAGTTTGGGGAGTATGTTCACACCACGAGCCTCAACGAGCCGCTGCAGGCGCCGTTCCTGTGGTCTGACGCGCGCGGGCTGCTGGCCAACGTCGTAGGGACGATGCGGAGCCGGCTGGATCCCGCGCAGTTCAAGTTCAGCCAGGCGGGGTGGGACCAGCAGGGGTGGATGGAGACGCAGGCGCTGGCCGACCAGGGCAAGGCGAAGCGGCCGACGGCCAAGTTCACGATCCTTCAGGTCGGCAACAGCCCGGGAATCCATGTCGTCGCGCTGGGGGGGATTCTGATGGGTGTCGGAATTCCGTGGGCGTTCTACGTCAAGCCGTGGCTGGTGCGGCGTGAGAAGAGGCGGATTCAGGAGCAACTCGCACGCGGCGAGCGGCCCGCGCGGGCGCGAACGTCGGCCGACGCCGCGCGGCGCGAGGTCAAGCCCGGGGCGATCACGGCGAACATGCAGGAGAACAGGCCATGACGCAGGCGATCTCGACGGCGCGAAGGGGCATCCCGCTCTGGTGGCGCGTGCTGATCTTTGTCGCGGTGGTGGCGGCGGTGCTGGTGCTGTGGCCTTCGCGCGCGATGGGCCAGACGGCGCCGGCGGGCAACGAGCACCCGGGCGTATCGATGGTCGACACGCACCAGGGGGCGATCATGCCGCCCTTTGGCATGTACCTGCGTGAGACCCGCTTTGACGCCGGGTCCAAGCACGAGTTCGCGGGCAAGGTCGATCTTTCGGCGCTGCGCGACGTGCCGGTGTTTCACGGCGGGCGCGTGAAGATCATGGACACGCTGGCGCGCGAGACGATCGCGGCCATCTGCGGGCGGAGCGACTATTTCGAGGTCGTCGATGGCCAGAAGGTCGCGTACGACCCGCTCTTTACGCTGATGGACCTCATGATTGATCCGGCGTTCTACATCGATCGCCCGCTGCTGCACGTCAACTACATCAACCTCCGCGACCTGTTCCTGGAGCGGGCCATCCCCGGCGAGGACGCCGCGAGCCAGGGCGAGCGGGCCAGGTGGCGGAAGCTCACGCGGATTTCGCCGGCGATGTACCAGCGGCATGTGAACGAGATCGCGTCGAAGTTCTCGGGCGAGAAGGACGCCGCGGCGTATCACGAGGCGATCGACCAGGTCGAGCGTGCCCTTGCGCTCGTCGATCGGTCCGGCGCGAACATGGACGTGGTCGCGCCGGCGGGCACGGACCTGCCCTGGAATCACATCACGCGGCTGCCCGAGAATCACCCGGCGCGGGCGGCGGCGGTGGCGCTCGGCGCGGCGTGGCGCGCCGGCGACGCGGCGGGCGTGAACGCGTCGATCGTCGCGCTCCGCGATGAATTGGCCAAAGTCAGCCCGGGCGTGTACCCGAGCACGCGGCGCACCCTGGAACTGACGTACAACCGGCTCAACGCCTTCGAGTGGGGATTGTGGCTGTACGTCGCGGCGTTCGTGGCGTTCCTGCTGGCGTTCGGCACGGGGCGCTCGTGGCTGACGGTGCTGGCGATGGTGTTCCTGGTGCCGGCCCTGGCGATGCACGCGGGCGGATTTTTGCTGCGCTGCCTGATCGCGGAGCGATTCGCGATCCAGAACCAGTTCGAGTCGATGACGGGCGTGAGTCTGTTCGCGGCGGTGGTGGGGGTTTCGATCGCGGCGGTCCGCAAGCAATGGATTTACGCGGCGGGGGCGGCGGGCGTCGGGTTCCTGGTGCTCATCACCGCGACACAGACGCGGATCCCTGGGGCGACGATCGAGCGTGAGGCTGCGATCTTGAACACGAGCGTGCTCCTGAAGTATCACGTCACGACGGTGCTGACGAGCTACGGCCTGATCGCGCTGGGGTTCATCAACAGCGTCTTTTACCTCGTGACGCACTACCTCGCGCCCAAGGCGGCGCTGGCGACGGCGGGGGGCGGCGTGGTGGCGGGGAACGGCGGGAGCATTGGCGGCGGGGCGCCCGCCGGGCGGGCGCGCGTGCTCCATGACTTGGACCGCGCGCAGATGACGGTGCTGCAACTGGCGTTTTGGACGCTCGGTGTGGGCATTCTGCTCGGCGCGTGGTGGGCCGATCATTCGTGGGGGCGCTGGTGGGCGTTTGATCCGAAGGAAACGTGGGCGCTTGTGACGTGGATCATGTACCTGATCGTGATCCACCTGCGGATGACGGGGGTAAAGAACAAGGCGCTGGCGACGGCGTGGATGAGCGTCGTGGGGTTCATCGTGATGATCTGGACCTATTTCGGGGTGAACCTGCTGCTGCCGGGTCTGCACGCGTATGCCTGATGAGCGTCTGAGGCGCGAGTTCTTTGCGATCCCGGCCGCGGAGCTGGCGCCGGCGCTGCTCGGCGCGCGATTGGTGCGGGTGCTCGACGACGGCGCGCGGGTGTCGGGGGTGATCGTTGAGACGGAGGCGTATGTCGGCGTGAAGGACCGAGCGTCGCACGCGTTCGAGGGCCGACGCACGGCGCGGAACGAGGCGATGTACGCGGACGCGGGGACGGCGTATGTGTACTTCACCTATGGGATGCACTGGTGTTTCAACGTGGTGTGCGCGGGCGTTGATGTTCCCGAGGCGGTGCTGGTCCGGGCGATCAGGCCGCTCGAGGGGCTGGACGTGATGCGGGCGCGGCGTGGCGCGGTGCGCGAGCTTGATCTTTGCCGCGGACCGGCGAGGCTGTGCCGGGCCATGGGCATCGATGGGGCCTTGAACGGGGAGGATTTGACGGGGTGTGTGCGCCTGTGGATCGAATCCGGCCAACGCCCCAGCAGGATCGCCCGGACGCCCAGGGTTGGGGTTGGGTACGCGGGGGCGTGGGCACGGCGTCGCCTGCGGTTCGTCGAGGTTGGGTCGGCGTTTGTGAGCGGAAGCATCGGCGGGGGTCGAGGTCTTTCCCGGCGCGGTCGAGCCCGATAGCATTTGTTGCTGGAGAGGTCGGGCAAAGGCTGTGCGGCCGGCGTGCCGATGGAGAATGGGCCGCGAGGCCTTGGAGAGAAGACGTGGGCGGAGCTCCGATCGATTGGAAGGTGATGCGCTCGAAGATCGGGCCCTATCCGCCCGAGGCGTATGAGTTTGTGCGCCTGGGGCTGGCCCACACGGCCCAGATCGTTCACGGCGAGAAGGACCCGGGCGACAATCGGCATGTGAGCGGTCAGCAGCTGTGCCTGGGGCTCAAGGACTTTGCGATCAGGCAATACGGCTTGCTCGCGCGCACCGTCCTTACCCGCTGGAACATCCAGCGCACCGACGATTTCGGACGCATCGTGTTCGGGATGATCGACCAGGGCCTCATGCGGAAGACCGACGAGGACACCATGGAAGACTTCCGCGGGGTGTACGACTTCGGCGAGGTTTTCGCCGAGCCCGAGCACGTCTGAGCGACGACCGTTCTTGCGTTTTTCGCGGGCGCTGATGGCGACGCGGGCCTGTGATTCTCATGGGGCGCGGGCGGTGGTGGTGCGCCGGCGGGTGTCGGCGCACGGCGTGGCGTGAGCGTGCGTATGCTGGGGCGGTTGAAGGAGGATTCCATGGCCAAGTCGCTGCCGCCGAACTATGCCGAGCTTTGCAAGCTTTTGTACGACGCCGCCACGCTGAATGCGGTGGGGTCGCTCTTGAACTGGGACCAGGAGACGTACATGCCGCCGGCGGGGGCGGGGAATCGCGCGGACCAGAACGCGATGATCGCGGAGATGATCCACGCGAAGCGGACGTCGGCGCGGGTGGGGGAGTTGATCGCGTCGTGCGAGCAGGACGACGAGGTGACGGGCGACGCGGTGCGTGCGGCAAACGTGCGCGAGATGCGGCGTGACTTCGACATGGCGACGAAGCTGCCGGGCGATCTGGTGGCGGAGCTGGCGAAGGTGGGGAGCCAGTCGCAGGAGGCGTGGAAGGAAGCGCGGGCCAAGAGCGACTTTGCGATGTTCAGGCCGTGGCTCGAGAAGATGATGAACCTGACGCGTCGGAAGGCGGAGTGCTATGGGACGCCGGTGGGGGGCGAGTTGTACGACGCGTTGCTTGATGAGTATGAGCCTGGGATGCGGTGCGCGAAGGTGGACGCGATCTTTGGGCCGCTGCGTGAGCGGCTGTCGGGGTTGATCGCGGACGTGTCGAGGTCGAAGAAGAAGATCAGCACGAAGTGCCTGACGGGGAAGGTCGACGCGCGGGTGCAGAACGAGTTTGGGCACGAGGTGTTGCGGGCGATCGGGTTTGATCTGAACGCGGGGCGGCTGGACGTGACGACGCATCCGTTCTGCTCGGGGTTTGGGCCGGGCGACGTGCGGCTGACGACGCGGTATCGGGACGAGAAGTTCACGGACGCGCTGTACGGCACGATGCACGAGGCCGGGCACGGGATGTACGAGCAGGGGCTGGCGAAGGAGAAGTTCTTTGGGCAGCCGATCGCGGACGCGATCAGCCTTGGCATCCACGAGAGCCAGTCGCGGATGTGGGAGAACTTTGTCGGGCGTTCGCGCGAGTTCTGGGTGTGGGCGCTGCCGAGGGCGAAGAAGGCGTTTGGGAAGACGCTGGCGGGCGTGGACGTGAAGACGATGTATGCCGCGGTGAACACGGCGCAGCCGAGTTTCATTCGTGTCGAGGCTGACGAATCGACGTACAACCTGCACATCATGCTTCGGTATGGGCTGGAGCGGGAGATGATCGCGGGTGATCTCAAGATCAAGGACCTGCCGGGCGAGTGGAACAAGAGGTTTGAGAAGTCGCTGGGGCTGAAGGTGCCGGACGATCGGCGCGGGTGCTTGCAGGACGTGCACTGGTCGTTCGGGCTGGTGGGTTACTTTGCGACGTACACGCTGGGCAACCTGTATGCGGCGCAGTTCTGGGAGAAGATCAACAAGGACATCAAGGACCTGCCGTCGCGGATCGGCAAGGGCGACTTTGCGCCGCTGCTGGCGTGGCTGCGGAAGCGGATTCATCAGTACGGGAAGCGGTATCGGGCGGGCGAGCTGTGCGAGCTGGTGACGGGCAAGCCGCTGTCGTCTGATGCGCTCTTGCGGCACCTTGAGGGCAAGGTGCGGCCGATTTATGAGGTGTAGCGGGGAAGAAGAAGTCACGAAGTCACGAGGCCGTGAGTCGTGAATCGTGAGTGGTGAGTCGTGGAAGAGAAGAGACGAAGAG
>JAEUJA010000237.1 GCA_016793195.1 Phycisphaerae bacterium
ACCTGCCCCCGGTGCCGATCTATGTGTGGATCGGGGTGGCGGCGTTCCTGGTGTTCCTGCGCCTGTGCCGGAGCATGGCGCTGCGCCGGATCATCGCCCGGGCCCGGCCCGCGCCGCGGCGCGTGCGAGCCCTGGTCGACGACATGGCGGGCGTGATGGGCCTGGCCGCAGCCCCCGAGGCACTGACGACCGAGGCGCGGATCAGCCCGATGGTGTGGTGCGGCGTGCGCCCGAAGCTGGTGATCCCCGAGGACTTGTGGGCCTCGCTGGACGACGATTCGCGTCGCGCGGTGATCGCGCACGAGCTGGCGCACCTGAAGCGCGGCGATCACGTGCTGCACTGGATCGCCGCCCTGGTCGGGGCCGCGTACTGGTGGCACCCCGCGGCGTGGTGGGCGCGTCGCAAAATGAACGAAGAGGCCGAGGCGTCGTGCGACGCCTGGGTGACGAGTCTGTTCCCGCGCCGGCGGCGTGCGTACGCCGAGGCGCTGTTGGTCACGAGTTCGTTCCTTGGTTCGCCGGCGTATCACGCGGGGCCGGCGCTGGGTGTTGTGAATGGTCGGTCAAAGCTTGCCAGGAGAATCACGATGGTTATGACTCAGCGAACGGCCCCGAAGGTTTCCAAGCTCGGCGCGGCGGTGGCGACACTGGTCCTCGCCACCGGCGCGCTCGTCACGCCCGGGCTCGCCTGCCCGCCCGAGAAAGAGGCGAAGACGGCGAAGACGACGTCCCGCACGATCCTGATCCCGAGCCCGTCGGGCGGCGGCGCGGCGGGCGGCGCGTTCCTCGGCGAGGCGCCGGCGATCGACGCCATGATCCAGGCCGAGAAGGCCCAGGCGGAAAAGGCCGCCAAGGCGAAGAACAAGTCGAAGAAGAAGCGGACGGGCCAGACCAGCATCCTGATGCCCGGCGGCGCCAGCGTGCCCGTCGAAACCATCGTAATCCCCGGCGGAGCGGCCGGCGGCGGTGGCGCGACAACCATCCACGGCGGAGACGAGGCCCACGCCTTGTACGAGCAGGCGGCACGCCAGGCCGAGACCGTGGCCCGCGCCTATTCCGACCATGCCGCGAAAGTGCACGCGGACGGCGCGCTCCGCGCGTACACGACCGCACGTTCCGCGGAAGCGGCGGCGCAGGCCTCGCAGAACGCCGCACGCCAGGCGGAGCGTTCCGCCCGTGACGCGGCCCGGGCCGGGGCGCTGCGTCAGCGGCTGGCGCGAATCCCGGGAGCGACGGCGCCCACGCCGGCCTTGCCGCCCACACCTCCGGCGGAGCCGATGGCGCCCATGGCGCCAATGGCACCCATGGCGCCAATGGTGCCGAGCAACCCGTTCGGAAGCACCGCGCCGCGTGCGGACGCCGCGCTGGTGGCGCCGTGGGGCCAAGCGACCGCGCCGTCGATGTCGGGCCCCGCGGAGGGCACCGAGCCGCGCGAGTATCACCTGCCCAGCGGCAAGCTCGAGGCGCTGAGCGAGCTGATGGCCCGCCAGGACGTGCCGATCTGGATCGAGCGCGGCGCAGGCAAGATCGTGGTGCACGCCACGCCCGAGCAGCACGAGGTCTTCGGCGCGTTCGTGAAGCTCATCAACCCCGACGGCTCCACGGGCGACGGCGCCTCGGCCGGCGGGCTCACGCGCACCCTGTCCACGCTCCTCGGGCGCGTCCGGGGCGATCGCCCGAACGCCGACGCGCTGCGGGCCCAACTCGAGAGCCTGACATCGCAGCGCGAGGCGCACGAAGAGCGTCTCGACACCATCCGCGAGCGGGCCGAGCGGATCCGCGAGCAGGCCGAGCGCTTCCGCGAGATGGCCGAGGAACTCCGCGAGAAGGCCGGCGACGCCGATGATGATCGCTCGCGCGACGCGCTCCGGCGCGCCGAGCAGGAGCTGAGTCTGCAGGGCGACGGGCTTGAGACCCAGGCCGTCGACCTCGAGGCGCAGCTTGCATTCTTTGAGTCGCAGGTCGAATCGCTCGAGTCGGCGATCGAGTCAATGGAAGAGCAGATCGAGGCGATCGACGAGGTCGAGATGGCGGCGATCACGACCGACGCGGCTCCCGAGATCGCCGGTGCGGGCGATCTGCTCCTGGCCGCGCCCGTCGACGTTGTTGCTCCGACACCCGCCGAGGGCGACTCGGACGAAGACGCCGACGAGGACTCGGACGAAGACTCCGAGGTTGATCTGGTGATCCCCGCCGACGTGCTCGACGAGACGCCCGCGCCGCAGCCCGCGCCGCAGCCCGCGCCGGCCCCCACCGCCCCCGCGACGCCCAGCTCGCTCCGCTGAACGGCGGCACGAGCCCGGCTTGGTCACGCTTTGACGTCTTCAACGCATTGATCCCGCGCCCCGCGGCGCGGCCAACGACCGCGTGACCTGCGCCGGTTCGACGCGAGAGCGCCGGGCCGGCCTTCAAGAACCTCCCACGTTTTATCCGACGGGCCCGCGGCGCCGCGGACACTCCGCGCGATCGCCGCGCGCCCGCCGACGCCAGGCCCCGCTCGAGAACAGATGAACCGCCAGGTGAGCCAACCCATGTGCCAATCCAAGAGCCAATCCAAGAGCCAGCCCATAGGCCACGCGATGCGTCAACTCAGAAGCCAGAGAGGCGCCAACGCCGAGCCGCGCCCGGCTCGATGCCCCGTCCGGCTCGCGGCGCCCCTCGTGATCGCGCTTGCCCTTGCGCTGCCAGCGGTCGCGCAGACGAGTGAACCGCCGGGCGCGGCGTCGGCGGCCCGCGCGTCGAAGTACCAGACCGGCATGGCGCTGCTCAACCGCGGCCTGAACGACGCCGCCGAGAAGGAACTCCGCGCGTTCCTCGACGAGAATCCCAACGCGAAGGACTCGCCCAGTGCTCGCTACGCGCTGGGGATCGCGTTGTTCCGCCAGGGTCGCTTCAACGACGCGGCCGCGGAACTCGCGAACGTCGTGTCGCTCGATGGCTTCAAGTTCGCGCCCGACGCGACGCTCTTGCGCGCCCAATGCCTGGCCCGCGCGGGCGACGACCGGGGCGCGGCCCAAGCCCTTGAATCGCTCGCGTCCTTCGCGTCATTCACCCGGCAGGACGAGGGCGCGGTGCTGCGCGCCGAATGCCTCCAGCGCCTGGGGCGGCACGAAGACGTGCTCGCGGCGCTGGGAGATTTCGAATCCCGCTGGCCTACAAGCAAGCTCGGCGCGCGGGCGGCGCTGTTGCTCTCGATCTCCGGCTCGGCCCTCGGGCGGCACGAAGACGCGGCGCGCCACGCCGAACGCGTGCTCTCGCGCCCCGACGCCGCCGACCTGGCCCCGCGTGCCGCGCTGGTGGCGGCCCGCGCCCGCGAGGCCCTGGGCCAGCGCGACCAAGCCCGGGCCCACTACCAGCGCGCGGCCGACGCGCCAGACCCCGCGATCAAGGGCGAATCGCTCGTCGCCGGCGCACGGCTTGCCCGCGCCAGCGGCGACCGCGACGCCGCCGGAGCGGCTCTCGACGCCTTCGACACGCTCTCGCAACACAACCCGACCGACGCGGAATCTTCCACCTCGCTCGACCCGCTCGTTCCCTGGGCGGCGTATGAGCGGGCGCGACTCTCGATCGACGCGGGCGATCACGCCGCGGCCCTGTCGCTGCTCGCGCCCCTTGCACGCTCGGTTTCGCCCGGCTCGCCGGGCTCCGCTCGCTCCGATCTCGGCTCGGGCAAAGCTACGTTGCCACCCGCGCTGGTCGAGCAGACGGGGTATTGGGCCGCCCGCTGCGAGAGCGCGCTTGGCAAGCTCGACCAGGCCGCGGCGCGTCTCGGTACGCTCTCGCGGGCGTTTCCGACCGGCGCGCTGGCCGCGGAGACACTCTTCGACCTCGCGACGGCCCAGTCCCGCGCCGGCCGCGCCGCGGACGCGATCGCGTCGTTCGAGGCATTCCTGTCGCGCCACGCGGGGCACGCCTGGTCATCGGACGCTTCGGCGGCCCTTGCTTCGGCATACCTCGCGACGGGCGATGCTGAACACGCCGCGGGCGTGTGCGAGAAGGCGCTGTCCGCAAAGCCCTCGCCCGCCGGCGCGCGTTCGTTGACGCTGCTCCTGGGCGAGTCGCGCTTCATCGAGAAGGACTATGCAAGGGCCGCCGAGTCCTACGCCGCGTTTCTCCGCCTCGCGCCCGAGGACGCCGGGGCGTGGCGGGCGCGCGTGCGTCTGGCGCTGTGCGCGCTGCGGACCGAGAGTCCCGACGCGCGCCGCATGTTGCGGGCCGCGCTCGACGCGCCGCTGACCAAGGCCGCGCCGGGAGAGCCCTCCGCTGGCGACGACGGGGCGCGCCGAACCCTGGCGATCGCGGCGCTCTCGGAGCTTGCCGACGCCGACGCCGCGGCCCGGGACTGGCCCGAGGCCGCCCGCGCTTACTCGCAGCTCGTGACGCTTCAGGGAGACGCGCCCGACCGCCAGAACCTGCTTCGGCTGGGCGTGAGCCTGAGACAGGCCGGGCGGGCCAGGGACGCGGTCGCGCCGCTCTCTCGCGCCATTGAGGCGAGCGCGATCGAGGCGCACGAGCCCGGCGTCGGTCCCGCCGCGACCGACCCAACTTCCGACGCCGCCCGTTTGGAATTGGCGCGCTCCCTGATCGAGCTGGGTGATTTGTCTGAGGCCTCGTCGGCGGTCGCGCCGCTGGGCCAGCGCACGTCCGCGCCGCGCGACGAGTCCGAGCGCGCGACGCGCGTCGCGGCGCTGCGCCTGCTCGCGTCGATCGCGAGCAAGGGCGGACGGCCCGACGACGCCGCTCGCCATCTCGCCGCCGCCGGAGCGCTTTCGGGCGACGACGACGCTTCCGCGGACCTGCGCCTCGATCAGGGGCTGGCGCTGATGGGGTCGGGCGACCTGGCCGGGGCCGCCGCGGCGTTCACCGCGTTCATCGAGCGCCACGGGGCGCACCCGCGGCGCAACGAGGCCGCGGCCCGTCTCTCGATCGCGCTGGCGCGCCTGGGCAAGCACGCCGACGCCGCCGTGGCGTTCGCGTCGATCAAGGGCGGGGCGATCCCGCCCGCGCTGCGCGACGCGGCCGACTATGAATCCGCCATGGGCCTGGTCGCGCTCGGCAAACACACCGACGCGCGGGCTCGACTCGAGAGCCTGGCGTCGGGCGCGGGCGACGCGGGCGTGCGCCTGGCGGCGACACTGGAACTCGCGCGTCAACTCCTCGACGCGTCCAAGCCCACGGACGCGCTGGCGCGCCTCGACGCGTTCTCACTCCCCGCCGACACCGACGCCGACCACGGCGCGGACGCCGACGCAAGCCTCGCCGCTCGCGCCGTGTACTACCGCGCCCGGGCGCTCCTGGCGCTCGACCGTCCGCGCGACGCCGCCGACCTGCTCGCCAAAGAGGCGTCGCGCCTGGCGTCGTCCGACATCGCGCCCGCGGCCCAGTTGCTCACCGGCGACGCGATGGCGCGGGCCGGCCGTCTCGACGAATCACTGTCGGCGCTGGCGTCGCTCCTGGCGGCGAGCCCCGCGCCCGCGATCCGGTCCGCCGCGCTCTTGCTCCAGGGCGACACCGCCGCCGCGGCCCAGCGCTGGCGCGAGAGCGAGCACGCATTCACGTCGTTCCTGGGTGAGTTCGGCGAGAGCGACTCGTGGTTCCGCGCCCGCTTTGGCCTGGGCCAAGCGCTCGAAGCCCAGGATCGGCACGCCGACGCCATCGACGCCTACCGCGACGTCGCCGCGCGACACGCCGGCGCGACCGCGGCCCGGGCCCAGTTCCAGATCGGCGAGTGCCTCATCGCCCTGGGCAAACACCAGGACGCGCTGACGGAGCTGGTCAAGGTCGACGCCGCATTCGCCGAGCCCGAGTGGTCCGCCGCCGCGCTGTATGAAGTCGGGCGCGTGCTGGTGATGCTCCGCCGACCGTCCGACGCGGCCCGCCAATTCGACGAGGTTGTTTCGCGCTTCCCCGAATCGCAATGGGCCGCGATGGCCAAGGGCGAGCGCGCCAAGCTCGCGCCCGCCCCGCTCCCCGGGCGGCGCGACGCCGCCGCAACGCCCGACGCTCGCACGACAGGAGATCGATAGCCATGCACCCCCTCGCTTCCACGCTCGTCGCCATGTTCTCGGGCGCGTCCGCGCTGGCGCAGCCCGCCGCGCCGTCGGCGACTCAGCCGCCTTCGCCCGCCGCGCCGGGACTCATCTCCACCGTCTGGGACCTCACGCTCAAGGGCGGCCCGGTGATGATCCCGATCGCGATCTGCTCGCTGGTCGCGCTGGCCCTGGTGGTCGAGCGCTTGCTCTCGCTCCGTCGCGCCAGGGTCATGCCGCCGGAGTTTGTGGTGGGCGTGCGCCCCGCGCTGTCGCGCGGCCAGGGCGCGGCGCTGGAGTTCTGCCGCTCGCATCCGTCCCCCGTCGCGCGCGTGCTGGAAGCCGGCATCCGCCGCTGGGACCGTCCCATCGAGCAGGTCGAGAAGCACATCACCGAGGCCGGCCTGCGCGAGACCATCCTGCTCCGCAAGAACTTCCGCGGCCTGGTCGTCATCACCGGCGTCGCCCCGCTGCTCGGGCTCTTGGGCACGATCTTCGGCATGATCACCGCGTTCCGCACGGTCGCCGCGTCGGCCGACGCGCTCGGTCGCACCGAACTCCTCGCCGCGGGAATCTACGAGGCCATGGTCACCACCGCCGCCGGGCTCATCGTCGCCATCCCCACGCTCCTGACCTATCACGCCCTGGCGGCCAAGGTTGATCGCCTTGTGTTTGACATCGACGCCGCCTGCATCGACCTCATCGAGGCCCACGACCAGCGAGCGAGCGCGACGCCGCCCGCTCCGGCGCCGTCGACGATCGCGCCGTCGACGACCGCCCCGGCCACAACCGCGCCGACCACCACAACCGCCGGCGTGTCTGCCGCCGCGAATTCCGCCTCGCACATGACGCACGCGCGACCCGTGGCCGATCTGGGCGTCGTTGAGGCCAAGGAGCCGGAGCCGGCCGCCGCGTAGCGCCGAGCGTTCCGCGCCGAACCATCGCCACGCCGATCCTTCGCAACACGCCGGCACGCCCCGCGCCCCGCCCGCAACCCACCGAAAGAGCCATCGATGATCCTTCAGCCCAGCCGCGACACAGACTCGATCGGCGTCGACCTCACCCCGGTCATCGACATGGTCTTCATGCTCCTCATCTTCTTCCTCGTCGCCACCACGTTTCAGCAGCAGGAGCGGGAGGCCAAGGTCGCGCTCCCCCAGGCCGCCGCCTCCGCGCCCATCTCGTCGGCCATGCGCGAGATCGTCGTCAACGTGACGCGAGACGGCACGATGATCGTGAACTCAAGGCCGCTCGATGCCGACGCGCTCCGCTCGATGCTCGCCGCCGCCGTCGCGCAGAACCCTGGGCAGAAGGTCAACATCCGCGGCGACCGCGAGGCCTCGTACGGCATGGTCGCCCGCGCGCTCGACGTCTGCAAGCAGGCGGGCATCGCCGAACCGTTCCTCCAGACCATCCCCACGCGCGAGCGCGGAGCCCACTGATGAAAGCGCTCGGCATCATCTCGCTCACCGCCGCCGGCGCCGCCGCGCTCGCCCTCGTCGCGCTCCTGGCCGCGCGTCACGCCTCGAGCTTCTGGACCGACGCCGGCGCGATCAAGCAGCCCGCCGAGGCGCCGGTTCGCTCGATCCTGTGGCTCCCCTCGCGCCCGATCGCGGGCGTGAACTCCGCGGTCGATGAGTACGAGCCTCGATACTCGCCCGACGCCACGCTCATGGTGATGGTCCGCCGCAAGCCCGGGCACAACGCCGACCTCTTCATGTCCCGCTGGTCGCCCGCCGGCTGGAGCACGCCGGAATCCATCGCCTCGATCAACACCGACGCCGACGAGCTGGGCCCCGAGATCTCCGCCGACGGCGAATCGCTGTATTTCTACTCCGACCGCGCCGGCGGCAAGGGCGGCTATGACCTCTGGGTGGCGCGACGCGACGACGACCGATGGTCCACGCCGCGCAACCTCGGCGACGCCATCAACACCGAGTTCAATGAGTACGCCCCGGCCCTGACGCCCGACCGGCGCACGCTCTACTTCTCATCCGATCGCCCTCGCGCGGGCGAAGAGCCCCCCGCCCCCACACCCTGGGACGCGACCATGCGCCAGCGCCACGCCCGACACGACTACGATCTCTACCAGTCCGACCTGCACGACGATCTCGCCGAGCGCGCCCGCCCGCTCGACTGGGCCAACACGACGCGCGACGAGGGCGCGCCCGCCGTCAGCCCCGCCGGAGACTTCCTCTATTTCTCCTCCGATCGCGCCGGCGGCCTTGGCGGCTACGACCTCTACCGCGCCCGCCTCAATGACCCGCGACACCACACCATCGAGAACCTCGGCGACGCCGTCAACTCGCGCGACAACGAGCTCGACCCGGGCCTGAGCGCCGACGGCTTCCGGCTGACCTTCAGCTCCGACCGCTCGCTCCCCGAGGAGGCCGTACCGCCCACTTCGCCCGGCGCGCCGACTGCGCCGTCCGCCGCGCCTTCCGTTACGCCCACGACCGTCGACGCTGCCCACCTCGCCGCGTCGAACAGCGGCCCATCCCCCGCGCGCGCCGAGCGCGACTACAACCTCTGGTCCACCGCCTCGCGCGAGGTCTTTCTCGACTACGGGCCGCTCGGCGCCACGCTCGCCGCCTGGCTCGACGCCGCCTGGCCGTGGATTCTCCTCCTGCTCTTGGCGTCCCTTCTCCTCTGGCTTCTCTCGCGCCTGCTCGCGTCCGAGGTCTGGCGGCGCCGCTTCGCCCAGATGTCGCTCCTGGCCCGTTGCCTCCTGGTCTCGCTTGTCATCCACGCGCTCATCGCCTCGCTCCTCACCATCTGGCGCGTCGGCACGTACCTCGGCGAGATGATGAACTCCGGCGGGACCCGCGTCATCCTCGCCTCGTCCGCCGACCTCTCCTCCGACATCACCTCGCAGTTCACCTCCGCCATTGAATCCCCCGACGCGCCCCGCCTTGAAAGCGCCCCCCTGGAACTCCCGCGCGCGGAGCTCTCCGAGCCCGCCACATCCATATCGCTCGAATCGCGCGAGCACACCGACACGCCGTCCGCGTCGTTGCAGCGCGCCGACCTCCCCACCCCGATCGATCCGGCCGTCGCGCCAAGAAATCCCCAACCAATCGCGCTGGCACCAGACACCGGCGTTGAAGCGCGCCTTCCCGCCTCGCCCGCGCCCGCCGCGTCGCGCCCCGAGGCGATTCCGACCCGTCCCTCGCTCGCGCCCGCGGCGCCGTCCGAGCGCGCGGAGCTCTCCGCGGACCTCGGCGCGCCGTCGCTAATCTCTCGCGCGCCGGTCGACCCCGCGTCGCCGGCCGATGCCGCGATCGCCAATACACCGAGCGAGTCTCGTGTCCCCGCGCGTGACGTCGCCGCGCCCGAGCGCTCGCACCCAGTGCCTGATGCATCCCCCGCCGTCGACACACCCCTCCCCAGTATCGATCGCCAGTCGCGCATCGCCGAAGCTTCGCCCAGCACCACAGCGCCCGAGCTTTCACCCGCCGGTGTTCGTTCGCCCGCCGAGACGATCGAGGCGCCGACCACTTCCACGCCGCTCGCGGCTCGACCCACGCCCACGGACGATTCTCCGCTCCCCGACCTCGCACTCACGACCCCCATCCTCGCGCCCGCCGACTCCGCCGTAGCCCCCGCATACCTCGAGCAGACAGCCCTCGCGCCCCGCGAGCCCCGCACGCCCGATATCGAAATTCCCCTCCCCGTCGCGCCTGGCCCGGCCCGATCGCGCGAGCCCGAGACATCCCCCACGCCCATCGCCCCCTTGCTCGACGCCCCGCGCCCCGCGAGCGGCTCCTTCATCGCGCCCCCATCGCTCCCGCCCGCCCTCCTCGCGCCGCCGACGCTGACGCGGCGCGAATCCCGTGACACGCCGGGAGCCCTCGCGCCCGCGCCCATCACTCCATCACCCGCGCCCGCCCCCGACGCATCGCCCATGCCCGACCTCGCCCGCTCGCTCGCGCCCCAGGCGCGCGACCCGCTCCCCACGCTCCCGCCCGAACTCCCCCAGCCGGTCGAAGACTTCGCCCAGCGCACCTTCGAGCAGCGCTCCGAGCTCGTCGAACAGATGGGCGGCAGCCAGGAGACCGAGCAGGCCGTCGCGCGCTCTCTCGAGTGGCTCCGGCGCGCCCAGGAGCCCGACGGCCGCTGGTCCAGCAAGAACCACGGCGGAGAGGTCAACGCCGACACCGCCATGACCGGCCTGGCCCTCCTCTGCTTCCTCTCCGCCGGGCACACCCACACCATCGACGGGCCCTACCGCGACAGCGTCGCCCGCGCCATCGACCACCTCACCTCGCGCCAGCGCCCTGACGGCAACCTCGCGCCCGACGAGACGATGTACGGCCAGACCATCGCCGGCGTCGCGCTCTGCGAGGCCTACGCCATGACCCGCGACGCGCGCCTCGCCCGACCCGTCAAGCTCGCCGTCGAGTTCGTCGACGCCAGCGCGCGCTCCAACGACGGCTCGGCCGGCGCGACGAGCGTGCTTGGCTGGCAGGTGATGGCGATGGAGAGTGCGCGACGCGCGGGCGTGAAAACCTCCAATATCACCTTCGACGCCGCACGCCGCTGGCTCGATTCCGTCGCCAACCCGCGCTCGCCGGGGCGCTACGCCTACCAGCGCGCCCAAGCCCCCAGCCCCGCGATGACCGCCGAGGCCATGTTCGTGCAGCAACTGCTCGGACGAGGCTCCGGCGAGGCGCGGATGCAGGATTCGGCCCGCTTCATCCTCGGCACCATGCCGCGCTGGCAGGACGGCGCGCCCACGCACTACTGGTACTACGCCACGCTCGCGCTCTTCCAGCACCAAGGCCAGGCGTGGACAACGTGGAACGACGCGCTCGTGCCCGAGCTGCTCGCCCACCAGCACACCGACGGCGCTCTCGCCGGAAGCTGGGACCCCATGGACCGCTGGTCAAAGCTCTGCGGGCGCGTCCACCAGACCGCGATCTGCACCCTCAGCCTCGAGGTGTATTACCGATACAAGACCCGCCCGGCCCCGGCCGCGCCCGAAGAACTCACGCGCGGCGCCGACAACGCCCGCGCCGAGTAACACCGGAAGCGCCCTCGGCGTACCGCCGGCTCGCCCCAGGATCGGACGGCCGGGTTCCGTGCTCCACACCCCGCGCCCACCGGCGCGTTACACGTCGCAGATCTCGACGGCCTTCCGCAGCGACGCCATCGGGTCATGCCGCGGGATGAACTCCTGCCCCACATACCCCGTGTACCCCGTCTCGACGATCGCCTTCATGATCGTCGCGTAGTTGAGTTCCTGGGTCTCGTCGATCTCAGCCCGCCCCGGCACGCCGCCGGTGTGATAGTGCCCGATGTGCTTGGCGTGCTTGCGGATGGTGTCGATCACATCCCCCTCCATCCGCTGCATGTGGTAGATGTCGTAGAGCAGCTTGAACCGCGCCGAGCCCACGCCCTCGCAGATCGCCACGCCGTAGGGCGTGTGATCGCACTGATAGTCGGTGTGGTCCTTGGAGTTCAGGAGCTCCATCACGATCGTCACGCCCAGCTGCTCGGCCAGCGGCGTGATCCGCTTCAGCCCCGCGATGCAGTTCTTGATGCCTTCCTTGTCGTCCTGCCCGCCACGATTCCCGCTGAACACGATCTGGTTCGGCAGGCCCGCCTCCTTCACCAGCGGCAATCGCTCCTCGAGCTCCTTCACGATCGCGTCGTGGTTCTCGACCCGGTTGAACCCGCGCGGGATCGGGTTGGACTTCACGCTGTTGGCCACCGCGCACGTCAGCCCGTGCTCCTTGGCGACCGCCCACTCGTCGGGGTTGAGCAGTTCCACCGACTTCAGCCCCATGCCCGCCGCGTTCTTGCACAGCTCCGGGAGCGGCATGCCATAGCACCAGCGGCACACCGAGTGGTTGATCCGCCCCTTCATAGCCACTCCCGACGCCGAGGCGCCCGGCTGGAACTCGCTCGCCCCGCCCGCCGGAGCCGTGTTCACGCCCCCGCCCGCATGGGCGGCGGCGGCCAGGGCGGTCACGCCCAGTGCGCCGATCGCGCCGCGGCGGGTGATGGTCGGGTCGTTCCGGTCGCGCGTGGTCATGTCATCCTCCGATCGTTGATCCCAGAGCCTACCACGCCGGCGAGCAAAAGTGGGCAAAGCCGACGCGACGGGAACCGACAAAGAACCGCCGACCGACCCCCGGGCCCCAGCCCGCCCCCCTACTTCTCCGCCGCCCGCTCCACCTTCGTCGACAAGTCCGTCGCCCGCTCCAGCAGTTCCTTCTCATACTGCTCACGCGGCATCGAAGTCTCCAGCGCCGCCACGAGATCAAAGTGCCACTTCACCTCGTGATCGATCTTCGACGGCACCGCCTCCGCGATCAGATCAAATGGCGGGACCTCGTGCAGCGGAATCTCCGCCGTCATCCGCTGGTTGATGGGCTCATATCCCTCCAGCTTCACGCGCACGTCGTAATCGCCGTAGTAGGTGAAGTCGGTCGACAGCGGCGTGCGACCCACCTCCGCGTCGTTCAGCCACACCGTCGCGCCCGCGGGGTTCGACGTCACCGTAATCCGGCGCGTCAGACACCCGGGAAGCACGAACGCCGTCGCGGCAAGCGCGAGCACGATGGCGGTGGACTTTCGCCGCTGATTCATGCCATCACGATACCACGCCCGCGGCCTATCGGCGCGGGGCCGGAGGATTCGCGGGGGGCGCGCCCGACGAACTCGGATTCACGACCGCTCGCGGCGTGGGCGGCTTGGACGCCGGCGTTGGCTGGCCGTTGGCGGGCATCGAACCCGCGCCGGTCTTCGGCGTGGACGCATTCGCCGGCGCATGGACCGGCGTGGTCGAAACCGGGGGCGCCGTGGGCGTCGTGCCACGGGGCGAAGGCGCAGCGCCGGACGCGCTCGCGGACGCCGTCACGCCGCCCTTCCCGCGCGGCGCGTGATGATCGTCGAATTCATCGCCCCGGAAGAGCGAGCCCAGGTACACCCGCCGAACCATCTCGTCATTGATGAGGTCGCGCGGCGTTCCCTCCGCGAAAACCCTCCCGTTGTCCAGGATGTACGCCCGGTCGCACACCCGCAGCGTCTGCTGCACGTTGTGGTCGGTGATGAGGAACGCGATCCCCGTCTCGGCCAGACGCCGGATCTCCGTCTGCAGGTCCTCGACCGCGATCGGGTCCACGCCGCTGAACGGCTCGTCGAGCAGGATCAGCTTCGGGCGTGTCACCAGCGCCCGCGCGATCTCCAGCTTGCGCCGCTCGCCGCCCGAGCACGTCCGCGCCTGGTGCTTGGCCTTGTGCGTCAGCCCGAATTGCTCCAGCAGGCCCGACGCCCGCTTCCGCCGCTCGTCGCGCGACAGCGACAGCGTCTCCAGGATCGCCAGCAGATTCTGCTCGACCGTCATCCGCTGAAAGATGCTCGGTTCCTGCGAGAGATAGCCCATGCCCAGGCGCGCCCGCCGATACATGGGTTGATTCGAGACGTCCGTGTCGTTGAAGAGCACCCGCCCCGAATCCGGGCCGGGATCGGGATCGATCATCCCGATCGTCATGCGGAAGCTGGTCGTCTTGCCCGCGCCGTTCCGCCCCAGGAGTCCCACGATCTCGCGCGGGTTTACGACAAACGACACGTCGTCGACGACGAGCCGCCCGGAAAACGTCTTTCGGAGTTTGATCGCCTGGAGCAACGACACGTTCGGTGAGTGTATCGCAACACCCATGCCGCCGCGATCCCCCGATCGGTGTTCGTTGGGTCCCCGAGATTATTTGATGAATCGAAGGCACATCGGGTACCGGAAATACTCCGAGTCCTTGGCGGCCATGCACGCCATGATCATCCCCACGATCTTCAGCACCAGCACCCCGACCACGATCGGAATACCGATCAGCACCATCGCCAGCAGCCCGCCCGCGATCGCGTAGAGCAGGATCGAAATCTGGAAATTGGTCGCCTCTTTCCCGTGGTCGGCGACAAACCCCGAATCGTCCTTGGTGATCAGCCACAGAATCAGCGTCGGCACCACCGGCACACCCACAAACGACGACAGCCCCAGCAGATGGGCGGCGATCGCCTTCTTCCGGTCGGATGAGGTCGCGTCGGGATCGCGGAAGCGGGCGGCATTGGGCATCGCATGATCCATAGGAGGTGTCCCCGTGGGAGGCGAGGGATCGAGCCGGCCGCGGGGCCGCCCGTCGTGTGATTCGGAAGTCGCGGCGCGAACTTCCGTCCCGGCGTCGCCGAAGTTTCTAGAATTGTTCGGCGGGAACTTGGCATCCCGGGCTCGGCCACCCGGTATCAAGAACGCCGCAGCGGGGAAAAGGGGTGGCCCGGGGCGAAGTGAGTTGAACCTGATGCCGGCGGAGCGGGGGTACGCTCAGCCGTACGGGCGCCTGGCGACGCGGGTGTCAAGAAAACCGGAGCTTGGTTTCCCGAATGAGGCCCTACCGGCGGACCAAGGGCCGCGAGCCCGGCGCGATCGGGATGGAGTGTGAATCTCGTGTGGAAATGGCTGCTTGGGATTTTCGTCGTGCTGGTGCTCGGGTGCGCCGGCGGGTCGTACTGGCTCTATAGCTCCGGGCAGCTC
>JAEUJA010000247.1 GCA_016793195.1 Phycisphaerae bacterium
CCAGCCGTCCGAGTCGGCGACGCTCACCCGCGGCGCGACGGAGTTGCCCGCGCCGATCAGGTAATTCGGCGAGCCGCCCGTCGCCGTGTTGCGGATGACGATGTTGTCCGACCCGCCGATATCGAACGACACGCCGTTTCCCGTGCACGAGTTCCCGTCGACGCGGGTGCGCGACCCGACCACCTCGATCCCGCGGTCGTTCCCGGTGCAGTGGTTGCCCTCGATGCGCGCGTCGCTCCAGGCGTAGATGCCCGCGCCGCTGCCCGCGCCCGACCCGTTCCCCTCGCAGGTGTTGCGAAGCACGATCGCGTTGCTGTCCGCCACGATCCCGTTGGTCGTGTTGGACGCCACGACGCAGTCGGCCACCAGGCCTCCCACGCCCGACGAGATGCCCCACGTGTCGTTGCTGTTCGACGTGCACGCCAGGACCCGCGCGTTGTTCCCGCACGCGAACCCGCCGGCCCCGTTGCCGTACGCCGTGCAGTGGCTGAACGCGGGCCCGTTGACCGCGTTGAACCCGAGCCCGTCGTTGTTCGCCGCCACGCAGCCCGTGAACACGCACTCGTTGATCGCGCTGAAGCCGCCGTCGCCGTTCCCGCTCGCGGTGCAGTCGTCGATGATGAAGCGCGAGTGAACCGACATCCCGATCCCCACGTTGTCCAGGGCGCGCACGCCCGTGACGCGTCCCGAGGAAACGACGTTCGTGCTCAGGTTGACCCCGATCCCGCCCCAATCGCGGACCGTCCCGTTCCGCACCTCGACGCCCTGAAGCCCGGAGACGGACGCGAAGATCCCGTAGGTGGTGATGGTCCCCGTGGCCCCCACAAGCTCGAAGCCGTTGAGATCGATGCTCACCCCGCTGGCGGCGACCTCGATCCCGCTCTTGTTGATGATGCCGGCCACGCTTCTGGTGAGGTAATAGGCGCCCGGTTGGGTGATCCGGTACAGGCTATCCGCGTCGCCCGGCGTGTTGGTCGCGTTGATCGCGATCCGCGGCTCAACCTCCGTCAGCGTCTTGTACGTCGATGCCACCGCGCCGCTCGGCGGATCGAGCGGCCCGGCGGTGACGCGCGAGGAGATAAGCGCGGCCCCCGCGATGATCGCCAGGGATGCGATCGACGTGCACGCCAGTGCGGTCCGGTTCATGCCACTTGCTCCCTTCCTCTAATGCCCGAAGTTCGCCCACGGATGGTTGGCGTTGGTGATGCCCGCCCACCCATCGCTGTCCACGACGTTGACGCGTGGCGCCACAGAGTTCCCCGCGATGATCGAGTAGTTCGCTCCGTCGCTGGCAGACGCTGTGTTCCGTATTACGAGGTTGTCCAGCCCGTCCACATCGAACCCCGTGCCGTTGGCCTCGCACGAGTTCCCGTCGATGCGCGAGCGGTGTCCATCGACCTTGATCCCGACGTCATTCTCGATGCAGTGGTTGTTCTCGACGCGGCACCGATCGCCCGTCACATGGATGCCGTAGCCCGTGGCGCTCGATGTCAGCCCGTTGTAGCCGCACGAGTTTCCCCGCGCGACGCTCGCGTCGTTAAGCACGATGCCCGAGCCGAGGTTGTCGTACGCCTGGCAATCGATGATCGAGGACGACAGGGCCGTCCGAAACCCGCTCCCGGTGTTCGAGCCCGATGTGCACCCCCGCGCAAGAGTGCCCAGGCCGATGCTGAACCCGTCCATCCCGTTACCCCACGCCGTGCTATCGATCGCCGAGGCGTTGACGCCCAAGCTGATGCCGTTACCGCCGTTGAAGCTCGCCTGGCAGTCGATCACCTGGGCCGCATAGTCGCCGTCCAAGCCGTGGCTCCCGTTGGCCCGTGCGGAGCACGCGCGGACAATGCAGCCGCGCCCGACGCGGATTCCGATGTCGGTGTTCTCCGACGCCATGAGCCCCTCGAGAATCGTGGGAAACACGATGTTCCCCGCCGACCAGCCAACCTCGACCCCGATCTGCCCCCAGCCGCGCACCTGGCCGTTGCGGATCACAATGCCAGTTTGATCACCAAAGGACACGATCCCGCTCTTGGAGCCCGCCACGCCGATCAGCGAAAACCCCATGAGTTCGAGCGTCACGCCGCTGGCCGCGATCTCGATCCCGTACTTGCCGGAGGCGCCCGTCAGATTTCCCGCGAGGTAATAGCTACCCGGCTGCGTGATCCGGTACAGGCTATCCGCGTCGCCCGGCGTGTTGCTCGCGTTGATCGCGATCCGCGGCTCAACCTCCGTCAGCGTCTTGTACGTCGATGCCACCGCGCCGCTCGGCGGATCGAGCGGCCCGGCCACCGCCACCAAGACCGCTCCGCCCAGCGCCGCGCACCCCAACGCCGCCAGCGCCGCACCCGACCACCCACCCTGCCTCAGATGCCTCATCGCAACACTCCTTGCGTGTCCCCGCGCCGGTTCCGGGCCACCACCGCCCAGACTACGCCGCGCCCCCGTATTGCGAAAGCGAAACAACCGCGTGTCCCGGCCAGGAATCCCCGAAATCCGCCGAGACCGCTGCCGATAACCGCGCGCGTGGGCCGCGCAAACCTCGGGCCACGATCGGCAAGCCTGCCGCGACGGGCTCGCGCCAACCGGGAACGACCGATCGCGCGGCTCGCGCGATGCTCAACGCCTCCGGGGCTCGCCTACTGGCGCAGGTTCGCCCAAGGGCTGGTCGCGGTGGCCGCCAGGTCGAACGGACCAACGTCGTTCCCGGGCGCGACGGTGATGGTCGAGGTGTTGGCGCGGAACGTGTTCCGAATCACGAAGTTCCCCTCGTCCGCGACCTCCAGCCCGACGCTGTTCTGGTAGAGCGTGTTCTCGTCGACGCGCGAGCCGTCTCCGTACACGTACATCCCCCAGGCGTTCGCAAAGCAGGTGTTGTCGCGGGCGATGGACCCGTCGTGGATGGTGATCCCCGCGCCGGAGTTCGCGCTGTCCGAGCACCCGGAAACCACCGACGCGCCGACGCGGATTCCGTCGTACACGTTCCCCCGCGCCAGACAGTCCCGGACGGCGCCCGCGCCGCAGATGATGCCGTCGCCGGCGTTCCCGCTCGCCGTGCAGTCGCCGATGATGGTCCCGTTGTTCCCGCGGATCCCGGTGCCGAGGTTGTACACCGCGACGCAGTTGAGCACCGTGCTCCCGCCCCCGACGTCGAGCGCGACATTGGAATCGTCTGTTCCGGTCGCCGTGACCCGCAAGTCCTGGTACAGGCATCCGTCCGCGTTGGGGCCGCCGACCGCCGAGAGCCCCGAGGCGCCCCACCCGCGGAGCGTTCCATCGCGAACCGTGACGCCCCGATGCCCGGGCACCACGCGCACGCCGTTCAGCGAGCCGGGAACGCCCACCACGTCAAACCCCCGAAGGTCGAGCGTGACGCCGTCGGCGTCGATCTTGATCCCGTTCCGCCCGGCGACGCCGGCGATGTTGCCCGTGAGGTAGTACGCGCCGGGCTGCGTGATCCGAAACAGGCTGTCCGCGTCGCCCGGGGTGCTGCTCGGGCTGATCGCGATCCGCGGCTCGACCTCGGTCAGCGTCTTGTACGTTGAAGCCACCGCGCCCGCCGGCGGATCGAGCGGCCCGGCCACCGCCACAAGCACCGCCCCACCAAGCGCCGCGCACCCCAACGCCGCCAACCCCGCGCCCGACAACCCGCCGTGTTTCAGAAGCCTCATGGCCATGCTCCTCGTTCGATCGGATACGGTCCCGGCCCGGCCCACGCCGCGACCCGCCATCGAAAGAGCGAGGCCCCCGCGATGCCTGGCCAGATTTCAGGAAAAAAGCGCCCCGACGCCGCCCGTGGGCGCGCGATCCCCACCGTTCACGCGACCAGCGGCCGCCGGCCCTTGAGAGGCCGCCATCACGCGCCAACCGCCCCGGTCGTTTCTGGATTTCCTGATGCCTGGTGCCCAACGCCAGATGCCCGATGCCTGATGCCTCTCCTCAGCACCCCATCTCAAACTCATCCGCGAAGGCGTCGAAGTCGTCGCCGTTGACGAACCCGTCGCCGTTGTAGTCCGCGCCGGCGTCGGCGACATCGAACCACTCGGCGAAGAGGTCGAAGTCATCGCCGTTGACGAATCCGTCTTCGTTGGCGTCGGCCAGGCACGCGAAGTTGATGACGTAGTCGGTCCACGCGCCGAGCTGGGCCGCGATGGTGTCCGACCCGCCGTAGGAAAGCCCGGCGTGCTGGAGGACCTCCTGCTCGCTAAAGGGCGCGAGGCTTGTGCCATAGCCGAGGTTGAGCGCGGTCGTCATGACGTTGGCGAACAGGCCCTGGAGCGTGGTGTGCGGGTGCACGCCGTCGTGGACAAAGCCCGCCAGCGGGTTGGTGTGCCCGGTCGTGTCGGATTCGAGCAGCCGGATGTTGACGCCGCCGATCGTGAGGGTGGAGTTGTGCTGGGTGTGCGAGCCGAACATGGCCCACGAGAGCCCGTAGAGGTCGACATACGGCAGTTTCTTGGCGCGGGCGATCACGCGCAGGCCGTCGTTGACGCGCCGGATCGCGGACGAGACGCGCTCGCGCCGCGCGGGGTCGGTGTACACGCCGCTGTTCCACGTCACCGGCGCCACGCCGTAGTCGGGGAATCCGACCAGCACGACGTTGATGCCCGAGGCGTCGACGGTGTTGACGGCGGTCGAAACGTTGGCGATGCGCCCGTTCACGTAGCTGGTGATCTGCTCGGCGCTCCAGAGGCCGAAGTAGATGTTGATGTAGGCGCTGCCCGCGGGCGAGAAGTCGTTGGCGCCGATGGCGATGACGGCGTGGTCGATGTCCGCGGCCATGGACGCCAGGCCGGTGTGCTGCCCGCCCGAGAGCAGCGAGGCCGACGTCGCGCCGGAGCGGGCCCAGTCGTTCTTGAAGAACCTGCGTCGCGGCTCGCCCCAGGTGCCGCCGGATTGACCGGCCTCGGCCGCGGTGGGCCCGGCGTCGACGGCGCGATACTGCTCCAGCTGCTGGAGCCAGTTCATCGCGTAGTTGTAGGTTTCCTCGGCGTATTCATCGGTGAGGCTGTCGCCCGCGGCGCCCAGCGACACCTGCCCGCGGGCGGCCAACGCCAGCGATAGCACGAGCGACGCGGCCAACCCACCATGCGCGGTCCGATTCATCAGGTCCTCCGAATCAGCGCGCCACGCGGTTCGTGGACGCCCATTCGGAGAGTAACAGACTTCACCCGGCACACCTAGCGCCGCGCGACAAGACTCCCATTCCAAGTTCGAGTTCAATGGGGGTGCGCGAACGTCATCTCTTCTTGCGATTCGGACACTCGCCGCCGGCGTTCGCCCCGCTGCCGTTTGCACCGCTGACACCCTGCCCAACCTGCCCTGTCGATCCGTTCGCGCCATCTGGGAGCCCGCCGGTTCCGCCCGTTCCGGGCTGTCCGCCCGTGCCCTGTCCGCCCGACCCCGACACCCCCGCTTGTCCGCCGGGAGAGCCCAGGCCGCCATTCCCCGCCGGTCCGCCGCTGCCGCCGCCGCCCGTTCCTCCCGTTCCCCCGTTGCCGCCCGCTCCCCCGAAGTAGCCGGACCCTAAGCCGTTTCCGCCCTTTCCACCGTCTCCTCCCCTACCGCCGACTCCCGGTCCACCCTCGCCGCCGTCGCCCCCTTCGCCGCCCGGCCCGCTGTGCTCGGGTGGCGAGCAGCAGTTCCCGCCGTTTCCTCCGCGTCGGCCGTTGGAGCCGGTTCCGTTTCCGCCCGTGCCGCCGCCACCGCCCTTGCCGCCGAAGCCACCGGGGGGCGTCGCGTCCTTGCCGTCGCCGCCCTTCTTGCCCGCACCGCCGGTCGCGAGCCGACCCGATTCGCCGTGCTCGCCCCCTTGACATGCCAGCCCGTCATCACCTTGCCCGCCCATTTGGGGCCCGACCACGTTGAGCCCGTTTTCCCCGTCTTGGCCATCCGAGCCGTTGGCGCGAGTATCGCTCGAATCGCTCGGGTACTCGCATGACACCGCACTGCCGCCGTTCCCGCCGTTGCCGCCATCCCCGCCGTTCCCCGTCGAGCCCGTCGGGTCCGAGGCGCCGTCGCCGCCCAATCCGCCCTCGCCGCCGATGACTTCGGCGGGGACGCCGTCCATGTCGACAAAGACATCCGCCATGACGGTGATGTCTCCGCCGGTCCCCCCGTTCCCCCCGCCGGGAAAGCCCGGGGCGCCGTTCCCGCCCGACGAGCCGACCACGCGGCCCGAGGCGCACACGATCCGCGGAGCGACCAATTCGAGCGAGCCGCCGTCGCCGCCGTGAACCTGCTTGGCGGTGCCCGCCACGCCGTGGCCGGCGCGGAGTTCCCCGATGATGATGATCTGCGTGTCGCTCACGATCCGCCCGGAGGCGCCGTCAACGACCCCCGCCTTGCCGGGGCTGGCGCCCCCGGTGAGCGATCCATGGATCACCACATCGCCGGTCGCCAGCAGCTCGAATCCATCCGCGAACCGCAGATGCTCGCCCGCATCAACGATGAACGACCCCGTTCGCAACGTCCCCGACAGGGCCTGCGCTTGGCCGGGCAACATGGATGCGCCGCGGGGTCCGCCGATCATCGGCTCGTGTGAGCCGGGCATCACGCAGGAGGTGAGAGCGAAGAGGACTCCGCCGGCGGCGAACGCCGTGAAACATCGCCCGAATGCCATGAGGGCCTCCTCTTCGAAAACCAACCTATCTCCTTCGGCCAGCAAACACAAGCTCATCCACAGCTTTTCCACAATTGAGCCCCCCACGCCAGGCCCGTCGGCTGGTCCTGCGCCCAGCCCGTGCCGCCGGAAATGGGCCCGGAAACGCCGACGTCTTTGCCCGGTCCACGGGTCGTGGCGGCCTCGGCCCGACGCGCGGGAGCCCAATCGTTGTCAACGATCTAACAAACGAAGCGGGCAGGAGTTACGCTAATGTCCCGCCGGCAGGCCGCCTTTTCGAGGATCGCACGCCGCCTCGTAGCCCTTGTTGTTCTTCGCGCGACGGATGAGCTGCGCGTTGCCGACGGCCTTGCGTGTTGTTACCTCGTGCCCGAGCTTGGCAAGCTCTTGCTCGGTCGGCCCGCCGCGGAGTGATGCTTCCATCTGCAGCGTGTTGGGGGTCCACTGATGATGGAAGCGCGGCATGAGGATCGCCTGCTCGGCGGGAAGGTCCCATTGCAAGACGTTGAGCGCGACCTGCACGGTGCTGGTGATGATGCGCGGGCCGCCGGCGGCGCCCGCGACGAGCGCCACACCCTTCTCGTCCACGGCGATGATGGGCGACATGCACGAGAGCGGGCGTTTTCCGGGAGCGGGCATGTTGCGTTCGGACTCGACGAGCCCGAAGGCGTTGGCGGCCCCGCGCCGCGTGACGAAGTCGTCCATCTCGTTGTTGAGGATGAAGCCGTAGGGCTCGGCGCAGGTAAGCGAGCCGAAAATGAGGTTGATGGTCTCGGTGCAGGCGACGGCGTTGCCCTTGGAGTCGACGACGCAGAGGTGGCTGGTGCCGTGGTCTTCGGGGAGTTGGCCGATCGGCTCCTGCCCGCCGTATTGAGCCGCGTCGAAGGTCCGGGTGGGGTCGATGCGATCGGCCAGGGCGCGGATGTACGCTGGCGCCAGGAGTTCCTTGGTCGGTACGGGGACGAACGCGGGATCGGCGACATAGCGGGCGCGATCCGCGAAGGCGTGCTTGAGCGCTTCGGCTACGCCGTGGATGTACGAAACGCTGTTGGCGCCGCTGCGCGTCAGCTCGGGGCGCGATTCGAGCATCTCGAAGACCTGCGCCACCGCGATCCCGCCGGACGAGGGCGGGGGCATCATCAGGAGGCGGCGGCCCATGAACTCGGCGCGGAGCGGCTCGGCCTCGGCGACCTTGAAACTCTCGAGGTCCGCGAGCGTCATCTCGCCGCCCGCGCCGCGGATTGCTTTGACGATCGCCTCGGCGATCGGGCCTTTGTAGAAGGCGTCTTTTCCGTCGCGGGCGATGAGGCGCAGCGCCTCGGCCTGCTCGGGAAGACGGATGCGATCGCCGATCTTTACTTCGCCGCGATTCAGGAAGCGATTCCAGAGGAACGCGAACTGGGCTTGGCGCTCGGGCAGTTCGTTGAGGAAGCCCATGACCTCGGGCTCGCGGATGCTGGTGATGTAGTGTTCGTCGACGAGGAAGCCATCCTCGGCGGCGCGGATGGCGGGTGCGAAGACCTGCTGGCGGGTCATGGTGCCGTAGCGTTCGAGGGCGTGGAGGAGGCCGGCGACGGTGCCGGGGATGGCGACGGCCCGCCCGGCGTGGGTGCTGGTGTGGGGCCCGAGCCCGGCGAGGTCGCACTTCTCGAAGTAGTCGGGCCCGTAGGCGGCGGGGCACTGTTCGCGGTAGTTGATGGCGATGTCGATGGGGGGGTGGGTCGGGTGATCGACAAGGTGGACGATCATGAACCCGCCGCCGCCCAGGCCGCAGGAGTAGGGGCGGACGACCGAGAGGGTGAGTGAGGTTGCGACGGCGGCGTCGACGGCGTTTCCGCCGGCGCGGAGGATGTCGGCGCCGGCCTGGCTGGCGATGGAGTGATCGGCGGCGACGGCACCGTTCTCGAACACGAGGGCGAATCCCTTCTTGAACTCGAAGCCCTGGACCTGGGCGAGCGTCCGGGCGGGGAGGATGAGGGTAGTGAGCAGGGTCAGGAGGAACGCGAGCCCGGGGGCGAGCGGCCTGGGGCGGCGGACGATCGGGTTTGTTCGGTGTGTGGTCATTGAGTTGACGAGTGACGTCGCGGGCGATTGTGAACCGGCGGCGGCGCGGCCGCAAGCCCGGAGTTGGGAAATTGGGCTATCACCGCGAGATTGCGCACAAACGCGGTGATGCGGGGCTTGCACGACACCCGAATTGGTGGAGAATGGCGGAATGGGGGTCACGGCCCAATGGCCGGATTCCGATCGAGGGCAACAGGCTCGGACCGGGGCCCGAAAGGGAGTCTGAGGTCCGCGCGGAGCGGGGTTCTCGGGCGTGGCCGGGTGGGAGCGTCGTCTCTGGGACAAGGCATTGGAGCGAGGCATGAAGAAGAGCAAATCCGCGTTGGCGATGCTGATCGCCGGTTTTGTTGTCACGTCGATGGGCACGGTGGCGAGCGGGCAGCTGGAGCCTGGGGCGACGGAGCCGGTGGCGCGGTTTGACGGGCACCGGGTGTACCGGGTGACGGTGAAGGATGCGCGCGAGTATCTGGCGGTGACGAGCCTGGCGGATGATGTGTGGACGCACAGCCCGGGGCTGGGCGATCTTGATGTGCAGGTGTCGCCGGGCAAGCAGGCGGCGCTGGAGGGGCTGGGCCTGCCGACGCGGGTCTTGATCGCGGACGTTCAGGGGGCGATCGAGGCGGAGCGGGCGGAGATTTTGAAGCGCCGGGGCCAGCGCGACCTGGCGTGGTTCCAGAACTTCAAGACGCTGGCGGAGATCAACACGCAGATCACGGCGTGGACGACGGCGTATCCGGCGCTGGCGAGTTCGATCACGGTTGGTAACTCGCTGGAGAACCGGGTGATCAAGGGCGTGAAGATCACGGGGCCGGAGTCGGCGGAGTTTCCCAAGGCGAGCAGGCCGCAGATTCTGTTCAACGGGTGCCAGCACGCGCGGGAGTGGATCAGCCCGATGGTGAACATGTACCTTGGCGATCAGTTCCTGATGCAGTATGCGTCGGGGGGGATCGCCAAGGACCTGCTGGACCGGGTGGAGTTTGTGATCGTGCCGGTGGTGAACCCGGACGGGTATGAGTACACGTGGACGACGAACCGGCTGTGGCGGAAGAACCGTCGCAACAACGGCGGGTCGTTCGGGGTCGATCTCAACCGCAACTGGGGGTACCAGTGGGGCGGGGAGGGGGCGAGCACGAACCCCAGCGACGAGACGTACCGCGGGGCGTCGGCGTTCAGCGAGCCCGAGACGCAGGTGATGCGGAACATGGTGCTGGCGAACACGCGGCTGCGTGCGGCGATCGATTTTCACAGCTATTCGCAGCTGATTCTGTCGCCGTGGAGCTACACGAGCGCGCTCCCGCCGGACGCGGCGATCTTTGACGTGCTGAACGCGTCGATGCAGAGCGCGATCCAGGGGGTGCACGGGCAGTTCTATGACGCCGGGCCGACGTACACGACGATCTATCCGGCGTCGGGCTCGAGCGGCGACTGGTACTACGGGGCGGGGAGCACGGCGCGGAAGATTCTTTCGTGGGGCTTTGAGCTGCGCGACACGGGCGCGAATGGATTCCTGCTGCCCGCCGACCAGATCATCCCCAACGGCGAGGAGATCATGGCGGGGATGATCGAGCTGGCGAGCGCGATCGCGTTCCCGGCGAAGATTTCGCTGCCCGACGGCGTGCCGAGCTTCGTGGGGGCGAACGCGACGAGCACGGTGCGGGTGAGCGTGAGCGCGTCGCCGGGCGAGACGCTGAACGCGTCGTCGCTGAAGTCGTATGCGCGGATGGGCTCGGGGTCGTTTGCGCCGACGGCGCTGTCTTCGCTGGACGGATCGTTGTACAACGCGACGCTGCCGGCGGCGGGGTGCGGCTCGTCGATCGACTTCTACATCGAGGCGATGACGACCAGCGGGAAGACGGTGCGGTTGCCGGCGGGCGCGCCGGCGGCGTTTTACTCGACGCCGGCGGCGGAGCTGACGCTGACGCTGGACGACACGTGCGAGGTGAACAACGGGTGGTCGCTGGTTTCGGCGGGGGACAACGCGACCACGGGGCGCTGGGAGCTTGCGGATCCCAACGCGACCGCGGCCCAGCCGGGCGACGACCACACGACGGCCGGGACGAAGTGCTTTGTGACCGACGGGCGCGGCGGGGCGGTGGGCGATTATGACATCGACGGCGGGAAGACGACGCTGACGTCGCCGTCGTTCAGCGGGCTGGGCTCGGGGAGCTCGGTGTCGTACGGGACGATCGTGAGCTACTGGCGCTGGTACTCGAACAACCAGGGGAGCAACGCGGGCACGGACACGATGCCGGTGGAGATCTCGGGCGACAACGGCGCGACGTGGCACGCGCTGGAGACGGTGAATGAGAACGCGGGCGCGTGGGTGTTCAAGAGCTTTGTGGTGAACTCGGTGGTGGCGCCGAGCGCGACGATGAAGATTCGGTTTATCGCCCAGGACCAGGGCGGCGGGTCGATCGTCGAGGCCGCGGTGGATGACGTGAAGGTGACGGTGGCGGCGTGCCCGCTGGACCCGGCGGACGTGAACGGCGACGGGTTTGTGAACGGCGACGACTATGACCTGTTCGCGGAGTGGTTCGAGTCGGCGAA
The DNA here is from genome assembly GCA_016793195.1 of Phycisphaerae bacterium. Lineage (GTDB taxonomy): Bacteria > Planctomycetota > Phycisphaerae > Phycisphaerales > UBA1924 > JABWBC01. The sequence goes on from JAEUJA010000247.1 coordinate 11,228, forward strand.
TCTCCTGGCCGACTTCAACCACGACGGGTTTGTGAACGGCGACGACTTCGACGCGTTCGCGGAGGAGTTTGAGAACTGAGCGGAGAAGTGGAAGGCAAGAAGAGACAGCGAGACGGAGAGACGGAGAGACGCAGAGACGAAGTGAAGAGAAGAAGTCACGAAGTCACGAAGTCACGAAGTCACGAAGTCACGAAGTCACGAAGTCACGAAGTCACGAAGTCACGAAGTCACGAAGAAAGAAGCTCTCCCTGGCGGTCGGGTTTATGAATAGGAGCGAGAGCGCGGAATCAACGCTCGAGCGGGTTTGCGATGGGTCGAGCGCTGCGCGCGGCGAGGCTTCGGTGCGGCTCATCGCATGGGAGAGGCGGAGCATCGCACGCATTCTCGATCAAACTCGGGTGTGAGCGCGACGATTCGCTTCGCGGACTCCGCTCATCGTCGGCGTAGAGGCCGCGTGCGGATGACCGAGAACTCGTAACAGAAGAGTCCCGCCTCGGAGCGGCGGGCCACCGAATGCGCGGAGGTTTTGTCAGGCGGTTCGTTGGGCGATGTCGGCGGTGCTGGCGTAGGTGACGCGGCCGTGGTAGATGCTGGTGAGTGTTTTGGTGATGGATTCGCAGATGGCCGAGACATCGCGGAGGGTGATCTCGCAGTCGTCGAACTGGCCGTCGGCCAGGCGTGCCCGGGCGATGGTGCTGACGACGGCTTCGATGCGCGCGGGGGTGGGCTCGGGGAGGGTGCGGGTGGTGCTCTCGATGGCGTCGGAGAGCATGACGATGGCGGCTTCCTTGGTGTGCGGCTTGGGCCCTGGGTAACGGTAGTCGAACTCGTCGGGGACGTTGGGCGCGTCGGCGGGGTCCTCGCCCTCGGCGCGGGCCTGTTCGAGGGCCTGCTTGCGGGCGCGGTGGAAGAAGTATTCGACGAGGGACGTGCCGTGGTGTGATTCGATGAAGTGCTGGATGGTGCGTGGGAGGTTGAACTCGCGGGCGAGCTCCACGCCGTCCTTGACGTGGGCGACGATGATGAGGAGCGACATGGCGGGGGAGAGGCGGTCGTGCTTGTTGGCGCCGGGGGCCTGGTTCTCGACGAAGTAGTCGGGCTTGTTCATTTTTCCGATGTCGTGGTAGAGGGCGCCGACGTAGGTGAGGAGTGAGTTGGCGCCGACGGCGTCGGCGGCGGCCTCGGCGATGGCGGCGACGTTGAGGGAGTGGTTGTAGGTTCCGGGGGCGCGTTGCTGGAGCTCGCGGAGGAGGGGCTGCTTGGGGTCGCGGAGCTCGATGAGGGTCATGCCGGTGGTGACGTCGAAGGCGCGTTCGATGGTGGGGAGGATGAAGAGCGTGACGCCGCCGACGAGCAGGCCGCCGAGGGCGGCGATGCCGGCGTCGGTGAAGGTTTCCTCGAGGGCGGGGGCGTTGATGGGGCGGTCGATGAGGCCGACCAGGACGGTGGCCAGGCCCATGCCCAGGGCGGTGGTGAGGGCGACGCGGAAGAGCTTGTTGCGGTCGCGGATCTCGCGGAGTTGCCAGACGGCGGTGCCGACGCCGGTGATCATGACGGCGAAGGTTCCGATGGATTGATCGAGGGCGACGCAGACGAGGGTGGCGTGGAGGACGCCGAAGGCCAGCGCGACGCGTTGTTCATAGACGATGGCGAGGATGACGGCCAGGAAGACGCTGGGGGTGACGATGGAGAGGGCGGCCAGTCGGGGATCGGCGGCGGTGGCGAGGACGGCGGCGGCGAGGGTGGCGGTGATGAGCGCGGCGGCGGCGCCGACGCGGGCGGGATTGCGCCGGATGCGCGGGCAGAAGAGGGCGGTGTATCCCGACATGGCCAGGACGATGGCGGTGACCGCGGCGACCAGGGAGAGGCGGCGGAGCCAGAGGCGCCAGGGCTCGCTGGTGTCGATGAAGCGCGACATTTCGGCGCTGGCCAGGTCGAGCTGCGCGGGGGTGAGGACGTCGCCTCTGGCGAAGATCACCTGGCCCACGGGGTTCATCTTGATGATGGGGGCGATGCGTTCGGCGGAGGTCTTCTGATCGGTCGCGGTCTGCGAGGGGTCGAAGCGGTAGGTGGGCTTGGCGCCGAGCGTGAGGCGGGCGACCACCACGTCGCGCAGGGAGCCGGTAAAGCCGGCGTCGCGGGCCAGGGTCGCCATGACCTCGGGGAGCGCCTTGGCGTCTTCGGCGTTGACGAGTTCGGTGCGCCGGATGAGGGCGCTCTCGGCGCCGATGACCAGGCGCACGCTGCTGTGCAGGCCTTCCTGCGTTGACTTCTGCCACGTCTGGTCGTCGAGCAGGGGCAGGCGGCGGAGCGTGCCGGCGAGCTGGCGTACTTTGGCGGTCCACTCGGGAGAAGGCTGGGCGTCGACGGCCTGGGCCTGGACGGCGGCGAGCTCGACGCCCGAGAGCGCGAACTGTTCGCGGATGGAGGGCTCGACCTGGTCGATCGATTTGGCGGAGGCCACGGTGCGCGGGAGGGCCTCGAGCGAGCGCTGGATCTCGTCCAGGACGGGGACGTCGGCGATGTAGACGCGGGGGGTTCGCTGGCGTGCGGCCTCGCGGGCGGCTTCGGTGGCGGCGGCGTCTTCGACTTCGAGGGGGACGCGGACGACGCGGGTGTCGTTCATCACGCGGCCGACGGCGAGGATGGGGCGCTCGCGGGCCCAGATCGCCAGCACGCCGCAAACCAGGACGACGGCGACGGCGATGAGCATGGCGACGCTGGCGCGTGGGTTTTGGGCGACCTGGACGATGAGCCCGGTGTCGCCGCCGCCGAGCCAGGCGGAGCGTGCGCGCACGCGTTTGGCGAGTGCGGCGGTACGGCTCATGGGTTTGGCGGGGTCTTTGGCCATCGTGGCGGACGCAGAAAGACTAGCCGATGCGAGCGTCCGGGCGGAGGAGGATCGGCGTGATGGGCGGGCGACTTCCCGGGCCGCTCGTGGTTATCAGGCGCGAACGACGCTGATGTTTGGAAAAAAGAAGGCATCGAGGGTGGGGTCTCGATGGAGGAGGTGGCCGGATGTCGGCTGCCTCAAAAAAGAAAAACCCGGCACTCAGGACAAACCCAAGCGCCGGGTCTCGTGGGGGTCGTGGCTTGGCCGAGACGCGGTTCTG
>JAEUJA010000214.1 GCA_016793195.1 Phycisphaerae bacterium
GGCGACATCCAGCGGTCGCCGAAGCGGACCAAGGTCGCGACGAACCCGGCGTGGAGCGCCAGGCTCACCAGGACTCCGATGGACGTGGAATGCCGTGTGGACATGATTGTGGGCGGCGAGCGTGTTTCTGCCGCGCCAAAGTTTAGCGCCCAAGGAGCACCGATGCCTCGGCACGGAATGCGCGTTTCGGTAAGCGTCCCGATCCTGGTCGGGTTGCTCGCGTGGGGTGGGTTCACGCCGGCGGCACACGCCCAGGGTGATCGCCCGGCCCCGGCGGAACGTGACGCGACCCTGCGCCCCGGCGATGACGCGCCGGCGCTGGAGATCGAGGCCTGGCTCGTGGGAGAGGGGGCCGATCGACTCCCCAAGGACCGCGTCAGCGTCGTGGTGTTTGTGGCGTCGTGGTCGGAAGCGAGCGAACGGGCGCTGGACTGGCTCGGGCCGCGCTCGCGCGAACTGGCGGACAATGGAATCGACGTGGTCGCGGTGTTCGGCCAGGACGCGGCCGAGCCGACGACCTACGGGCGCCTGGAGACCGAGCAGAGCGCGCGGGCGTTTCTGGATCGACGGGCGTCGAGCCGGATCAAGTGCGCGTTCGACAAGCGCTGGCGTTCGCGGTCGGCGTGGGTGGCGGCGGCGGGGCTTACCTCGATCCCGGCGGCGTTTATCGTGGATCGCCAGGGAAAAGTCGCGTGGATCGGGAACCCCCTCTGGCCGCCGGGCGAGATGGACGACGCGCTGGACCAGGTCACCAAGGGCCAGTTCGGGGCGGGCGAGCGCCGCGCGACCCGCGAGAAATGGGAGGCGGTGCTGCGCGAGCTGCGCGGTCTGGATCAGACGCTGGTTTCGGCCCGCAATACCGGGCGGCACGACATCGCGATCGGCGCGCTGGAGCGGCTCGGGGCCATCGACCGCCTCTCGCGCGGGTACTACACGCTCGCCAAGTTCGAGATCGTGCTGCTGGAACTCCGCGACGCCCCGCGGGCGTTTGCGATCGCACGCGACGCCCTGGAGAGCGACCGGAACAACGCCCAGCTCCTCAACGATCTGTCGTGGACCATCCTGACCGGCGAGGATGCGCCGGCCCGCGACCTGCCCCTTGCCCAGAAACTCGGCGAGCGGGCGGTCGAGGCGTCGGAGGGCAAGAACCCTCACTACCTCGACACGCTCGCCCGGGCCCACGCGGACCAGGGACGGCTCGACGACGCGATCAAGTTCCAACGCCGCGCGGTGGAAACCACCTCCGACCCCTCGGAGCGCGAAGACATGGCGACAACGCTCCAGAAGTACATGCGGACCAAGGACGGGCGGTAACCGTGGCCAGTAGCCGCGGCTAGCGCCGATCTCGCTTGTATTCACGCCCGCCCCAGATAATGGGCTTGTTCTCGTCCAGGTCCCTGGCGGCCTCGAGCAGGATCCCGCCGACCATCCACGAGCCGATCGGATAGCCCGGGACGCTCCAGAGTGGCGCGTGCCCGAGGCGGTACACCACCGCGGCGCCGGCGAAGTAGACCGCCAGCGCGGACACGCCCAGCGCGACGGCGTGCGCGTGCACGCCTGCCCATTCGCCGGGCCAGGAGATCACGGCGATGATCGTAAAGACCAGCGCGCAGAGCGGGAGGAGCGACGAGATCGCGCGGCAGCGCCACGCCCATTGGCGCAATCGCTCGGGGCGGCGATTCGCCGACTCGGTGTAGATGCGCTTCCACCCGCGTCGAAAGGCCGGATACGCCGGGTACATCGAGCAATGCAGCACCGTGTCGGCGAGGAAGACGCCGGTGGGGAGTTCGTGCCCGGCCGCGAGCCGGGCGATGGCGAGGTCCTCGAGCAGTTCATCGCGGACGGCCTCGTGCCCGCCGATTTTCTCATAAGCCTCGCGCCGGATCATGATGAACTGCCCGTTGGCGAAGGGGCGACGCCCCGTCGCCCGGGCCGCCCGCACCAAGGGGAACTGCTTCATGAGCTCCATGCCCGCGGCGGGCTGGAGCAGCTTCTCGAACCAATGCCCGAAGGTCAGGGTGCTCACAAGGCTGAGGAGCTGGAGCCCGCGGTGGTTCATGAGGCGGAGCGTGGTGCCGACGCAGTCGGGCGCGAAGGTGGTGTCGGCGTCGGCAAAGATGAGCACGTCGGCGCGCCGGGCCTGCTCGGCCCGCGTCACCGCGCTGTGGATCGCGTGGACCTTTCCCGCCCAGTCGTCCGGGCACGCCGTGATCTCGACGATCGTGAAACGAGGATCGCTCTTGATGAGAGCCCGAGCCCTGGCCGCGGTGTCGTCGGTGCAGCGGTCCAGCGCCAGCACGACATGCAGGGACGGATGGTCCTGCGCCAGCAGCGAGGCAACCAGCTTTTCGATGACCAGCGATTCGTTGTGGGCCGGGATGACGACGCAGACGGATTCGCCCGCGGCGACGCTCGCCCGGAGCGCTCGGGCCGAGCGGGCAGTCGGAACCAGCACCATGGTCCGCGCGATGCGATAGATGGCGATCAGCCAGAAGACGAGCAGCGCGGCCGCGAATCCGGCGAGGAACATGATGGAGATGTGCCAGACGTGGATCATGCGGCGCGTGCACGGACCTGTCGAGCATCGACGATAGGCCGGCGCGGGGAATGACGTTCCCCGGAATCACCCCCTCAAGGCCGGGGTCGGCCCCCACTCGCCGCGGGACCAATCTCTCGGGCGGGCCGAGGATAGACTCGCGGCATGAGCCACGACCGCCGGGGACATCGGGACGGGCCACGCGAGCCTGGGCGTGACGCGGGGCGCGAGCCAGGGCGAGATTCGGGGCCCGGATCGGGCGCGGTGTACCTGGTGACGCGCGAGGCGTGCCGAACCATCGATCGCCTGGCGGCCGGCGAATTCGCCATGCCTTCGATGGTGCTGATGGAGAACGCGGCTCGCCACGCGGCGGACATCGCGCTGGAAATGGTCGAGCCGATCGACGAACCGAGCGTCGTCATCGTGTGCGGCCCTGGGAACAACGGGGGCGACGGGCTGGCCATGGCGCGCCATCTTTCCAACGCCGGCTGCGACGTGCGGTGTGTTCTGACCCATCCGCCGGTCGACTTCCGCGGCGACGCGGCGCTCCAGCTCGAGATCGTGCGCCGCATGAAGATTGTTTGCACCAATGACATGACGCAGATCGGCGCGCGGGGCGCGGACCTGGTCGTCGACGCCGTGCTGGGCACCGGGCTCGATCGAGAGATCGCCGGCGCCGCCCTGGCGGCGGTGGTCGAGATCAACCGGGCCGGTGAGCGCGGCTCGCGGGTGCTGGCGGTCGATGTGCCGACGGGCCTGGACTGCGATCGCGGCGTGGCGCTGGGAGCGGCGGTGCGTGCCAACGTGACCGTGTCGTTCGTGGGGATCAAGGCCGGGTTCGCGGAGCTCTCGGCCCAGGAATTCGTGGGCGACGTGGTCGTCGCAGACATCGGCGCGCCGCGCGAGTTGATCGAGCGCTTCGGCACGCCCATCACCCGCCCCACGGGCAACGACGCCCGGGCCGATCGCCCGACCCGCCGGGGCACGCGCCGCGGCCGGGCGTAGGCCATCACCACGATTTCGACGATCGAGCCCGCCCGATCGCGGGGCGAGATTGACACGGACATCCGGCGGGCGCACGATCACACGGGTTCGGGGGCCGGTTCGCCGCCGCCCGACCCGCAGGAGCCTTGCGATGGCCGTTCGGATGGAGCTTTCCAGAATCCTGATCCGCGAGCTGAATGATTACCAGATCATCGAGCTGCGCGAGATGGCGGAGGACACCGACGCGCCGGGCGCGGTGGGCGGCCCGGTCGAGTACGTCTCCGAGAGCGAGGCCGAGGAATCAAGCGCCCGCTCGTTCCCGATCGTGATCGGCCTGCCCGAGGCCCAGGCGATCGAGCGCCGGCTCAAGGGCATCCCGATCAAGAGGCCGCAGACCCATGATCTGCTGGCGACCGCGATCACGGCACTGGGGGGCGAATTGTCGTCGATCACGATCACGGACCTGTCGGATCAGACGTTCTTCGCAACGCTCGACGTGAAGGTGAAGGGCGGCGAGAAGATTCACATCGACGCGCGCCCGAGCGACGCCATCGCGCTGGGGGTCGCGGGCGACGTTCCGATCTTTGTCGAAGAGCACGTGCTCGAAGCGGCCCTGAAGGACCTGGAGTAGCCGGGCACGCATGACTCCCGCCGCCGAGCCAACCTCCCGCGATGGTGCCGACGCGACGACCCACGTCGCGCCGCGCCGCTATCTGACCGGCGACATCGCGGGGATCGGCGGCGTGATCCGCCAGCGCCCCGAGGATTTCCTGGTCGAGGAAATCCCGCTCTATGACCCGTGCGGCGAGGGCGAGCACATCTACATGCTGGTCGAGAAACGCGAGATGTCGACGCTGCAGCTCGTGCAGATCGTGGCGGCGCACTTCGGCGTTCGCCGCGACGCGGTCGGCTACGCGGGACTGAAGGACAAGCACGCGATCACGCGCCAGGTCATTTCCGTCCACGTGCCGGGAAAGAAGCCCGAGGACTTTCCGGCGTTCACGCACCCCAGGCTTGGCGTCGTGTGGACCGACCTGCACACCAACAAGCTCCGACGCGGGCACCTGCGAGGCAACCGGTTCTCGATCCGCGTCCGCGCCGTGCCGGCGAGGGCCGTGATCTCCGCCGACCGCGTGCTGAGGTCCCTGGAGCGGCAGGGCGTGCCCAACCGCCTCGGCGAGCAGCGCTTCGGGCACTACCAGAACAACCACCTCATCGGGCGCGCGATCATCCTGGGCGATTGGCGGGGCGCGCTGGATGAATTGCTCGGGCCCAAGCCCGGCGCGCCCGATTCATCATCGGCCGCACGCGAGGCGTACGCGGCCGGGCACTACGAAGACGCGCTGCGATCGACCTCGCCCGCCAGCCGGGCGGAGACAACGGCGCTCTCGCACCTGGCGAGCGGGCGCACGCCCGAGCAGGCCGTCCGCGCGATCGACCGGGCCGCCGTCGAGTTTTACCTCAGCGGTTTTCAGTCGGCGGTCTTCAACGCGCTGCTGGACGAACGGCTGGAACGCGGCGAATTGGCGGCGCTGGTCGCCGGCGACGTCGCGTTCAAGCACGACAACCACGCGATGTTCGCGGTCGACGACGCGACCGCCGCGGCGCCCGACTCCGCGGAGCGGCTCCGCACGCTGGCGATCAGCCCGACGGGCCCGATGTGGGGCCCGGCGATGATGCGGGCCACCGGGCGCGTCGACGAGAGCGAGGTCGCGGCGCTGGACCGCGCGGGCGTGACGATGGAGCAGCTGCAATCGAGCCGCGCCGTGCAGCGCGGGCTGGTCGAGGGCGCTCGCCGCGCGTTCCGCGTGCCGGTGATCGCCCCCGAGGCCGAGGGCGGCGGGGATGAGCACGGCGCGTACGTGCGCTGCGCGTTCGAGCTGCCGCGCGGCGCGTTCGCGACGGTCGTGCTGCGCGAGATCATGAAGCCGCGGGGCGACGAGCTGGCCCGCGAGATCGAGGGAGCGGATTGATGGGCGATCGCGTCGTGTGCTTCGACTGGGGCGGCGTGCTCCTGCGCATCTGCCGCTCGTGGGCCGAGGGATGCGCCGCCGCGGGGCTCGACGTGCGCGGCCAGGTGCAGGCGCCGGAGCTGGTGACTCGCCGGCGCGCGATCTCGGAGCAATACCAGATCGGACGGATGTCGACGGACGAATACGCCGAGGCGATGTCGCGCGCGATGGGCGGCGTGTACTTGCCCTCGGAAGTGCTGCGGGTGCACGACGCGTGGCTGATCGAGGAATACCCCGGCGTCGATCGCGTCGTGGCGGAGCTTCACGCGACACGAAGCGTGCGCACGGCGCTCCTCTCCAACACCAACGCGCTCCACTGGGAGCGGCACGCGCCCTCGCGCGGCCTGCGCCACTTCCCCACCGCCGGATCGCTCCATCACCCGCACGCCAGCCACCTCATGGGCCGCGCCAAACCCGGCCTCGAAATCTACAGGGAGTTCGAGTCGCTCGTCGGCGTCCGCGGCGCGTCGATCATTTTCTTCGACGACCTGCCCGAGAACATCGCGGCGGCGCAGTCCCTCGGCTGGCACGCGGTACGGATCGATCACGAGGGCGACACCGCGACCCAGATTCGCGCGGCGCTGGGCACCGCGGACGTGCTGCCGCCGCGCTAGACCGCGTCGATCGCAACATCGAGCTCGACCGAGGTCGGGCGCAGGCACTCGCGCTCGCTGCACGCCTGGTAGCTCAGCGTCAGCAGCGGGCGCCCGATCGGCCCCTCGGTCCGCTCGATCACAACGTCGAACTCGATCTCGCCGCGATGCACGAGCGCCTCGGGCCCGCCCTCGAACGCGCGGAACAGCTCGCCCGGCGGGTAATCCGCGTAGACCGCAAGCCCGCCGCCATCGACGAGCGAGACGCGCAGGGGCGACAGCTCGAAGCGCTCGCTCCCGCCGGGATTGGGCTCCGCGGCCGCGATGTGGTAGCCAGGCCTGATCCGCAGGAGCACGCGGAACATCCCGGGCGCCGCTCGCGACACGTCGACGCGCTCGACGCCCGCGAACACCTCAACCGGGAGCATCGGCTCGTCGCCCCCGCCGCCCAGGTGGTCCGCGACCTCACTAGGTTCGGGCGCATCGCGCCCTTCGCCGCTCGGTTCGGACCGTCCGCCGGCGGGCGGAGCATCGCCGTTTGCCAGCATTCGCACCAGGCCGCGGAGCGCGGTCGCGCACGCCAGCGGCGAATCCGCGATCGCGCCGCTGAACGCGGAGAGCAGCGCGAGCGCATCGGCCCGCGATCGATCGTCGCGCTCGCCCAGCTCGAGCAGGTTCAGGAGCATGACGCCCGAGGGCGAGGGCATCGCCCCGTCGCTGATCGACGCGGCACGCACGAAGAGATCGGGCGCGTCGGCGGTGGTATCGCGCCACCCGCCTTTCTCATCGCGGAACAACTCGCGCGCGATCATCGTCAAGTCCGACGCCCGGCGAGAATGCTCCGTCGCCCGAGTCTCCTCCCGCGATGCCGCCGCCCTCGCCAGATCGAGCAGACCACGGACGAGGTACGCATAGTCCTCAAGCGTCGCGCTCCCGCCGACGACGCCCACACGCCGCGAGCGGATCAAGCGGCCATGCGGATCACGATGATCCCGCCAGAGTGCATCCGCGGCAACCTCCGCGGCGCGCAGGTACTCCGGCTCATCCAGCTCAACCGACGCGAAGGCAAGGGCACTGATCGCAAGGCCGTTCCATGATGTGATCGCCTTGTCATCGCGCAGCGGCTGCGGGCGCTCGGACCGGCGCGCCAGCAGCGTGCGATTGACGGCGTCGAGCCGGTCCTGAATGGCCGCGGCGCTCTCGCCAAAGTCATGCGCGAGTCGCTCGGGCCTTGCCCGGAGCGCCAGCACGAAGCTCCCGGGCTCGCCCGGATGGTGCGGATCGCGGAAGTTGGGCTCGCCCTCAACGCCGTACACCCGCGCCGCGAACGCCGCCTCAGCAGGGTCCAGCGCGCTCGCAATCTCCTCGGGCGTCCAGACATGGCACTTCCCCTCGCGTGCGTCAACCTCGGCGTCCTGCGCGCTGGCGAACGTGCCGCCCGCCAGCCGCATCTCGCGCCGGAGATAGTCCAGCGTGCGCCGGGCGATCCTCGCAAAGAACGGATCGCCCAGGCTCACCGCGGCCCGCGCGTACACGATCGCCAGCGACGCGTTGTCGTACAGCATCTTCTCGAAATGCGGCACGAGCCATCGCTCATCGACCGAGTACCGATGGAAGCCGCCCGCGACCTGGTCGAACACGCCGCCCATCGCCATGCGCTCGAGCGTCGTGCGCACGGCCGCTTCGATCGCATCGCCCGTCGAGTCGTCGCCCGCCAGCGGGCGGACGTCCATGAGCAGTTCAAGAAACGCCGGCTGCGGAAATTTCGGGGCGCCGCCGAACCCGCCGTGCACACGATCAAAGGACCGCAGGAGCCGCCCGATCGCCTCGCTCACCTCGCGCTGTCCGATGTTGACCGCCTGGCCCTCGCTCTCCAGGTGCTCGCGCACCGCGGCGCCGAGACGTTCGGCCTGGGCCTCGACGCTCGCTCGCTCGCGGCGCCACGCGTCGCTCAGCCGCGTGAGGATGTCCGGCCAGGACGGCAGGCCGTAACGCGCCTCGCGCGGGAAATAGGTCCCGCCCCAGAAGGGCCTGAGCGATCGCGGTTCGAGGAACACGTTCAGAGGCCAGCCGCCCCGCCCCGTCGTCATCTGCACGGCGCTCATGTACACGTCATCGACACCGGGGTGCTCCTCCCGATCGAGCTTGATGCACACGAAGCGCTCGTTCATCAGCGCCGCAATATCGTCGTGCTCAAAGCACTCGCGCTCCATGACGTGGCACCAATAGCACGTCGAGTAGCCGATCGAGAGCAGGATCGGTACGTCGCGCCTCCTCGCCTCGGCGAACGCGTCGGGCCCCCACGCCCACCAGTCCACGGGGTTGTGTGCGTGCTGCAAGAGGTACGGGCTGGACTGGCCCGCCAGGCGATTGGCGCGGCGCGGCGGCCCATGACTCGACCCGCGATGGGACGGGGACTCGTTCGACATGCACACCTCGCACGATCGTACGCCGTCGGCGGCTATCGCTTGCGGGCCATGGGACGGATGTACATGGACATCACGCGCTCGCCCGCCATCGCCTCGCGCAGAACGGGCAACCCCGCGTGAGGCTCTCCGGCGCGCCCAGCGGTCCGCGCACCGGTTTTCTCGGCGGCTCGTGAAGATACTGACCTGCCCGCGCCCGCGAGCGACCGGGCGGCGTCGACGCTGGCGTGGAGCGCCGCGTCGCGCGCGTGTTCGCTGAACCAGATCGACACAAAGGCGTCGACCGTTCGCGCCGTCCCTCGCTCGCGCGGGCGGACCAGCTCATCGCGCGCCGTCGCGAAGGCACGCGTGTACGCCTCCGCGCTCGGCATGAGCAGCGACGAATCGCCCGCCAGCGCCCGCGCGATCGCCGCCCGAAGGTCGCACAACTCCGCCTCCAGTTCCTCCCTCGCCATCAAGATCGTCTCCGCGTCGGCCTGCGACAGCACCGGGATCGCGACCGCGAGTTTCCGCTCCGACGCCCGCGACTCCAGACGCTGCACCAGCGACACCGGCTCGGGGCGCGCGACGATGAGGCGGTGCCGCGCCGCGAAGCGATCCAGCCCCGCCGCGATCGGGATGCTGATCCCCGGGTCGGGCCCGGCGCGGAGCAGATCGATCGCGACCGCCGTGAGGTACTGGTGCTCCGAGTCAAAGAGCGCCGGACGCATCAGCGCGCGAAGGTCGGCGTAGCGGTCCGTTCGATCGATGACCTCGCAAGACTCCATCACGTCGCCGACGGGCGTGCTCCCGCCGACACTCGCGCTCAGGACGCCCTCGCGCCACAGCTCCTCGCACCATCGCCACGAATCCATGAAGCGCCGATAATGGGGCGACATCGCGGCCGAGTGGACGCTCTGCTCGTCGAAGGGCGACGCGGGCGCGGGCACGAGCGTGAAGACGCGCTCGGCGAGCAGCAACGCCGCCAGCGCGGGAAGCTCGCGCGAGGTCAGGTGGTATGGGCTGACGACCAGGTTCATGCCGCGTGCCGCGCGTGGATCGAGCGGCGTCTCCTATCTCCCATCGGGTTCCAACGGCGCGGACGATGTCGGGCCGCCCGAGGAACCGGCGCGCGATTCCCGCCACGAATCCGCGACGTCCGACATCCACCGCTCGATCCGCGAAAACTCCGCCGGGAGCTTCGCAAACAGCAGCTCGTGCGTCAACGGCACGACCATACGCTCGGGGCGCCCCAGGCGTTCCCACAACAGGTCGCCCGCGTGCGCGGGCACGGCGGAATCCGCGCCGCCCTGGATCATGAGCAATGGCTTACCGACCAGCACGGCGCAGGCGTTGTACGGATCGAGCTTCGAGGCTTTCAGGTACTCGCGGTCCAGCGCCGCGACCTCCGCGGCGGACGGCGCCCGGTCGCGCCAGCGGTACTTCACCGCGTTGAGCATCGGCGTGTAACTGCTCTGCACCGTGATAAGGAAAAAGTCCGCGCCGCCCGCGATCATCGCCGCGCCGGCGTACGCGCTCGACTCGCGCGCCACCACCGCCGGCAGCGTGATCGCGCCGCCCGAAAACCCTACCGCGACACGCGGCAAACTCGCCAACGCGGGGCGAGCGCCCACCAGGTGGTTCATCGCCGCCTCGACCGCAAAGCCGCACTCCCCGATCCGATGGTCGAACACGCCCGCGATCACCCGCCCGGGCCCGCCCAGGTCCTGGCGCGGATCGATCTCGAACTCGATTCGCTCGAGAAATCTCGATGGCTGGGCCAGCATGCGGAGGACGGCCCAGCCCTGCGAATTCACGGACCGGATGAACTGTTCGATGGTCCCCGGCGGCGTGCCGAGCAAGCCCGGGAGGAACACCACCACGCCCTTGGCGCTCGCGCCCGCCGGCGCGTCGTAATACGCGAACCATGTGCGCTCGATCCTCAACTCCCTGCCGTCGCGTGATTGGGCCGACGCAAACTGCAGATACTCCGTCGGCCTGACCAGGGGCTGCACCGGCCGATCCCCGTCGCCGGGCGACGTGTCGATCACGAACGCGCCGGAGTCCTCGAACTTCACCTCGTGCGGCCCGGGCCGCGTGCGCTCGATCCACGAGGTGTACGCCGCCGCGTCTCTCCAATCGGATTCTTCCGGCGACACGTTCCACGCGCGACGCTTGCCCGCCCAGCGCTTGATGGGCTGGTCGAGCACGCGCACGACACCCAGCGGCGCCGCGGGATCGACCGCCAGCCGCGCCGGCCACGCGCCGTCAAAGCCCTGGAACTCAAGGTCGGTCGGCGATCGCACCGAGGAGACCGGTAACTCCTGCGCCGGACAGGTCGACACGCCGCACATCGAGGCGGCCGCCGAGATCAAGGCCGCGCCGAGCGCCCCACGCATCCTCATGAGCGGTATCCCCGGGGATGTTCGAGGAACCAGCGATGCGCCGACGCGATGATGTCGTGCAGGTCCGTCACCGAGGCCCGCCAGCCAAGATCGCGCCGGATGCTCGACGGATCGGCGAACAGCCGCGGCGGATCGCCCGCGCGGCGCTCCTTCTCGACCACCTTGAAGTCAACCTTGGTCACCTCGCGCACCGCCCGGATGATTTCGCGGACCGAATAGCCCTTGCCGATCCCGAGGTTATACGCCCTGCGGTCGCCGGCCGTAAGCGCCCCCAGCACCGCGACGTGCGCATCCACGAGGTCCTCGACATGCACATAGTCACGCACGCACGTGCCGTCGGGCGTTGGATAGTCGGTGCCAAAGATCGCGACGCTTTCGCGACGCAAGAGGGCCGCCTGGAGCACGACCGGGATGATGTGCGTCTCGGGGTCGTGGTCCTCGCCCAGCAGGCCCGTGCGATCGCAGCCGGCGACATTGAAATACCGCAGCGCGGCGAACCCGAACGGGCGCTTCCGCCGTGCGCACGACTCCGACAGGTCCGCCAGCAGGTGCTCGCCATGGAGCTTGGTCATCCCGTACGGGCTCATCGGGCTCTTGGGGCAGTGCTCGGGGATCGGCACCATGGCGTCGGGCGGCTGCCCGTACGTCGCGCAGCTGGACGAAAACACGAATCGCTCGACGCCGACGGCGTCGCACGCATCGAGCAACGCGATCATCGCGCTCACGTTGTTGCGGTAGTAGAGCATCGGGAAATCGACGCTCTCTCCCACGGCGGCCAGCGCGGCAAAGTGCATCACGCCGTCGATCTTGTGCGCCCGCAGAACCGACTCAACCAGCGATCGATCGCCGACATCGGCGCGGACAAAGGTGAGCCGGTCGCCGCCGGGGCGCTCGCGCAGCAGCTCCATGGTCCTCGCGTGCCCGCGGATCAGCGAGTCGAGCGCGACCACCTGATGCCCGTCGCGCAGCAGCCGCTGCACCGCGTGCGATCCGATATACCCCGCCCCGCCCGTAACCAAAACGTTCATTCGATCATTTCTCCACTCCCACCCTTATCGGCCCGAATTGTCCTCATACTGAAGCTCCGGGGGCGGCCTGCATCGGCCTCAGCTTGGCCTTGGCATACACGAAAAGCCCGACCCCGATGAGAACCATGACGACGCTGAGCCATTGCCCGCGCGAAAGGCCGAGCACGCGCTGCACCGCGAGCTGCGCGTCGGGGAGCCGCCAGACCTCGGTCACGACGCGCAGCACGCCGTAGATCACCAGGAAGCACGCGCTCACGATCCCCGGACGCTTCGTCGCGCGGCACACCATCCACAGCGCGACGCCCAGCACCAGACCCTCCGCCAGCGCCTGATAAAGCTGCGACGGATGACGGGCGCTCACCAGCGGCCTGAGCTGCTCGTCGATGTTGCCCGCGTGTCGATGGAGTTGATCGAGCACTCGCTCGTACGCCGCCGAAAACCCGCGCGTCTCCACCGCCGAGCCCGTCAGCGTCCTCAGCGCCTCCTCGCGCGACATCCGCGCCTCCAGGGGCATGAGCATCCCCGGGTCGTGCCGGCTCAGCACCTCCTGCGGATACCGCACCGACCACCACGGCCCGGGCTCGCCCGGCATCGCCACGATCTTGCCCAGCAACTCACCATTGATGAAGTTGGCGATCCGCCCAAGCCCAAGCCCCACCGGCGCCGCCAGCGCCAAGAGGTCCGTGATGTGACCCATCGGCATCGCGATCGTCGGATGCTCGCGCCGGAACCGCCGCCGGAACACCCAGCCCGCGATCAGCACCCCGATCATCCCGCCGTGGCTCGCCATCCCGCCGTTGGTGACGCGAAAGAGCTCCCAGAACGGCACGTCCTTGCTGAACGTGTACAACAGCGACGGATCATAAAACACGGCATACCCGAGCCGCCCGCCCACGATCACGCCCACCACCACCGACATGATGAGATCGTCGACGTCGCGCGTCGAGAGCGGCGTATAGCCCTTCTTGGCCAGCCGGCGCAGCAGCAGCCACCCCAGCACAAAGCCCGCGAGGTACGACACGCCGTACCAGCGGATCGCCAGCTCGCCGCTGATGCGAAAGATGATCGGGTCGAGGTTGTGCAGCCAGGCGTGGTCCATGTTCGCTCGCGCCGTTCGCGCTATCGTGCTTCAATCCCGAAGAATTTCTTGGTATTCGCGTTGAGCTGCTCGTGGAACGCCTCGAACGACACGCCCCGCGTCGCCGCCAGGCTCAGCGCCGTCACCGACACCATCCACGGCTCGCACGGCCTCACCCCCCGGTGCGGGTCGGGCGACAGATACGGCGCATCCGTCTCGACCATGATCCGATCACTCGGCACGAGCTTGATCGCCTCGCGCACTTCCGCCGCGTTGCGGTACGTCGCCACGCCCGTGAACGAGATCGACGCGCCAAAGTCCAGCACCTTCCGCGCATCCCCCACCCCGCCCGTGAAGCAGTGGAACACGAAGCGCGAAGGCTCGAACGCCGTCCGCTTCAATTCCGGGATCAGGTCGTCGAACGCCTCGCGGCAGTGGATCACGAGCGGCTTGTCGAGCCCCTCCTTCTTGCACTCGCTCAAGAACGCGAGCTGCTCGACCAGCACCTCGCGCTGCACCCGCGACTCGGGTTCCCCGTAGTGGTTGTCCAGCCCCAGCTCGCCCCACGCCACGCACTTTGGATCCTTCGCCACCAGCCTCAGGTTGGCCCAGTCGTGCGGCCCCTGATCGGCGTACAGCGGGTGAACCCCCGCGCTGCACCACACCCGCTCGTGCGCCCTCGCAATCCCAAGAGCTTCCAAGCAATCCTGCGTCGTCGTCGAGATCGTGATGCACCCCGACACGCCGTGCGCGGCCGCCTTTTCCAACACCGCGCGGTGCCGCCCCGCAAAGTCGGGGAACGTCAGATGGCAATGGGTGTCGATCACGATCCGCAGAGGATACGGCCCGGCCCGCCGCAAGGCGAAACCCCGTACCATCCCGCCGGTACAAACTCCGCCCGCGTGGGCCCTCGGAGGACTCTCATGCTCGTCCGTTCGCTTCGATTCACCCTGGCCGTGCTCGTCGTGTCGCTGCTCTCGCCCCTGGCCTCCGCTCAGGACCGCGACCTGTGGTACCGCATGTTGATGCAGGACGCCCCCGTCGGCTATGTCCACACGACCGAGAAGACCTCGGGCGGAAAAATCACGACCACCAATCTGTCCAAGGTGTCGATCAAACGCGGCACGATCGCGATCAACATCGAAATGAGCAGCGAGTTCGTCGAGACCCTCGACGGCACCCCCATCTCCGCCAGCGCCGTGCAGAAGATGGGCGCGATCCCCAGCATTACCATGGTGGCCTTTGACACAGACAAGAAGGTGATGAAAGTGGCTTCGGTCCAGGGCGGTGCGGAGTCGACCAGCGAGAAACCCCTCCCTCAGGGCTGGCTGCCACCAGCCGCCGCGGGGCGGTACATGAAGAAGCAGCTCGCCGCGGGCGAGAAGACCATCGAGTATTCCACGATGGACCTGACCACGGGCGTCGCGGTCTTCAAGCTCACGCACAAGGTGGGCGAGGTCGAAAAGATCACGGTGAGCGGCAAGGAGATGGAAGGCCGCCGGATCGAAGTGACGAACAGCATCATGCCGAGCGTGGTGACCACCGAGCACGTCGACGCCGATCTCACGCCCCTCCGCACGCTCGCCAAGATGGGCGCGATCCCGGTCGTGACCGAGCTGGCCGACGCGAGCGTCGCGGGCGAGAAGTCCGACAAATCGCCCGAACTCATGGTCTCGACCTTTGTCGTGCCCGACAAGCCGATCGACAACGCTCGCAAGACCTCCAAGGCGACCTACCTCCTTTCAATGCCAGCGGGCGAGGTGCTCGCGATCCCCTCCGCCGGCCCGCAAAGCGCCAGCGCGATCGACGCCCAAACCACCCGCGTCGTCGTCGACCAGAAGAACCCCGCGCCGGTGCAATACACGCCGGACGCTCGCTCCAAGTTTCTGGCCTCCACCGCCGCCGTGAACCTGGAAGACGAGGAAATCCGAAAGCTGTCCGCCAAGTCGCTCCAGGACGCCGCCGGCTCGCCGAGCGATCGCGCCGAGGCCTGCCGTCGCTTCGTCTATCGCTACATCAACGCCAAGAGCCTCGACACCGCCTTCGCCACCGCTTCCGAGGTCGCCCGCAACCGCGGGGGCGACTGCTCCGAGCACGGCGTGCTGCTCGTCGCGCTCCTCCGCGCCGCCGGAATCCCCGCCCGCGGCGTGGTCGGCCTCATCTACGCCGACGCCTTCGCCGGACGCGAAAAAATCTTCGGCTATCACATGTGGGCCCAGGCCCTGCTCACGATCGACGGCAAGGAGCGCTGGGTCGATTTCGACGCCACCCTCCCGCCGCAGTCCCCCACCGACGCGACCCACATCGCCCTGGGCTACACGGACTTCAGCGACGAGGGCTCGCTGGCGTCGATGACCGGCGTGGCCGCCGCCATGGGGCAGCTCAAGATCAAGGTCGAATCGGTGGAGTAAACTACGCGCGCCATGTCAACGCGCGACCCCAGACTCCATTCCCTCCCGACGCTCCCACCACGCCCACGCGACGGGCACAAAGGCACCTTCGGCACCGTCCTCGTCGTCGGCGGCTCCAGCGACGACCACGCACGCATGATCGGCGCGCCGGCCCTCGCGGGCCTCGGCGCCCTCCGCGCCGGCTGCGGACTGTGCCGCCTCATGATGCCCGCGCCCATTCTCAACGCCGCCCTCGCGTCGCTCACCTCCGCGACCGGCCTGCCCCTCATCGTCGACGACGCAGGCCGCGTTATCCCCTTCGAGGCCGTCGCCTCCTTCGACCGCGCCGCCGACGACGCCTCGTGCATCGTGATCGGACCCGGGCTCGGTTCCTCCGAGGCGGCCCTGGCCCTGGTCCTCCGCGCCATCCAGCGCCAGGATCCGCCGCTGGTCATCGACGCCGACGCCCTCAACCTGCTGGCCACCATCCCCGATCTCTTCCGCGACTTTCACGCCCGCGCAATCCTCACGCCCCACCCGGGCGAGTTCCGACGCCTGGCGGCCGCCCATCGCATCACCCATGATCCCTCGCAGGATGACTCGCGCGTCCCCGCCGCCGAAGCCCTGGCGCAAAAACTCGGCGCGATCGTCGTCCTCAAGGGCGCCCGCACCGTCGTCAGCGACGGACAACGCACCTGGACCTGCCCCGCGGGCGATCCGTGCATGGCGACCGGCGGGAGCGGCGACGTCCTCGCCGGCGTCGTCGCCGGGCTGGCCGCGCAGCACCATCGCCAGGGGTTCGACCTGTTCGAGTCCGCCCGCGCCGCGGTCGCGGCCCACGCACTGGCCGGCGAGCGCTGGGCCGCCACAAACGCCGCCGCCGGGATGCTCGCCTCCGAACTGGCGAACCTCATCCCGGCGGGGTTGGACACGCTTCGCTCGTAGCTACTCGACCTCGTCGAGCTTGCGCGGGGCGACGGTCGAAACAAACCGGATCACCGGCGCTTCGAGGCTCGAACCCACGTTCGCGTCCTGCACGTCGTTGGGCCTGACCGTAAGGTCGATCGTCGCCTCCAGCAGGCGCGGGCCCACGTCATAGGTCAGCGTGAACCGCGCGTCGTCAAGGTTCGTCAGCAGCGGGAGCTCCTGCCGATCCGACTCCACCTCGTCCTCGTAGTCCGTCTGGATGTACCAGAGCTCGTACGGACCTCGCGCCGCGTCGTCGGCCTCGCGCCGCTCCACCCGCACGATCCGCTGGAACCCGTTCTCCGGGTCGTCGATCGCCACAAACTCGATGAAGTCGCTCTCCACCGGATTCTGCGCCGCGTCCAGCGGATCGGCGGGGTACGGCCCAAAGTCCGTCCCCGTCCGCACCATCGTCATGATCCGCGTCATCACGATCCGCGACACCACATGCGTCGACGCCCCCTCCGTCGTGTGCTTGTACCCCTTGAACGCCGCGTCCAGCGCCACCAGCGTCGCCGTGAACAGCGTCGACGTGATCGTCAGCGCGATCAGCATCTCCACCAGGCTGAAGCCCCCGCGGGCGGAAGGGTTGGTCCTCATGGGTGGCCCTCCCGATAGCTCGACGGGATCGAGACAATGCTCATCGGCAGCATGATCCCGTCCGGCAGCTTCATCGTGCTGTTCATGCGGATCGTGATGTGCCCGTACCCATAGAACGGCACGGTCGTCGCGCCCGCCGCCTTCTGCGCGTCCGTCGGCGTCTCGTTGGGCCCAAGGTCGGCCAGCCCGTCGCCGTCAAGGTCCCAGCCCACGATCTTCTCGCCGTCAACCACCGGCAGGTCGTTGGGGTCCAGCGACTCCTCGTCGCCGTCGTCGGGACCGAAATACCCGATCGTCGTATTGAAGTTGGCCGGGTTGCCCGCGGGGTTGCCCAGCGCGTCGATCAGCGGCGCCTCCCCGTAAACGGGCTTGAAGGTCATCAGCAGCACGCCGTCGATGTCGGTATTCCCGCGCACGTCCAGCACGCCCGCGATGATCGCCCCCGACAGCTTCACGTCCTGCGACGTCGGCGAGTTGAACGTCCCGATGTCCACCGAATACTGCGGGAGCATCATCGAGCTCTTGGCGATCTCCTCCACGTCCTCTTCCTGCGGGTTGAGGTCCGCGTCCTCGGGCCTGTCCGGGTGGGTCTGCGTGAACCGCGTCGCGCCCGTGAACTGAAGCTTGTTCCGCGACTGCGTGTAGTTCGTCGGCGCGTCGCTCACGATCGACCCCACGAACAGGCTGTCATGGAACCGAAGATTGTTCGAGAATCGCTTCGTGTCCGTCACACGCTTCCCGTTGATCACCAAGGGCTCGGGCAGCGAGTCATACCCCGCGCCCCCCGCCATGTTCGCCGGGATGTCCGCCTTGTCCAGCGGCGTCGCCGACATCAGAATCATCTGGTTCGGCGGCTTGGCGCTCTCAGGCAGCATCGTCGGATAGCTCGTCTCGCTCCCCGAATCGCCGTAGATCGACCGCGCCGGCGACGGACCGGGACGCCCCGTCGACGTGTCGATCTGCATCTTGCCGTACTCACCCCACAGCCGGTGCGTGTTGCTCGTATAGCTCTCCACCCGCGTCACGCCCACGAACGTGCAGTTCTTGAACAGGCCGTTGTTCCCCGCCGGGATCACCACGTCCTTGAACACCATGTTCTCGTACACCGGGCGGTAGTAGTAATCCGAGAACGACGGGCTGTTGAACGGCATCCTCTCGTAGTACGCCGTCGACCAGTTGTCCGGCCGGCTGTCGTTGTCGTTGTCCGCGTCCAGCCTCAGGAACCGCGGCTCGGAGCTCCCGGCGTCCTTGGTCTCCTCGTACGTCGCCAGCGCGTTCTCCGCCACGCCAAGGTTCGACGCCACCTGCGCCGCGAACGTGTTCCCGTTCGCCGCGTCGTGCAGCGCGTCCGTCGCGTCCGCGAAGCTGTCGGGCGTCAGGTCGGGCAAGAGCGTGTCGTCGGCCTGGTACGTCTGCGGCGACTCGCCCGCCCCCGGGCGGATCGGCCCGCGCAGCTTGGGATCGATCTGCCCCTGCGCCGTCGTCCACGCGCTCTCGCTGGTCTTGAAGACCAGCCGCCCGCGCACCTTCGCGTAGGCGTCCTTCTTGTCGATCACGCCGTCGCGATACCCCAGCACCTGGTCGCGGAAGAGCTCGTGGGTCGCGTCGTAGTCATACATCGCCTCGCCCGCGTCCCACTTGCCGCTCCGGTTCTCGTCGTCGAACCCGTACACCCCGTTCTTGTTGCGGTCCGGCATCGCCGCGTCGAGCAGGTACGCCAACGCGTCGTCGTCCTCGAATTCGGGCGACCTGCCGTCGTTCGGCGTCCCGTCTGTGAGCGCCGCCGACAGCACCACCTTGCCGTTCCCGTCCGTGTCGTAGTGGTTGATGAAAATATCAAACTCGTCGACAAACCCGTCGCCGGTCACGTCCGTGAACGCGCCGTCCGGCTCCCCGTCGTCGTCATAGTCCTCGGTGTTGGACGGGATCCCCGTGCTCTCGATCGGGTGCCCCACGCGCAGGCGGTTGTCGCCGTCCACGTCCTTTTCCGCCAGCGACGCGAAGAAATCCTCGAGCTTCTCGTCCAGCGTCCCGTTCAGCCCCGCAAAGTCCGAGCGCAGCACCAGCGGATCGCCGTCCGTCCGCGTCACGTCCGTAAAGCGAGCCCCAAGGTCCCCCACCACGTTCACGTTCTTCCCGATCATCACGCGGCTGGGCGCCACCACCGCCTGGTCCACCTTCTTGGCCAGCCGGAAGTCCTGCATGATCGTCCGGCTGATCGGGTTCGACGTCGTCCCGTCCCGGAAGTCAAACCCCGTCACGATCACCCGGATGTCCGTCCCGTTCGCCAAGGGCGCGTACACCACCGAGAACGCCGGCGGCGGCGCGCCGTTCTCCGCCATCGCCTCCAGCGCCACCGGCGGCGTGAACAGCCAGTTCTCCTCCGCGTAGTCGCTCGCATCATTCAACGCCGGCGCCCCGGCGATCGTCGGCGCATCAACCCCCACCCCCGTCACGATGTTCAGGTCCGCCGCGTGCGCGTTCGCCAGCGCCTCGGCGATCCCCGAGGGGTCCGAACCCTCCGCGTACCCGCTGGGCGCCGGGAGCACCACGTACTCCCCCGTCCCCGAAAGATCACCCGTCCACAGCTGCGAGCCGTACGTCTCGTCCACGTCGCTCTTGGACACCACGAACCTCGCCGCCGCCTCCGCCAGCCGCTTGCACGCCACCTGCATCCCCGTCTCCGCCGCGCTCTGCGCCCGGCTGACGTGCAGATGGGTCGCCGCGGTGCGGATGTTCCCCCGGCTGGCGATCGCCATCGCCGTCGCCAAAGAGCCGAACATCACCAGGAACATCATCGACAGCACCGACGCCACGCCGCGCTCCCCCTGGGAACGCACGCGCGAGCCGGGACGCCGACCAGAATGCTTGCTCACAATCCAGCTCCTTCACCCCGGTCCAACCCTTCGCGCTAGGGCACGATCCACGTCACCCGCGCCATCTCCACGGGCTGCACGTCGTTCGCCCCCTGAAACTCCACCACCACCGTCACCCGCAGCGGATACTGATCCACCGTGCGACCGGGGAAATCGCCGCTCGCCGCCTCCTTGTACGCGTGCTCGCGCACCGTCGCGTAGTTGAACGGGTCGAGCTTGTCCACATACACCGTCTGCGACCAGCCGGCCATCGCCACCGGGTTCCCGTCCTCGTCCACCACCGGCTCGCCGTCCGCGTCCACCGACGCCACCAGGTCGCCCTTGGCGTCGATCGGCCCGTCAAAGTCGCCGTCGCCACCGAACTTCAGCCCGTCAAGGTCGTCGATGTCGTCAAAGTCCGACGGCGTCACCTCGCCGCTCTCCGCCCCCCAGCCGCGCAGCACGTCCCCCTCGGCCGTCGTCTCGATGAACAGCCCCGTCACCGGGTCGTGCCGCGGCAAGCGCCGCGTCAGCTCGCGGACCTCCCCCGCCAAAAGCGTCGCCGTCGCCGCCTGGCTCGACCACATGTTGTTCTTCACGAACGCGTTCTGGGCCTCGACAAACGCGAGCACCCCCACGCCGATAATCACCAACGCCATGCTCGTCTCAAGAAGCGTGAAGCCGCGCCGCGTCGGGGGCGTGCGCCTGCTGCGTGCGTTCGTCATGGCCTCGCTCCTCCGGTCCGGTTCGCGGACGTGCCACGCACGCCCGCGCGGGGGCCGGCGCCACGCGCCCAGCCCCGCCTCGGACCATCGGCTACTTGACCACCTGGCTCATCTTGAAGATCGGGAGAATGATCGCCATCGCGATGAAGCCGACGATTGTGCCCATTACAAGGATCATGATGGGCTCGATCATGCTGGTAACCGCCTTGATGTTCTCCCGCAGCGTCTTGGCGTAGAAGACCGATATCTCGTCCAGAACCTCGCCGAGCTTCCCGGACTCCTCGCCCGCCGCGATCATCTGCGCCACCGCCCGCGGCAGCAGCGTGTCCTTCTGCAACGCCGCCGTGATCTTCTTGCCCTGCTTCACGCTCGTGTACACCCGCCGCCACAGCCCGCGGAAGAGCTGGTTCCCCGAGATGTCCCCCGTGATCGCCAGCGTGTCCAGCATCGGCACGCCCGCGTTGATCAGCTGCCCCATCGTCTGCAGCGAGCGGCTGATGTACAGCGAGCGGAACATCGCCCGCATCACCGGGATCGCCAGCTTCAGACGGTCGATCCAGAACCCGCCAAGCTCCGTCCGCGCAAACGCGTACGCACCCCCCGCCAGCACCACCACACCGCCCACGATGAAATACCAGTACGCCACCATCGTCTTCGACAGCGTCATCAGGAACTTCGTCGCCCACGGCAGGATGTCCTCCTTGCCCTGGAACACCGCGTAAAACTTCGGCAGCACGAACGTCAGCAGGAACACCGTCACCGCGATCGCCAGCGTCCCGATGATCGCCGGATAGATTGCCGCCCCCACCACCATCTTCTTGGTCTCGATCTGCTGCCCGATGTACGCCGCGATCCGGTCGAGCATCTTGGCGAAGCTGCCCGACATCTCCGAGGCCCGCACCATGTTGATGTACAAGGGGTTGAAGAGCTTGGGATGCTTGGCGATCGCTTCCGAGAACTGCTTGCCGCCCTCCACATCGTTCTTGAGCTGCTGGATCACCTTCTGGAAGCCCCGGTGCTGCGTCTGCTCCGCGATCCCGTCCAGCGCCGCCCGCAGGTTGATGCCCGCCCGGATCATCACCGCCAGCTGCGTCGTGAAATCCAGCACGTGACGCTGGTTCGGCTTGCCCGCGTTGAGGTCCCGCAGCTTCTCGCCGAGCCCGCCGCCCCCGTCGTTGCCCGCCAGCATCGACAGCGACATGACGTGCAGGCCCTGGGCCCGCAGCGCCGCGGCCGCCCCCGACGCACTGTCCGCCGAGAGCGTCCCGCTCTGAACCTGCCCCGCCGAGTTCCGGACCTGATAGCGATAGTTCATGGTCGTCCCTGGCTCGCGCCGTCGCCCCCCGCCCCGTCACGTCTTCCCATCCAAACGCCGCGCTACGCCGCCAGCTGACGCTCCAGCTTGTCGGGATACGCCGCCTGCGCGATCGCGTCTTCCTTGCTGATCATCCCGTTGAAGTACAGCTCCGCGATCGCGCTGTCCAAGGAGCACATCCCGATCGCGCGGTTCGTCTCGATCACGTTCGGAATCTCGAACGTCCGCGCCTCGCGGATCAGGTTCCGCACCGCCGGCGTGCACAACAGCACCTCCACCGCCGGCACCATCCCCGGGCGATCCACCCGGCTGAACAGCGTCTGGCTCACCACGCCCTGCAGCGTGTTGGCCAGCATCGAACGGATCTGGTTCTGCTGACCCGCCGGGTACATGTCGATGATTCGTTCCACCGTCTGCGACGCGTTCACCGTGTGCAGCGTCGACAGCACCAGGTGCCCCGTCTCCGCCGCCGAGATCGCCAGCGCCGACGTCTCCAGGTCGCGCATCTCGCCCACCAGGATGATGTCCGGGTCCTGACGCAGCGCGTGCTTCAGCCCCGACGAAAAGCTCGGCATGTCCTGCCCCAGCTCCCGCTGCTCGATCACGCACTGCTCGCTCTGGAACGAGTATTCCACCGGGTCCTCGAGCGTGATGATGTGCTTCTTGTACCGCTGGTTCATCGCCTGGATCATCGCCGCCAGCGTCGTCGACTTGCCCGAACCCGTGTCGCCCGTCACCAGCACCAGCCCGCGCGGCAGGTACGTCATCCGCGCGATCACCTCCGGCAGGTTCAGCGCCGCCAAGGGCGGGACCTTCGTCTTGATGATTCGCATCGCCAGCCCGATCACGCCCCGCTGCAGGTGCGCGTTCACGCGGTAGCGCGCGAAGTTCGGCACCGCGTACGAAAAGTCCGCGTCCTTCACCCGCTCAAACGTCGCCTGGCTCTCGGGCGACGCCATCTGCTGAAAAAACTCCCGGGCCTTGTCCGACGTCAGCACCGGCAGGTCCATCGGCGTCATCACCTGGTGCGACCGCACCGTGGGCACCTGCCCCGCGATCAGGTGAATGTCCGACGAGTCCATCTCCTGGGCCTTCTTGAGAATGCTGTGCAGGTCCACCCGGGCCTCCCGTGCCGGCGTTGCAACAGGCGCCCTCGCGCCGAGCCGGCTCGCACCAGCATCGGCCCGTCACCCACCCGAGTTGACCACGCCCGCCCCCGCCCCCGTCACCTCGCCGCGCATTCTCGGGCGCCACGCCCGGCGCAGGCCGCACAACCCTCACCCGCGCCGCGATCTCACCAGTTCCTCACGCGCCCCCACCGCCAGCCGGTCGCACCGCTCGTTCTCCGGGTGCTCGTCGTGCCCGCGGATCCAGTGAAACTTCACGTCGTGCCCCGCCGCCAACGCGTCCAATCGCTCCCACAGGTCCTGGTTCTTCACCGGCTTCTTGTCCGCCGTCTTCCAGCCCCGCGCCTTCCACGATTTCAGCCACTCGCGCAGCCCGTCCAGCACATACCGCGAATCGCTCGTCAGGTCCACGTGCGACCGCGTCTTCAGCGCCGACAACCCCTCGATCACCGCCAACAGCTCCATGCGGTTGTTCGTCGTCTCCGCCTCCGCCCCCGCACGCTCGATCGACTTGCCCGACGCCGGGTGCCTCAGAATAAACGCCCACCCGCCCGGACCCGGATTCCCCGAGCACGCCCCGTCCGTAAACAGCTCAACCCGCGGCAACGTCACGCCGGGCTCCCCGCTCGCTCCACCGCCAGCGCGTGCGCCCGGTCATACTCGTGCACCAGCCGCGACCAGTCAAACTCCCACGACACCCGGTCCACCTGGTTCCGCAGCATGATCCGATCGCGCCGCTCCAACCGGCAGAACGCAAGCAGGCGAGACGCAAGGTCCGCCGCCGCGTCGTGAAACCCGCGCCCGCGACGCCCCAGCACCATCAGCCCCCGCCGGTCGTGGTCGTCGATCCGCTCCTGCACATACCGCCCGAACCCCGCCAGGTCGCTCGTCACACTCGGCACCGCCATCGCCGCGCACTCCAGGGGCGTGTACCCCCAAGGCTCGTACTGGCTCGGGAACAACCCAAGATGGCACCCACGCACAAACTGGTCATACTCCATGCCCCAAAGTGGGCTCGTCGGCGTGATGAACTCCGGGTGATACACCACCTTCACCGGATCGTCCTTGTGGTTGAACAGCCCCAGCGTCCGCAGGTGGTTCAGCACCGGATCATCCGAATCGTCCTGAAGGATGTGCGTCGTCACCATCGGCAGGCAAGGCTGCCGCAGCGCCTGCTGCGTCCGCCGATACCGCAGCTGCCAGTACTCGTCGATCAGGTCATCGAGCTTCAGCTTTTCGCCCGCCGCCGCCCGCCGCACCAGCCGTTCCTCGACATAGTCCGTGATCGTCTCGCACACCCGCGACAGCTCCTCAAACACGCCCCGCTTCTCCAGCGCCAAGGGGTTGAGCGACTTGGTCGCGCGGTTGCTGACCAGGAAGAAGACGATCGTCCCGCCCGCCAGCTCCCTCTCCCCCGACCGCGCCTTCAGCTCGGCGTTCAGCCGCGCCATCGCCTCCAGGCACAGGTCAAAGCCCTTGTTCTTGGGCTCGAACCGCCCGCTGGTGAACACATACAGCGCCCGGTCCAGGTCGAACGAATAGCTCGGGAAAAAATGCCCCATCACGAACCGGTGGATCAGCTCCTTCGACTCCCCGTGCAGCCGCTGCTGGTCCGGGCCCTTGTTGTAGTGCCCGATGTGCAGCCCGTTGGGTGTCACCACGTCCACCGCCCGCCCCAAGAGCGTCGCGCACTCCTCCGCCGTCACGCTCGACACCGTCGTGAACACGTGCGCCCCGTGCGCGCACGCCCGCTCGATCGTGTGCTGCGTCCGAACGTTGTACCGCTCCGCCGCCCGCGCCTGGTCGATCCAAGGCAGCACGTCGTAAAAATCATCCTCGCTGCTGGCGATGTACCGACCCAAAAGCGTCGCGTGCGTCGTGAACACCGTCGCCACCGGCAGCTGATACCGCCGGATCTTCGGGATCGCCAGCCCCGCCATCCACTCGTGAAAGTGCGCCACCAGCGCCGGCTTCCCCGCGCCCCGCGACGACGGCGCCAAATCCGCGTGGTCCGCCAGCGCCTTCACCAGCCGGAACACCGCCTCCGAGAACGACACCACGCCGTCGACCAGCCAGTCATGCCCGGGAAACTCCAGCCGGTGATGCTCCCAGAAATCATACTTCGCCGCGTCCAGCGCCCCGCTCCCGCGCCAGTGCTCCAGCAGAACCACCCGCGGCCTGCCCGGGATCAGCCACCGCCCGTGATGGGCCGTAATCCCCTGCGCCGCCAAGTCGCTGATCGCACGCCCCATCCACGCGCCCGGACGCTGCGCCTCAAACTCCAGGCCCGCCTTCGACGCCTCATACGGCCCGACCAGGCAATACCGATCCCCCCACCGCTCCACCAACGGCGGCGCCTTCGACCGAATCACCTGATAAATCCCCCCGACCTGGTTGCAAACCTCCCACGCAACCTCCATCAACATCGGCGCGATCGGCGCACGCACCACCACCTCCGACCCCTCGACCGCTCGAACTGTCCCCGGCGCACCAGCTTCCATTCAAGACCACTGTATCGGCCCCACGCCCCCCACGCCCCCCACGCACCCAACCCGCCCCGTCACCCCGAGCCCCCCGCTCGCCCGCGAGCACCTCCGAGCCCCCGACTTCAGTCGGGGGCCACGTCCTCTACGAACTCGCCGACTCCAACGCGCCGGACCCCCCGCGCCCCTCGAGTTCCCGTCTTCTCCTCTCCCAGCCTCCACGCTCTCCGCGAACTCCGCGCGAAACCTCTCCATCCGTGTCTCTTCCTCGACCTCTTCTCTTCCTTCCGCGTTCCTCTCCTCCCCTCTGATCCCTCCGCGTTCGGCCTTTCTCTCCCCCGAATGCCCAATGCCGCTCCTCTTCGTGACCTTCGAGTTCCCTCCTCTCTCCCACCACTCCCAACTCCATACTCCCCACTCCCCACTCCCGCTCTCCCCGGTTAGTACTCACTCACCACCGCGTCCGTGCGCACCGATGTGTCCGTCTTTTTTCCCTCTTCCCAGAATTCCGAAAAAAATCTTCGCGCGCCTTCGTCCCTCGCGCAACCCCCTCCACGGCCTTGTCTTATTTGGCCATTTGGCCATTTGCTATTTGGCCATTTCTCCCCCGCATCACCGCGACTTTGCGCACCAACGTGTCCGTCCGCCCCCTCTTCTGGAGAGTGCGTGCGTTCCCCGCGCCCTCACCGAGGCCAGCGGGCGGCCCATCACCCGCCGCGCTACCCCGGCGTCTTTGACAAGTGAATACGTCGGCCTTGGCGAGCCCCGCGCGCCAGCGAGGGGGTTGCGCGCCGGACGCGCCCTCGTGTCCGTGGTCTTCTCCGGGTGGCGTGGTCAAGCCCCGCTCCGGGCCTTGACCACGTTCCCATGAATCCCCGCGCCGCGCTCACCCCGCCGATCGGTGGCTCTTCTTCATTTGCCCATTTGGCCATTTGGCGATTTGTCTACCATCCCCCGTGACCACCACCCTCACCCCCGCCGCCGCCGTCCACCGCATCGAGGTCCGCGTCCGCGAAGGCTCGCCCGACGCACGCGCCCACGCGATCCTCCGCGCCGCCGCCGCCCGCGGCATCACCCCCTCCTCGCTCACCGTCCGTCAGGTCTACTTCATCGAATCCGACCTTTCCGCCGCCGACCTCTCCATCATCCGCGCGCGCCTCCTCGCCGATCCCGTCGTCGAAGACTCCGCCCTCGGCGCCGCTACTCCCGCGCCGAACACCGCCATCGTCGAGGTCCACCCCCTCCCCGGCGTCATGGACCCCGCGGCCCAGTCCGTCCGCAACGCCATCGCCGAACTCCTCTCTCGCACCCCCGACTCCCTCGCCGTCTCCACCGGGCGCCGCTACGACTTCCAGGGCCTCTCCCCCGCCCAGGCCGTCGACCTCACGCGCGCGCTCCTGGCCAACCCCGTGATCCAGGAAGTTCACGATAAGCCGTGGACGCCAAGCGCCCTCCCCAAGGGCACGCCCACCGCCTTCAAGCTCCGCCACATCCCGATCCGCGACCTCTCCGACGACGATCTCACGCGCATGTCGCGCGAGGCCCATCTCTTCCTCAGCCTCGACGAGATGCGCGCCGTCCGCGCCGAGTACCAGACCCTCGGCCGCGAGCCCACCGACATCGAGCTCGAAACCATCGCCCAGACCTGGTCCGAGCACTGCGTTCACAAGACGCTCAAGTCGCGCGTCCACTACACCGGCGTCAAGAACGACCCGCTCTCCTTCGCCGGTCGTCCCGGGCACACCATCAACCCCGACGGCACCGTCACCATCGAAAACCTGCTGAAGTCCACCGTCGCCGCCGCCACCCACGAACTCATCGAAGACGGCATCGACTGGACCCTCTCGGTCTTCAAGGACAACTCCGGCGTCGTCGCCTTCGACGACGACTTCGGCGTCTGCATCAAGGTCGAAACCCACAACCACCCCTCCGCCCTCGAGCCCTACGGCGGCTCGGCCACCGGCGCGGGCGGGTGCATCCGCGATGTCATCGGCACCGGCCTGGGCGCCAAGCCCATCGCCAACACCGATGTTTTCTGCGTCGCCGATCCACGCCGCCCCGACAGCTCGCTCCCGCCCGGCTGCCTGCCGCCGCGGCGCATCCTTTCCGACGTCGTCGCCGGCGTGCGCGACTACGGCAACCGCATGGGCATCCCCACCGTCAACGGCGCCGTCTCCTTCGACGACCGCCACGTCGGCAACCCCCTGGTCTTCTGCGGGTGCATCGGCCTCATCCCGCGTAACGCGGTCCACGGCCAGGCCCGCCCCGGCGATCGCATCATCGCCCTGGGCGGCCGCACCGGGCGCGACGGCATCCACGGCGCCACCTTCTCGTCCGCCGAGCTCGAACACACCGCCGCCGACGAGTTCTCCCACGCCGTCCAGATCGGCAACGCAATCGAGGAAAAGCGCGTCCTCGACGCCATCCTCCGCGCCCGCGACGAGGACCCCGCCGGCCCTCTCTACCACGGCCTGACCGACTGCGGCGCTGGCGGCTTCTCCTCCGCCGTCGGCGAGATGGGCGCCAAGATCGGCGCCCGCGTCAACCTCGAACGCGCGCCGCTGAAGTACGCCGGGCTCTCCTACACCGAGATATGGATCAGCGAGGCCCAGGAGCGCATGGTCCTGGCCGTGCCGGAAAAGAACCTCGCGCGCCTGGCCGCCATCTGCCGCGAGGAGCACGTCGAGCTCGCCGACCTCGGCGTTTTCGGCACCGACGGCGCCACGCTCCAACTCTTCTCTCACGAGCACAAGGTGGGCGAACTTCCGATGCACTTCCTGCACGACGGCATCCCCACGCCCGTCCGACGCGCCGCGTGGGCGCCGACCAAGGCGCGCGACTCGGGCAACGCCAATCGCCCCGCGCCGTCGACCGGCGATGCTCTCTCGAAACTCCTCTCGCATCCAAACGTCGCCAGCAAACACTGGATCGTCCGCCAGTACGACCACGAGGTGCAGGGCGCCACCATCCTCAAGCCCCTCGTCGGCCCGCACTCGCGAGGCCCGGGCGACGCCAGCGTCCTTGAGCCACGCCCCGGCACCAACCGCGGCATCGCGCTGGCCTGCGGCCTGCAAACGCCCGTCGGCGACCCAGACCTCGGCGGCGATCCCTATCAGATGGTCCTCTCGGCCATCGACGAATGCGTGCGCAATCTCGTCTGCGTCGGCGCCGATCCGTCGCGGATCGCGATCCTCGACAACTTCTGCTGGCCGAGCTGCGAGAAGCCGGAGAACCTCGCCCGCCTCGTCCGCGCGTGCGAGGGGTGCTACGACGCCGCCAAGGCCTACCGCACGCCCTTTGTCTCCGGCAAAGACTCGCTCAACAACCAGCTCCGCTACGAAGACCCCGCGACCGGCCAGAAGCACGTCATCGAGATCCCGCCCACGCTCCTCATCACGGGCCTTGGCATCGTGCCGAGCGTGAGCCGCTGCATCACCATGGACGCCAAGCGACCGGGCAATGCACTCGTCCTCGTTGGCGCAAGCGCTGACCACATGGGCGCGTCGCTCTTTGCCACGATGTTCGGGCACGCGGGCTCGAGCACCGCGATCCCGACGCTCGACCTCGCAAAGGGCCCGGCCTACGCCGGCGCGATCGCCACGCTCATCCGCGACGGGCTGATCCTGTCGGCCCACGACTGCTCCGAGGGCGGGATGCTCGTGGCCCTGGCCGAGATGCTCATCGCCACCACCGGTCCGCGTTCCCTCGCCGGGCGCGACACGTCGTCGCCGCTGGCGTCGCTGCTTTCGTCGAATGTTCGATCGACGCAGCCCCTTGGCGCGGAGCTTTCAACGCCCGCGGGCGTGATGCTCGAAGCGCACGAGCTCGCGTTCAACGAATCACCGAGCCGCTACATCGTCGAGATCGCGCCCGAGAACCTGCCGCGTCTCCGCCAGGTCCTCCGAGATCACGGCGAGCGCGTCGGCGGCTTGTTCCACGGCGTGCTGGGGCACCTCAACGACTCGGGGCGGCTCATGTGGCAAGAGGCCGACCTCAACGCCGACGTCAACGCCCTGGCCGATGCGTGGTTGTCTCCGCTCGATTGGGAGTGATGCGTTCCGCCCACGGCGCGGCCGAGCCTTTTTGGGCGCGCGGTACGCCTCCGTGTGCGCTGTTGAATTCGGTCGGGCGCACGAGCACCCCTTCGGGGTGCCATGACGATGGCGCGTGCATTCCGGGGGTTTTCGCTCGCCGACTCGCTCAACCCCCGGCTATGAACGGCCAGCCCGCCGGGCTGGAAGAGCGGCCTGCTCCAAAGCAGCCTCAGATGTCAGTTCTTGCAGCGCCTGGGCCCAGTCGCTCTCGGGCGAGCCCGGGCGACCATCCCTCGCAGAGTAGATTTCGTACGCGCGGCGCGCGATCTGGTCGTGCGTCGGCTCGGTGCGCTCGGGCGTTCCCGTTGCGGTGTCCGCGTCCGCCATCGCTCGATCCTCTTTCTGCGTGCGGTGCAGGAGATCGATTCCGATAACCGGGCGGGTCTTCCGCTTGCCGGTGCCGCGGAGCCCGTCGAATCGCGATGGGTTTACCACCTCGCCGGCGTCGGGGGCTTCCGTGGTTGGCATCAGCCTGACATAATGAGGCACGGGCGGCACTCCCTTCCGAGTGCCATTCCATCGTCGCCCCTGACCCCCGACTTTTGCAAAGCCGCGGAATCCCCGCGACGCTCCGCGCGCCGCCCCGATTTCGTCCGCGCGGCGCGGGTTACAGCTCTGGAGCAAACCCCCGGCGGAGCGTGTTCTCGCAACTGGCCCGCGGCTCGACGAATTGCAGCAGGTAGTCCATCCCGCCGGCCTTGGAGCCCACGCCCGACATGGCAAAGCCGCCGAACGGCTGGCGGGCGACCAGCGCGCCCGTGATGCCGCGGTTGAGATAGAGGTTGCCCACGCGGAACTCTCGCTTGGCCTGCTCGAGGTGCGACGGCTTGCGCGAGTAGACGCCCCCGGTCAGCTTGTACGGGCAGTCGTTGGCGATCGAGAGCGCC
>JAEUJA010000307.1 GCA_016793195.1 Phycisphaerae bacterium
GCCAGATATGGCCAGGGCCCTGCAAGAAGAATGCCCTCCCTCACGGTCGGGCTACTGATGGCTTGACTGTCTACCGCGCCGGGCTCGTCAGACGCGCGTGATCGCATAATCCGATGGCACGGCCATCTTCCCCTCGATCACACGACCTGTAATCTTGCCCGTCTCGAACACATACTCCGTTAGAACGTACTCGCCGCTCTGGTAGCCGAAGCCGTCGCCGGCGTCGTCGTAGCACACGCCGCGTGCCGCGCCGTGTTCGTCGGGCGCGACAAGCAGCGTTCGCTCCGCGCTCGTCGTGCCGTTTCCGGCGGCCAGAATCTCGCCGGTGTGCTGGACGTCGGGGCCGATCGGCACGATCGCGCCGGGGCGGATGTAGAGCTTTGGAAGTTCCGCGCACGCGTCGACGATGTCGAATTCGCGCCATGACGCGAGCACGCCGCCGGGCTTGCTCCCGGGCGCGAGACGTTTTCCCGGCGGGTTCACATCGGCGACCACCAGCACGTCGCGCCCCAGCAGGAACGCGTGATCGATCGTGCGCAGCGATGGATCGCGTGGGTCCGCGAAGAATGCGGGGCGAACGATCGGCAGCCCCGTTTGCGACGCCTCCCGGAAGAGCGTGTACAGGTACGCCATCAGGCGATAGCGCCTACGCAGCGCGAGTTGGCAGACACGCTCGCACTCCTCGCCAAAGCTCCACGGCTCGTGCGGCACGGACGTCTTGATCGAGTGTCCGCGCGCAAAGGGCAGCAGCGCCCCGATCCCCATCCACCTTGCAAACAGCGTCGCGTCGGCGTTGCCATCGAAGCCGCCGATATCCGGGCCCACGAACGGCTGGCCCGACAGGCCGAGGTTGAGCGCCATCGGGATCGAGAGGCGGAGGTGTTCCCAGTTGCTGGTGTTGTCGCCGGTCCAGGTCGCGGCGTAGCGATGCCCGCCGAGGAAGTTCGATCGCGTAAGCACGAAGGGCCTGTGCTCGGGGCGAGCCCGCAGGATTCCCTCGCGCGTGGCGCGCACCATCTGCATGGCGTAGATGTTGTGGTAGCGTGCGTGCGCGTCGGGCCCGCCGAGCTCGGCGTCGGCGTCGTGGCGAGCGTCGTCGCGCATGGACTTTCCCGGGCCGTCGAAGATCGCGGGCTCGTTCATGTCGTTCCACACGCCGTCGATTCCGTGGGCGATGAAGTCATTGTAGAGATCGCCCCACCACTGTCGCGTGCGGGCGCGTGTGAAATCGGGGAACGCGCACGGCCCGGGCCACACGCTCCCGTGGTATTCGCCGCCACCCTGTGCGCCATCGGCCTTGACGAAGTGGTCGCCATCCCGGCCTTGGGCATAGACGCCGTAGCCTGCGTCGACCTTGATGCCGGGGTCGATCATCCACACGCCGCGGAATCCCTGCGCGTGCAAATCGTCGCAGAGTTTCGCTGGGTTGGGAAACTCCTCGGGATCAAACGTGAAGCAGCGGAAGCCGCGCATGTAGTCGATGTCCATCCAGATGACATCGCAGGGAATCTGGCGCGTGCGGAACTCGCTCGCGATCCGGCGCACTTCATCGTCGGGCTCGTAGCTCCAGCGGCACTGCTGATACCCAATCGCCCAGAGCGGCGGCATGGGCATCGTGCCCGTCAATTCCGCCAGCACGCCGAGCACTTCTTCGGGGCTGTCGCGCTCGAGGACCACCACGCCGGGCGATGGACCATCGCAGGCGAGTACGATGCCGGCGCGCAGGTCGATCTCGAAGGAGTATGTGGTTTCGAGGATCACGCCGAACGCGCGACCGTCGCGCCGAACGCCCAGCACCCACGGGTGTGATTGATAGAGGGAGCGCGAGCGGGAGTTGTAGCCGAAGCAATCGGTGTTGCGCCCGCGGATGCGCGTGGCGTCTCGTAGAAGCGGGCCGGCGACCTCGCCGGTGGCGTAGAGGGAGTCGCCGATCGCGGTTTCGAGCATGACCACGCGCCGCCCGCGGACATCGGCGAAGCGTGGCGGGACGATGCGAGTCTTGGGCGTGACGGTCGGCGTGGGTGCGATGGGCGCGGGCCGCTTCACATACGCGGGGAACGGGGGGAGCGCCTCGTGCGTGTGGAGCGGATCGCGGAATCGCACGATGCGGTCGCCCAGCGACGTGGGCGCGGGGTCACGCCGCCAGGGGGAGTTGCGAGGAGCTTGGGCGGGCGTCGACATGCGGGCCTCCAGCGACAACGTAGCGTGGATTGAAGAGCGGGGAATCAGGAGTCGGGAGTTGGGAGTCGGGAGTCGGGAGTCGGGAGTCGGGAGTGAAGAAGAGTACATGGGGAGTGGTTTCGGACGCGGACCTTGGTCCGCGGTGCTCTGAAACCGCCGGACCCGAACTCCTACTAAACTACTCGCAAGCACCTCCAAGGAGATCGTCATGGTGATTCGTCCCGCCCGCGCACTTGTTGCCGCCGCCGCCTTGACGCGGGGCGTGCTGTTCGGCGTTTCTGTTTCGACCGCGATCGCGGGCGCGGCGTTGTCCGGCGGGTGCGTGTTCAACATGGCGGTGGAAGAGGAAACGCGGACGAGCAGCATCCCGCATGTGGCGGCGTCGGCGCTGGCCGTCGACACCGCCAACGGCGCGATCACGGTCACAACCGCGGCCGAGGCCAAGGAAGTCACGGTCGTCGCCAAGTTGCGGGCCCAGAGCAAGGAGCGTCTGGCGGCGACCAAGGTCCTCGCCGAACGCAAGGACGACAAGACGCTTTCAATTTATGTCAAATGGCCCGACGACAAGCGCCTCTCCTACGAGGGCTGCGCGTTCGAGATCGTGCTCCCCGATGCCTCCAGCGTCAAGCTCACCAGCAGCAACGGCGCCGTGACCGCCAAGGGGATCAATGGCGTGGTCTACGCCGAATCGTCCAACGGCGCGATCACCATCGACCGCGCCGGCGGCGAGGTCACCGCCAGGACCAGCAACGGGGCGATCACCATCTCAGACGCGCCGGGCAAGGTCATCGCCGACAGTTCCAACGGGTCGATCAAGGTCTCGCTCACGAAGGACGCCAAGGGGCCGGCCAAGCTCGACACCTCGAACGGGTCGATCACGCTGACGTTCGGCGCGGCGTTTACGGGCGAGATCGAGGCCGACACCAGCAACGGGCGGGTGAGCGTGTCGGGCGTTGACGCCGCCAAGGTGCGGCAGAGCAAGAAGTCCGAGGCCAGGGTGACGCTGGGCGAGGGTGAGAAGTCGGTGCTCGATACGTCGAACGGCTCGATCACGATCGAGCGGCGGGCGGAGTAGCCGGGCGGCGGGCTTCGCCACTTCGCCACTGCGCCTGTTCGGCTCTCAGCAGCCCGCCTCGAATCGTTCGGCGAACGAGTCGAAGTCGTCGCCGTTGACGAAATCGTCGGCGTTGAGGTCGGCGTCGAGCGATCCGGCCTCGAAGGCGGCGA
This sequence comes from Phycisphaerae bacterium, assembly GCA_016793195.1. Lineage (GTDB taxonomy): Bacteria > Planctomycetota > Phycisphaerae > Phycisphaerales > UBA1924 > JABWBC01. The sequence continues at coordinate 3,409 of JAEUJA010000307.1, forward strand.
GGAAGGCCTGGTGGTCGGCGTCGCTCAGCACGCCGTCGAGGTTCATGTCGGCGGGCGACGTGACGGTGAGCGTGATGGCGGGCATGAGGACGATGTCGCGGGGTTCGTGCTCAACGACAATTTCGAGCTTGTCCACGCCGCAGCGCGTGCCGGCGACGACGGTCGCGACGAGCGCTCCGTTGTCGCCCGATTCGACGGGCCCGGGGATGGTGACGCCGGCGCTTCCGGGCGCGTGTTCGATCCGCACGTTGGTGGGGTCGACGGAAACGGGCGCGCCGGTAAAGTCGCGGAGCGTGATGGTGACCTTGGCCGATCCGCGCAGGTCGGCGCGGATGATGGTCTGGTCCGGGGCGGCCTGTGACTTGACGGCGTCGGCGATACCGACCAGCCCGGAGCGCCACGCGTTGAACATGTCGCGGAGGGTGTAGATCGGATCGGGGTCGGACGCGGCGGCGTTGGGCACGTTGAAGGTCATGTAATAGTCGCCGCCGCCCTGACCGCTCTGAGGATTGAAGACGCCGGGCTCGCGGGCCGGCAGCAGGATCGTGCCGCCGGCGCCGACGGAGGCCAGGTCGAGCGCGCCGTCGCTGTTGAGATCGGTGAAGACGAACTTTGGGGTGGCCCAGCCGCCGGGGAAGGCGCGTGCGGCGTCGAAGGTGCCGTCGGCGTTCCCTGTGAGCACGTTGACGCGCTGGGGGCCGGAGCGAGTGGAGACGACGAGATCGGCGATGCCGTCGGCGTCGAGGTCATCGACGCGGAGGCCGCCGGCGGTTCCGTTGATGGGGAGCGTGGAGAGATTCCACACGGGCCCGCTCTTGGTGTAGACGCGGACGAATTGATCGGTGGAGTTGACTGTGGCGAAGACCTCGGCGGCGCCGTCGTGGTTGAGGTCGCGGGCCGCCAGGGCCAGCGCGGCCGCGGGCAGGGGGAGCGTGGCGAGGGATTCGAGCGTGCCGTCGTCGGCGGCGTTGCGGAGGAGCGCGAGCAATCGCCCGGTGGTGTCCCCGACGACCAGGTCGGGGCGTCCGTCGGCGTCGAGGTCGCCGGAGGTGATGAGGTTGGGCCCGCCGCCGATGATCGTGGACTTCAGCACGCTGAACACGCCCGCGTCGTTGCGGAGAATTGTGACGGCGCCGCCGGTCTGGGACGCGACGGCGGCGTCCTGATCGGCGTCGCCATCGAGATCGAGGAGCGTGATGGATCGCGGGCTGTTGAGGAGGGGGATGGTCGGTTCGCTCTGGAACGAGCCGTCGCCCACGCCGCGCAATGGCACGAAGCGCGAGCCGTCGCTGTCGACGGTGAGAAGATCGGGCTTTCCATCGCTGTTGAAGTCGAGCACCACCACGTCGCGGAGCGTGCCGCCGAACGGGGTCTGCGCCGGCGGTGCGAGGCGCGGCACGCCGGCGGGCGGCGTCATGTTGTGGAAGAAGCTGAGCGTGCCGCCCCCGGCGCCGACGATCACGACGTCGTTGAGCCCGTCGGCGTCGAAGTCGGCGCTGGCGACGGCCTGGGGCGAGGCGCCGGTGCGGTAGTTGGCGTTGGAGCCGTCGACATCGCCGCGGCGGGCGATGAGCATGTAGGCGATGTGGGCCGATTTCTCGAAGCTGGGCGGGGGCGAGCCGCAGGCGTCGGCGTCGTTGGGGAGGCACGAGCAGCGTCCGTCGCCGCCCATGAGGCGTGCGGCTTCCATCCCGGCCATCAGTTTCTCGGCGATGTCGCCGGGGGTGTTGAGGATGGCGTCAACCGCCAGGGACACGACCGGCTCGCCGGTGAGCACGTTGCCCTGCACGGCGAAGACCAGGTCGCCGATCTGCCCGGTCTGTCCGCCGGCCCAGGCGCCGGCGCCGGTGCCGCTGAAGGTCGCGGTGCGACCGAGCACGTCGGCGAAGCCGTACTGGCGGGTCTGGTGCCCGCTGTCGAAGACGGCGAGGCCGTCGAGGATCTGGTCGGGGCTCCAGCCATCGAGGAAACGATCGCGGATGTAGGTTCGGTTCCATCCGTTGCTGTCGACGAAGGACTGGGCGGTGGCGCCGCCCCTGCCGACGAGCATGACGGGCGTGTTGGCCTGGAGGTCGAAGCCGGTGAGGCAGGTGGCGGACGCCAGCGCGACTTCGCCGGTGCGTGTGTCGATGATGACGATGGACCAGGTCGCGGAGGCGGCGGTGATGGCCGTCGTCGCGCCGACTGCCGCGACAAGGGCCTTCATGCGTTTCATCAGGTTCATGACGTTCTCTCCGTGCCTGGAATGCGGGGCCCGGGTCACGCGGAAATTTCGAGCGCCCGCGACAGGCTGCGGGCGCGGGCGGAATGGCGTGGCGGGCCCTGAGGCAGCGTACCGCGCACGACCCCCGGTTCGGAAGCGCGGCGCGCCATGCACATCGACCGAATCGCGTTCTCTGATGCATGCCGGGCGCGAATGCCCCAGCGTGGAAGGTCCGCAATGCCTATCGCAAGCCGTACTCGCGGAGCTTCCGGTAGAGCGTTCGCTCGCCGATGCCCAGCAGCTGGGCGGCCTGCTCGCGGTTTCCCGCGGTGAGGCGGAGGGTCTCTCGGATGGCGCGTTTCTCGATTTGTTCGAGGCTGGTGCCGGCCAGCCCGCCCCCGGACACGGGCGAATCGCCCTCGCCCTCGGGCGCGTCGTCGCTCCGCACGCTGTCGGGGATGTGCTTGACGTCGAGCACGACCGGGCCGCCGTCGCTCTCACCCATGGCGGTGACGACCATGTTCTGGACGACGTTCAGGAGCTGGCGGACGTTGCCGGGCCAGGCGCAGCTGGTGAGGCGCATGATGGCGGCGTCCGTGATGTCGGGCGTGGGCAGTCCCTTGTTGAACTGTTCGGCGAAGCGGGCGACGGCGTGGCGCACGATGCGAGGGATGTCCTCGCGCCGCTCGCGGAGGGGCGGGATGGCGACCGTCGCGCCGTTGATGCGGAAGAAGAGGTCGCCGCGGAACGAGCCCTCGGCCACCATCTTGGAGAGGTCTTGGTTGGTGGCGCTCACGAGGCGGACGTCGGTCTTTCGCGGCTCGTTGCTGCCCAAGCGAACAACCTCGCCGGTCTCGAGCACGCGCAGGAGCTTGGCCTGCATTTTGAGCGGCATGTCGCCGATCTCGTCGAGGAAGAGCGTCCCGCCGCTGGCGTACTCGAAGACGCCCTCGCGGTCGCGTTCGGCGTTGGTGAACGCGCCCTTGACGTGGCCGAAGAGCTGATCTTCGAGGAGGCTCTCGGCCTCGGCGGCGCAGTTGAGGGCGACGAAGCGTCCGCCGCCCTTGACCTGCCCGCGCGGGCCGTTGCGGTGGATCGCCTGGGCGATGAGTTCCTTGCCGGTGCCGCTCTCGCCGGTCACCAGCACCGGCAGGCTTGACGGCGCGATGGCTTTGACGGTGCGCAGGATGCGCCGCATGGCCTCGGAGCCGGCGATGATGCCCTCAAAGCCCTCGTGCTGGACGAGCTCGCCCGGTCCCAGGCCGGTGCGCTCGCTCTCGTGGCGGAGGAGCACGGTCTCGGCGGCGCGGGTGACGAGCTCGCGGAAGACCGAGAGGTCGAGGGGTTTTTCGATGAAGTCGTAGACGCCGTGCTTGAACGCGGCGCGGGCGGTGGCGACGTCGCCGTGGGCCGTGACCATGATGGTCTCGGCGTTGGGCTGGAGTTTCCTGACGTTCTCGAGCACGCGGAGGCCGGCGTCGGCGCCGCCCGGCGCGACGGCGTTGGCGCCGGCGGAGTTGGGCATGCGCAGGTCGGTGACGATGACGTCGAAGGCCCCGGCGCGGAGCTCGTCGATGGCGGCCGGGACGGAGTTGACGATGGTGCAGACGTGCCCGGGCTTTCGCAGGGCGTCGGCCATGACGTCGGCGTGCTCGGGCTCGTCGTCGACGATCAGCACCTGGGCGCGGAGATCGCGGCCTTCGATTCCGTGAATAGCGTCGCTCTCGGGCATAAAGGAAGTCTAGGTTCCGTCCGGTCGCCGCTTCGGGCTTGGAAGCGCCCGTGCCCGGGGACAGCTCCGTGCCGCGTCAGCCCGCCGCTTGCGCCTGCACCTTCGCGATCGCGTCGATCACCGCGCCGTGGATCGCTCGCTCGCAGCACACGATGCCCGCGTTCATCTCCAGGCCGCGGCCGTGCCCGAATTCGAGCGGCTTGCCGTACACGTCGGTCACGACGCACCCGCCCTCGCTGGCGACCAGCGAGCCCGCCGCGTGGTCCCAGATCCGCTCCACGTACCCCTTCTTGGTCGGCAGGCGAAGGTACAGGTCGCCCTGGCCGCGTGCGACGACGGCGTACTTGCACTGGCTATCCACCTGCACCAGATCGAAACTGGGGCTGACAAGCGCCGCCACCTGATCGGTCGCGGAGATGTTCGAGTGGGCCTTCTCGACCGACGCCGTCACACGGAGCGGCGCGCCGGGCGTTCGTGATTCGCGCGTGATCTTCCGCGGCGTCGCGCTCAGCACCGCGTCGCTCTCGAACAACCCGCCGCCACGGATGCAGGAGTAGACCGTTCCGGTCGGGTCGGGCCTGGAGAGCGGCCTGTCGAACGACGCGGGCAGGTTCGGGCAGCCCATCGCGCCGATCACCGGCTCGCCGTGTTCCACATACGCGAGCGCGACGGCGTATTGCTCGCCGCGCAGGAAGCCCTTGGTGCCATCGACCGGATCGAGCGTCCAGAAGCCCTGGGTGTTGGGCTCGCCATGACCGCGTTCGAGGGCGGCGATGAACTTGTCGCGCGTGACGTCGGGCCAGACGACTCGGGCCGCGTCGACGGCCGCGGAGAGTTGCGCGTCGTTGGCGGCCTCCTTCAGGAAATCGCTCGACTCCTCCCCCACCAGCACGAACGTGCCCAGTCGCTGCGCCAGCACATGCGCGACGACCGCCTGCGCGGCAAAGTCGGCGACCGTCACCGGGCTGTTGTCGTCCTTGGTGATCGCGCGGACCTCGCCGATCCGCGACTGCACGGCCCGGCACACGACGCTGGCGTGCAACACCGCCTCGCGCGCGTGCTCGATCCAATCGGCTCTGGCCGTCATGCCGGCTCCTTGCTGAGAGAAAAGGCACTGGGCATCAGGCATCGGGGAAAGCGATCAAACCGCCCCAACGACCGCGTGCGATTCGGCCATGTGACGATATTGCGATCCGGCGGCCTTTTCTCTTCACTTCGTCTCTGCGTCTCTTCGTCTCTTCCGCATCTTTCCTGATCCCCGATGCCTATCCCTTGAGAACTCCCTTGGCCTTCAGCAGCTCCATGCACGCGGCGACGCACTGGTCGACGCTCATGGTCGCGGGCCTGAGCACCAGCTCCGGGTTCACCGGCGCTTCGTAGGGATCGTCGATGCCCGTGAACCCCTTGAGCTCGCCGGCGCGTGCTTTCTTGTACAGGCCCTTGGGGTCGCGCTGCTCGCACACCTCGATCGGCGTATCGACGAAGACCTCGATGAACACCATCGCGCCGGCTTTGTCCTTCTCGTGCAGATCGCGGCACAGGTCGCGGTCCTTGCGGTAGGGGCTGATGAAGCTCGTGAGCGCCACGCACCCCGAGTCCGCGAAGAGCTTGGCGACTTCGCCGATGCGCCGGATGTTCTCGGCGCGGTCGTCGGCGCTGAAGCCCAGGTTTTTGTTGAGGCCGAAGCGGATGTTGTCGCCGTCGAGGCGATAGCAGTTGATGCCGGCGTTGACCAGCGACTGCTCGAGCGCGCTGGCGATGGTGGACTTTCCCGAGGCCGAGAGCCCGGTGAACCACATGGTGCAGCCGACCGCGCCCAGGGCCTTCCATCGCTCGGCCCGCGTGAAGTTCCCTTCGTGCCAGTGGATGTTGGTCGCCTTCTGAGCCGTCACAGTGACCTCCGTCTTCCCCGCCTTGGGCGAAAAATCGCCCGACCCGGGCGAGTCCCAATCGTGCCCGTCCGGTCCCGACGAATCAAGCGAATCGGCCCTGATCCCGCCCTGATCGCGCTATCCTTTGGGCTCATTTCGTCCCGCCCCTCCCGCTTTTCTGGAGACCGCACCGTGTCTGGACTGATCTCATACCACGGCGGCACGCCCGTCGACCGCGTCGTCACCGGCCCCCGCGCCACCGAACTGGCCAAGGAGGCCGCCTCGCTCCCGGCCATCAAGCTCACCGCCAAGCAGTCGTGCGACCTTGAGCTGATCGGCATCGGCGGCTTTGCGCCTCTCACCGGCTTCATGGGCAGGGCGGACTTTGAGAGCGTGTGCAAGAACATGACGCTCGCCAATGGCACGGTCTGGTCGATCCCGATTCTGCTGGCCCTTGCCAAGGGCAGCGAACCCAAGGTCGGGCAGAAGGTCGCGCTGGTCGCGCCGAATGGCACGCTCCAGGGCGTGATGACAGTCAGCGAGGTCTTTGAGCATGACAAGAAGCTCGAGATCCCCAACGTCTTCCGCACCGAGGACGCCGCCCACCCGGGCGTGGCGCAGGTGCAGGCCGAGGGCGATGTGTGCGTCGCCGGCCCGGTCGACGTGCTCTCGGTGTGCGTTGATCCGCACGGCCCGGAGGCGTTCCTGGACAAGCGGCTCACGCCCGCCCAGACGCGCGCCGAATTCGCCAAGCGGAACTGGTCGCGGATCGTCGCGTTCCAGACCCGCAACCCGATCCACCGCGCCCACGAGTATGTGTGCAAGTGCGCCCAGGAGATCTGCGACGGCCTGCTCATCCACCCGCTGGTGGGCGAGACCAAGAAGGGCGACATCACCGCCGCGGCCCGCATGAAGGCGATCGACGCGCTGGTCGCCAAGTACTTCAGCCCGACGGCGACGATGGTGAGCGTGCTTCCGGCCGCGATGCGGTACGCGGGCCCGCGCGAGGCGATCCACCACGCCGTCATGCGGAAGAACTACGGGTGCTCACACTTCATCGTGGGGCGCGACCACGCGGGCGTCGGCAACTACTACGGCACCTACGACGCCCAGAAGATCTTCGAGCAGATCGACCTCAAGAACCTGGCCATCCAGCCGCTCATGTTCGAGCACACCGGCTACAGCAAGTCCTACGGCGGGATGGTGTCGCAGAAGTCGTACCCCAAGATCGAGGGTGACATCATCAACCTGTCGGGCACCGCGGTGCGTGACCTCTTGCTCAAGGGCGAGCGCCCGCCGGTGGAGTTCACGAGGCCCGAGGTCGCGGACGTGCTGATCGAGGCCGG
>JAEUJA010000220.1 GCA_016793195.1 Phycisphaerae bacterium
GTTTGACCAGGCGATGGCCGACAAGGTCGCGGGGGCGGCGGGGATTCACATCGCGATGTCGCAGTCATGGCTGAGCGCCCCCGCGTTCGCGACCGCGGCCGTGGAGCCGGGCGTGGTCGGGAGCCTGGTCGTCGGCGATCGGCTGATCGCGATGCAGCGATGGGTGGTGCGCCGCGGCGGGGCGCTCGACGGCCTGTCGATCGCCGACGCGATGTCGAGGCACTCGATCGCGATCATTGAATTGGTTCGTGCGGCGACGGGAAGCGCGGCAGCGGGTGGCGCGGCGGGGCGGACCTCGCAATCGACAGACAGCGTTCCCTCGGCCGATCTCGGCGGCGCGGCGGGGCCGTCGCACGACGCGCTCTTTCCGCGTGCGGATTCCGTGCTGCGGGCGGGTGATCGCGTGATGGTGCAGGGTCGCTACAACGAGCTTGCGGCCCTTCGCCCGGCGGCGGCGGAATAGGTGCGATCGACCCGAGCGCGATACCCTTGCATCGTGACAAGCCCCAACGACACATACACCTCCCCACTCGCCGAACGCAACGCCAGCCCGGAGATGCTCCGGCTGTGGTCGCCGCGCCACAAGTTCAACACATGGCGGCGGATCTGGCTCGCCGTCGCCGAGGCCCAGCACGAACTCGGCCTGCCCGTCACCAAGGAACAGGTCGAGGAGCTCCGGGCCGTCGTCGAGCGGAAGAACCCCGACGGCAGCGTCGGCATCACCGACGCCGAGATCGAGCTGGCTAAGAAGTACGAGCGCGAGCTCCGCCACGACGTGATGAGCCACGTCCACGCGCTGGGCGACGCCTGCCCAATGGCCAAGGGGATCATCCACCTGGGCATGACGAGCCAGGATGTGGTGTGCAATGCGGACTTTGCTGTTCTATGCGGAAGTCTGCAACTCATCCGCGAGAAGGTCGCACGCGTGGTGATTTCGCTCGCGGAGTCGGCTCAACGATCGGTTGAGGTGCCAACCCTTGGCTTCACGCATTATCAACCAGCACAGCCCGTGACCGTCGGACGTCGAACGGCAATGTGGGCGAGCGATCTGCGGCTGGCCCTCGAACGACTCGACGGAATGCACCCGTATCATGGCGCACTGGTCGGCTCACTCTGGGGCATCATGCGTCCCCGTGGCCTGAGGGGAGCGACAGGAACACAAGCCTCATTTCTGTCGCTCTTCGATGGGACTCGTTTGCTCGACCATTTTGAGACGGCCGTGCTGCACAGAGCGATGGAGGGCATACTCCATACATTTGAAAGAAACAACATCGTTCCGCCGCAGGAGTTCAGCGACTATCCGGCCGGCATCGACGAACCGCGTGCGCAAGTTCCTGGCGACAGAGACGGGTACACGTCGAGTGAAGTTGGGTTCGATCTTTCTCTCATCACCGGCCAAACCTACCCCCGCGTCATCGACACTTTCATCCTGGCCGACCTGGCCTCCGTCGCCGCCGTCCTCCACAAAATCGCCACCGACATCCGCCTCCTCTGCAACCGCAAGGAGCTCGACGAGCCGTTCGAGGACAAGCAGATCGGCTCCTCGGCCATGCCATACAAGCGGAACCCGATGCGCTGCGAGCGGATCTGCGGCCTTGCCCGCTTCGTCATGAATCTCGTCGGCAACGCCTACGACACCGCCGCCACGCAGTGGCTCGAACGCACGCTCGATGATTCATCGAACCGGCGTCTCTCGCTCCCCGAGGCGTTCCTGGCCCTCGACGGCGCGCTCGATCTCATGCACAACGTCGCGAGCGGCCTGGTGGTTCACGAGGCGATGGTCCGCAAGAATCTCATGGCCGAACTTCCGTTCATGGCCACGGAAAACCTGCTGATGGAATGTGTCAAGCTGGGCGGCGATCGCCAGCACTATCACGAACTCATCCGCCGCCACGCCCAGGCCGCGGGCATGCGCGTGAAGCAGGAGGGCCTCGACAACGACCTGATCGATCGCCTGAAAGGCGACCAGAGTTTCTGGGGCGCCGCCCGCGGCGGGCCGCTGCGCGATGAACTGAACTGGGACGGCCTGCTCGACCCCATGAAATACGTCGGGCGCAGCGTGGAGCAGACCGAGCGGTTCATCAAGGAAGTCGTCGAGCCGCTGCGCGAGCGATACGCCGACGCGATCGCGAAGCTCGGCCACAGCGGGCCGAAGGTGTAGGCCTCACGAGAGAGGATGATGGCATGAGACTCCTGACCTTGCCGGCGCTGGGCGCTTGTCTCGCCGCCTCGCCCGCGCTTGCCCAATCCGCCGCACCCTCCGCCACACCCCGCGACCACTACGACGTCGCCGCCTTTGTCTGGCCGTCGTACCACCCGGACCAGCGGGCCAAGGTTTTCTGGCCGCAGGGGATCGGCGAGTGGCAGACCGTGATGACCAACGAGCCGAAGTTCCCCGGGCACGACCAGCCGCGCCGCCCGCTCTGGGGCTATGTCAACGAGGCGGATCGCTACGTGATGGAGATGCAGATCGCCGCCGCGGCCGACCACGGCGTCAACGTCTTCATCTACGACTGGTACTGGTACGACGGCCTGCCCTACCTCGAAGGGTGCCTGAACGACGGCTATCTCAGGGCCCGCAACAACGACCGCGTGAATTTCTATCTCATGTGGGCCAACCACGATGTGAACCTGGCGTGGGACAAACGCAACGCCGACGACGCGTTCACGGGGCGCAACGACGCGACGATCTGGCGCGGGTCGCTCGACCGCGCGGAGTTCGAGAAGATCGCACGCCGCTGGATCGAAAAGTACTTCCGCCAACCCTCGTACTACAAGATCGACGGCAAGCCGGTCCTGATGATCTATGACCTGCCCAACTTCGTGAAGGGCCTGGGGAGCGTCGCGGCCGCCAAGGACGCGGTGGCCTGGCTTCGCGAGCGAACGGTCGCGGCGGGCTTTGCGGGACTTGAACTCCAGGTCGCGCTGCGCCCGGAGTCTAGGCGTCCGCTCGTCGACATCCCCGGCCAGAGCGTCGGAACGCAGACGCAGGTGATCAAAGAGCTTGGCGTCGACTCGCTCAGCCACTATCAGTTCGCGCACTTTGCCGACATGAACCGCAACTATGAGGACATCATGCGCGACGGCGTCGCGGAGTGGGAGCGCGCGGACACGGGCCACGGGGCCAAGTACTACCCGCACGTTTCGATCGGCTGGGACGCCAGCCCGCGGGCCAAACAATTTGTCGGTGGCGTGGTGAAGAACAACCCGCCCGAGCAGTTCGAGAAGGCGCTGCTGAAAGCCAAGGCGTTCGTCGACGCACACCCCGATCGCGCCCCGCTCATCACCGTCAACAGTTGGAACGAATGGACCGAGACGAGCTATCTACAGCCCGACGACAAGTATGGCTATGGGTACCTTGAGGCGGTGAAGCGGGTGTTTGGGAAGTGATGCGAGCGGGGCACGCGTGGCACGCGCGTGGTCAAGAAGACTTGACCACGCCACCCGGAGCATGTGCCGCGCCTCACT
>JAEUJA010000017.1 GCA_016793195.1 Phycisphaerae bacterium
GCACCAGCGCCACCACGGCCACGCCCAGCGCCACGGACGGAAAAACGCGGCGCCGCGGACGCTGGACATGCGGCACGGCCGCGCTGGTGGTCATCATCGAATTCCCTTCGGGTTGAAGGCCCGAAGTCTACGAAAGACCCACGCCCCATGCGCCGTCACAGGAGACGCCTCTGGTATGCTGCTCGCCATGGCCGTCAATACGACCGTCAGGGAAATCCTCGCGCGCCTCGAATCGCTCGGCGACGAGGCCCGACGCAAGCACAACACCAAGTCCGGCGCGCCCGACAACCAGTTCGGCGTGAAACACGGCGACATCCGCGTGATCGCCAAGGAGATCAAGTCCGACCACGCGCTGGCGATCAAGCTCTGGGACACCGGAAACGTCGACGCCCAGCTCCTGGCGACGCTCATCCTCAAGCCCACATCTCTCTCCGCGGCCGAGCTTGACTCGATGACGCGAACTACTACCTGTTCGCACGTCGCCGAATGGATGAACTCCTATGTCGTGCCCCAGCACCCCGACAAGGACTCGCTCCGCCAGAAGTGGATGAAGGACAAGGATCGCTGGGCCGCCCGCGCCGGGTGGCACCTCACCGCGGCCCGCGTGAACAAGGGCACGACGAACGATCCGGGCGACCCGGACCCGTCCGCGCTCCTCGACCGCATCGAGAAAGAGCTTGCCAAGGCCAAGCCGGAGGTTCAGTGGACGATGAACAACACCCTGGCCGCCATCGGCATCAGGCACCCCGAGCAGCGCGCCCGCGCGATAGCCATCGGAGAGAAGATCGGGTTGTACCGCGATTGGCCGGTGTCGAAGGGTTGTACGCCGCCCTATGTGCCCGTGTGGATCGAGGCGATGGTGAAGCGGAGGAAGTAGGTTCGGACCGCCGCGTCCGCGGCGTCCACATACGAAGCGGCGCGATCCGCGGCCGTCGCTGCGTCCTGATCGGAATCCGCGCGCACCGCGAGTGCAGGTTGCACAGGGCGGTCCCCGCCGCGCCATGAGGCGTATGCTCGCCCGTGAGGCCTCCGTCGAGCAGAATCAACCCGAACAATACGCCGCAGATCACCTTCCGCATGCGCACCGTGTACCGAGCCCAGCCGGCGCGTTCACCCTGGCCCGAACTCCCGCCAGATTCACCTCCGAATCGGCAGCTGCACTCCGAGCTCAAACCGCTCCACGCCGTGCGCAAACGGCAATCCCACCCACGCCTCAAAGCTCGGCTGATCCGCCGGCACAAACCCACTACGCGGCAGCCACGACCCATACAACCACCGCAGCGCCCGCAGCTCAAGCTCGATCCCGCCGTCGAGGTCGATCTGCGCCACCGTCATCGCGGGAAACCGGAACCGCCCGATCTCGCCGCTCGGCGTAAAAGGATTCGCCTCGACCGCCACGTAATACCCGCACCGCTCCAGCGGCGTGATTTCCGGGTTCTCCCACTGATACCCCAGCCACCGCCCGCGCTCCAGCCCGTGCCGCGCCGCCCACGCCGTCAATCGCTCTACCGCCCGCATCACCCCGCCGCCCTTGTACGGATTCGCCACGCGGATGTACGCGACCGTCCGCCCCGGCAGATCGCGGATGCACACCCTGAAGCGGTCGGGGTTGCTCCGCCCGGGCAACTTCACAACATGCGGCATCGACTCGTCCCGCGAGATCTGCTCCAGCTCGCGCCCGCGCTCGTCGCGCCAGGCCGCAAGATCAAACGCGCTGGGCGCCACGCCGAATCGTTGCTTGAACGATCGCGAAAAGTCCGAAGACGACGCAAACCCGCACGCCAGCGCGATCTCTGTGAGCGAACTCCGCCGCGCCCCGCCCATCATTCCAAGCGCCCGATCCAGCCGCATCTGCTTGGCAAAGTCGGCCGGCGTTTGCCCCGTCAGCGCCTGAAATATCCGATGAAAGTGAAAAGGAGAGAGCGCCGCCGCCCGAGCCATCTCGCATAGTCGCACCGGGCGATCCATATTCGCGACCATAAGATCGATCGCCCGGTTCACCCGATCGATATACGACGTGTGGGTCGACAATCGCCGGGCATCCGCATGAGCATCCGCCGAGCGAGCTCCTGCCGCTCTCGCCGCGACGGCACCCGCGCTGGTCCCTCGCGTGCTGTTCAAGGTTCGCAAGATCTGGCAAGCCCTCCGCGCCGCGACAAGTAGCATGTACCCATCGAATCGGCGTTCTATGACCCGTTCAGATTTCGGAGACACCCGTGAATCGACTCATTGTAACCCTCGCCCTCCTCACCCTGTTCGGCTGCGCGTCCAACCACTCCGTGTCTACCGCGTCGCAAACTGAGAACCAGCCCGCGACCCCGCCCGCGTCAAGGCCTGCCGCCTCGGCCAAGGAATCGCCATCCATGCAGCTCGGCAATTTCTCGCTCAGCCTCGCCGTTAAGGACCTCGCCGCCTCCCGTGCGTTCTACGAAAAGCTCGGCTTCCGCCCCTTCGTCGGCGACAACAAGACGTGGCTCATCATGCAGAACGACTCCTGCACCATCGGCCTCCACCAGGGCGGCCTGCCGAAGAACTCGCTCACCTTCAACCCCGGATGGGACCGCAAGTGCAACACGCTCCCCGAGTTCACCGACGTCCGCGATCTCCAACGCATCTTCCGCGAGCGCGGTCTGTCACCCAACCCCGCCGCCGATGAATCGACCGACGCACCGGCCTTCCTCATCCTTACCGATCCCGACGGCAACCCTGTCATCATCGATCAGCACGTGCCCAAGCCGAAGAACTAGCGACCTGCGTCGCACACTCGCTGTATCCTGCACGCATGTCTTCCTGCGGACGTCGTTCAATCTCGCTCTCGGTCCGCCTCCGCCCGGTGGCCCAGGCCGACCTCCCCGAGCTGTTTGAGTTCCAGCGCGATCCCGAAGGCGCGCAGATGGCCGCGGTCGTGCCGCGCGATCACCCATCGTTCCTCTCCCACTGGGAGAAGGTCCTCAACGATCCCTCCGTCGTCGCCCGTGCGATCACGGTCGAGGGTGTGCTCGTCGGCGATATTTCCTGCTTCAGCATCGACGCCGCGGACTTCGTCGGATATTCAGTCGCGCGCGAGCACCGGGGGCGCGGCATCGCGACACGCGCCCTGTCGCTGCTGCTTCAAGAGGTCGCCAAGCGCCCGCTCCACGCGCGTGCGGCCCGCCACAACCTCGCGTCGATCCGAGTGCTCGAGCGCTGCGGCTTTGTGCTGGTGGGATACGAGCACTCGCCGGCCACCGAGCGGTTTCTGGCGTGTGAAGAGGCGCTGCTGGTGCTGAGGTAGTGGCGGCGCGGTCGGGCGCCACCGATCCCGCTCAGAGGAGCCGGCCCTGCCCGGCGCGAACGCTCCCGTACTGGAGCTCGAGGTACCGCGCGACGTAATCGACGATCGACTGGGCCTCGGGGATGTCGGGGTTGCTGGTCGCGCCCATTGGCTCGAACCGCATCCCCTTGAAGCGCACGACCGCGTCGTCGACCGACAGCCCGTGCTGGAGCGCGAGGCTGAACGCGCGGCAGAAGGCCTGGCACATCCCGCTGATGGTCGAGCCTTCCTTCGACATCTTGATGAAAATCTCGCCCGGCCGCCCGTCGGCGTACAGGCCGATGGTCAGATATCCCTCGTGGCGCGCGATGGCGAACTTGTGCGTCACCGACTCGCGGGTGGTGGGGAGCGATTGGCGGGTAGCGACCATCGGGTGTGCGTCCTGCATTGGCGTTTGGCCCGGCGCGCTTTCGCGCGACGCGCCCGCCGATGACCCTGGCTCGCTTCCTCCGCTCATGCCGCCAACGTAGCAGGCAGCCGGCGCGATCGGCGAGCCCCGCCCGCGTCCGGCGGCACGAGATATCGGACAATCTCAGGGGCCGCGCCCACATTCGGCGGGCGTACCGGCGAACGACCTCACGGCCCCAGGCATCTGTTCGGTATCATCCACGATCATTGCGGGCGAACTCCCGCGTGGCCCGATCCTCTCCCATACACTTCGCCGATCTGATTCGCATCGTGAACAGCCCCTTTGACCAATCTCTCGGTCGCCCGTGGCGTGAAGGCCTCGCCGAGGACGCGCCTCGCCCCCGCCCGTTTGCGCCGGGCTTGTCGCTGCTGCTGATCGTCGCGATCACGTTCAGCGCCGCAACGGCCCCGCGCGAGGCGCTGTCGGGGGATTGGGGTCAGCATCGCGCGCCGGACCGCGCCGCCTTGCTCAGTCACACCGTCGTGCGCTCGGCGCACCATGCGGCCCGGCGCGATCGGGTGGTCCCGGCCATCGTTCTCCTTCTGGCTCGCGCTCAGCGCGTCGAGATCGCCCGCGTGGACCTCGTCGCCGAAGGCACAGACTTCTCCCGGGCCCTGTCGCCCCGCGTGCTGGATCTGCCGCCGCCCGCGCTGGCGTGATCAAGCCAACCCGACGCGCGCCCCGCGCCGTCCCGACCCAACCAGCCTTTTCGTCGCCCGGCGTGCGTTCCCGCCGGCGGTTCTAACTTCCCGCGCGGCATGATCCGCGCCCCCGTTCATGCCCCAGAGCCACCCCAGAGCAAACCATGTCCAAGCAAGACATCCCCCTGATCGGCCCGCTGCTCAACATGCTCATCGGCACGCGCAACGAGCGCTTCGTCAAGCGCTACAACCAGCGCGTCAACGCCATCAACGCCCTCGAGCCCATGACCCGCGGGCTCACCGACCCCGAGTTGCGCGCCAAGGTGCTCGAGTTCCGCGCCCGCCTCGACAAGGGCACCAAATCCGACGACCTCATGATCGAGGCCCTGGCCTGCGCCCGCGAGGCGATGGACCGCGCCGTCGGCATCCGGAATATTTTCAATCCGCATCACAGCTTCGACCCCGCGGCGCTCCCGCCCGAGGCGCGAGCGCTGTACGACCAGACCAAGGCCGCGATGGACGCCTGCCCGCCCGCGCCGCCCGTCGGCGAGTGGGCCGGGCACGAGCAGGAGGTCCCCGGCTGGATGCAGGTCGATATCCCGCCGGAGTTGTACGAGGCGGTCCGCGCCCTGTACCCCGAGAGCCGCCCGCCGTACCGGGCGCGGCCGTTTGATGTGCAGCTCATCGGATCGATGGTCTTGACGCAGGGCAAGATCGCCGAGATGCGCACGGGCGAAGGCAAGACGATCGTGGGCCCGCTGGCGACGTATCTGGCGTGCATCGAGCGGATGAAGGTCCACGTCGTCACGGTTAACGACTATCTCGTCCAGCGCGACCGCGACTGGACCGCGCCCTTCTTCCGCGCCCTTGGGCTCACGGTCGGCGCCATCCACCCCCAGCACATGCAGGACGAGGACCAGAAGCGCGTCATGTACCGGTGCGACGTGGTGTATGGCACGACCGCCGAGTTTGGCTTTGACTATCTGCGCGACAACATGAAGCGATCCGCCGAGGCCCAGGTGCAGAAGCGCCGGCAGTTCGCGATCGTCGACGAGGTGGACTCGATCCTGATCGACGAGGCGCGCACGCCGCTCATCATTTCCGGTCCGGCGCACGAGGACCAGCCGCGGTACGACCTGGCGGATCGGCTGGCGCGTCATTTGGTGGAGAAGCACAAGCCGTGGGCCGCCGCCGACGAGCACGTGCAGAAGTGCCTGATGCGGATCAAGGGCTACGAGGGCGACATCCGCCAGGCGCGCGAGAAGTCCAAGGTCCCGGAGATCCAGGCCGCCATGAACGCCGCCAAGGCCGAGCTCCCTGGCCTCGAATCCGAGCGCAACCAGCACGTCAAGTACTTTGACGTCGAGCCCGAACGCAAGCAATGCCACCTCACCCACGACGGCGTAACCGAGGCCCAGCGCGTCGCCGGCATCGGGTCCTTCTACGTCGATCAGAACATGGACGTGCCCCACCTCTTGGAGCAGTCCCTGCGCGCCCATGTGGTCTACCAGCTTGACCGCGACTACATCGTCGCGCCCACGCAGGATCAGGCGACCGGCAAGCAGGTCCCCGGCGTCGTGATCGTCGATGTCTTCACCGGGCGCCCCATGGTCGGGCGCCAGTGGTCCGACGGCCTGCACCAGGCCGTCGAGTCCAAGGAAGGCGTCCCGATCAAGCAGGAGACCCAGACGGTCGCCACGATCACGATCCAGAATTTCTTCAAGATGTACAAGCGTCTGGCGGGCATGACGGGCACCGCCGACACCGAGGCCCAGGAGTTCCACGACATCTACAAGCTGGATGTCGTGTCGATCCCCACCAACAAGCCCGTGATCCGGCGCGACTACGACGACCTGGTCTTCCTCAACGCCAAGGACAAGTGGAACGCCATCACCGACGAGATCAAGAACTTCCACGACGCCGGACGCCCGATCCTGGTCGGCACCACCAGCGTTGAAAAGTCCGAGAGCCTGGCCCGGATGCTCGCCAGCCGCCACGCGGTCCAGCACGAAGTCCTCAACGCCAAGCAGCACGAGCGCGAGGCCCACATCGTCGAGTCCGCCGGCGAGATCGGGCGCGTCATGATCGCCACCAACATGGCCGGGCGTGGCACCGACATCAAACTCGGGCCCATCTCGCGCGCCTCACTCCTGGATCACTGGCTGCGGCGCGGCATCTGCCCCCGCACCATCAGCGTCGACTCCACCGAGGAGGAGCTGCGCGAGGGCGTCTACCGAAAGCTCGCCCCGCAGTTCCTGGACGTCAAGAAGCGCCAGGTCGAGGACATCCCGTTCGCGGAACTGGAGCTGATGCTTCTGCGCCAGTGGGCCACGACCTACACCTGGGTCGAGGCTCGCGACATCGAGCGGATGTCCGCCGAGGAACTCCGCGCCGCCCTCGACAAGACCGGGCGATTCCTGCTCCACCGCATCCACTGGTTCAACACCATCGAGGAGATGGGCGGCCTGCACGTCATCGGCACCGAACGCCACGAGGCCCGACGCATCGACAACCAGCTCCGCGGGCGATCGGGGCGTCAGGGCGACCGCGGCTCCTCACGCTTCTTTGTCTCCCTCGAAGACGACCTCATGAAGATGTTCGCCGGCGAGACCACCATGAAGGTCCTGGCGCGCCTCGGCATGAAAGAAGGCGACGCCATCGAGCACCCCATGCTCTCCAAGAGCGTCGAGCGCGCCCAGCGAAAGGTCGAGGAACGCAACTTCCAGATCCGCAAGAACGTCCTCGAATACGACGAGGTCATGGAGTTCCAGCGTCAACGCTTCTACGGCCTGCGCCAGCGCGTCCTCGAAGGCCGCGACGTCAAGGGGCTTATTTTCGAGTACATCCGCGACGCCATCGACGACGCCATCGCCCTCTACCTCGACCCCGACTACCCCGCGCAGTGCGCCGCCGAGTACGCAAGACAGAAACTCGATTGCCTGGTCGCGGTCGATCGCCTGAAGGGACGCGACCTCGACGAGATGCTCGAGTCGATCCGCACCGATGCCAAGCAGGACGCCGGCGCCACCATAAACGTCACCCTCGGCGAGTACATGCCCACCGAGGGCTCCGACGTCGCGGTTGATTTCGACGTCCCGGGCCTGGTCAACTGGGCCCGGTCGCGCTTCGGCGTCGAGCTCAACCCCGCCGAACTCTCCCACGGGTCGCCCGAGGAGCGCAAGGCGGTCGAGCGCAGGCTGCGCGAGGCCGCCGAGCAGCGCATCGAGAGCGCCGATCTCTCCGGCATCGCCGAGTACCTCTCGCCCAACTACGGGGCGGCGCAGCTCTCGGAGTGGGCCCGCATCAAGTACCTCATCGAGGCGTCGGTCGAGGAGATCAACAAGGCCAAGGACGAATCGCCCGAGGGCGTGTCAAAGCTCCTGCTCGACCGCGCCTCGCAGCAGTACACCAAGCGCGAGGTCGAATACCCGATCGAGTTCGCCATGGACCTCACCATGATGATGATGCGCCAGTCGCCCAAGGAGGCGTCGGAGCAGCTCGTCGAGTGGGCCAACCGGCGCTTCGGTCTCGGCTGGACGGTCCAGACGCTCCAGCAATCCACGCCCACCAAGGCCCGCCAGGAACTCCTGGCCGCGTCGCAGCAGTTCGTTGCCGAGAACCGCCTCGACGCCGCCCTCGCCGCCGCCCTGGCGTGCAAGACCGACGCCGAACTGGAAGCGCACCTGCGCGAAAAGCTCGGCGTTTCGATGCCCGACTCGATGCGATTCCTGGAGGGCGAGGAGCGCGAGAACGCGATCCGCTCGCGGGTCGAGTCCGTCATGCGGGCCGAGCTGCTCCACTTCGAGCGCACCATCCTGCTCGACGTGCTCGACCAGCTCTGGCGCGACCACCTCTACGCGATGGACCAACTCCGCGACGCGATCGGCTATCGCGCCTTCAGCCAGCAGGACCCGCGCATCGAGTACAAGCGCGAGGGCTCGCGCATCTTCAACGGCATGCTGGAATTGGTGCGCGACCGCGTCACCGACTACATCTTCAAGGCACGCCTCAGCCCCGTGCCGCAGCAGCAGGCGCCGCGCCCGCCCATGCAGCCGCCGATGCAGCTCCCCACCCAGCCGCCGATGGGGGCGCCTCGGGGCGCACCGGCGATCAGCGGCCCGGGCGTGGGCGGCGGGATCACCGGCCCGGGTATGGAGCCCCAGGGGGGCATGCTGTGACCCGGGCCGCCGGCGCTCGCCGCGCCAGCGCCACGGCGCACGGCCCGTTGCGTCTCTGGCCGTGAGCCGCCGCCACGCGGGCGCACTCTCGCGCACCGATCGCGCCAACGCGATCGGTGCTTTTCATTCCAGAACGCACGCACCCACGCCGTCCCGCCGACGACTCTGACTTCGTGACTTTGTGACTTCGCCTCGAACTCCAGCACCGGCAAGGCGTCGGACTCCCGGCGACCCTTACTTTCCCTTTTCCTTCTCCGATCGACGCCGCTTGAGCTCGGAGTCAATAAACGGCTCGATCCCACCCCGCAGCACCATCTCGTAGTCTGATTCCTCGTAGCCCGTGCGGTGGTCCTTCACGCGATTGTCATAGAAAACGTACGACCGGATCTGCGTGCCCCACCCCTGCTCCATCGCGCCGCCGGTCGCGCCCTCGATCTCCTTGCGGCGACGCTCGTCCTCCATCACCTGGAGTTTGGCCTGCAGCACCGTCAGCGCCTGTCGCTTGTTCTGCGGCTGGTCGCGATAGGTACTCGCCACGACCTGGATACCCGTCGGCTTGTGGACGATGCGAATCGCCGACGCGACCTTGTTGACGTTCTGCCCGCCGGGGCCCGAGGCACGCACGAACGCGATCACTTCGATGTCCTTTTCGGGAATCTCGACCTCGGTCTCCTCGATCTCCGGCACGACCTCGACCGTCGCAAAGCTCGTCTGGCGTTTGCCCTGGGCATTGAACGGCGACACCCGCGCCAGGCGGTGCGTGCCGCGCTCGCACGAGAGATAGCCGAACGCGTACGCGCCCTTGACGTGCAGCGTCACCGAGTCGATGCCGACTTCCGTGCCGAAGCCCTTGTCGACTTCCTCCATCTCCCAGCCCATCTTCTCGCAGTAGAAGATGTACATGCGATACAGCATGTCGGCCCAATCGTTGGCCTCCGTGCCCCCCACGCCCGCCGCGATCGTCAGGTAGCAGTTGCGATGGTCGTGCCGCCCCGACAGCAGCGAGCGCAGCTCCACCTGCTCCATTTTCGCCTGCAGCTTGAACAACTGCGCGTCGGCCTCGCCCAGCAGGTCCTTGTCACCCGCCTCGCGCGACATCTCGTACGCGACCTTGGCGTCCTCAAACTCGCCCATCAGCCGGGTGAGCGCCTCCACCTGGGCCTTGAGCGCTTTGACTTCCGCCAGAACCTTCTTGGCCTTGTCCTGCGAGTCCCAGAAGCCCTCGCCGGCCATCTGGGCCTCGAGCTCCCGCAGCTGGCTGACCTTCGCCGGGTAGTTAAAGAGAGTCGCGGATGGTTGTGATCCGCGCCTCAAGATCGTCGATCACGGGCTGGTGTGCGTCGTAATGCATGGGGCGACACTGTAGCCGGGTTCCGATCGGGTGGGTTCCGCTCGAATCGGCGGATTTTCTCGCCCGCCCGCGCCGGAACCGACCCGCGGCGTCGTTTGACTGGTAGAACACAGGAGCCAGCCATGAACGCATCGACCCGCAGAAACCTCTCCGCCCTCGCCCTCGCCGCCGGAACGACCTTCGGCGCGTGGTCGCCCACCTGCCCCGCCCAGACCGCGAAATCCAACGGCACAGAATTCGTCACCATGCGCGTCCACTCGACGCCGATCAGCATCAAGTTCGAGGGCGGCGTCCTGGCCGACTTCGTCAAGACCGTCCAGGCCCAGCGCGCCGCCGACGCCTGGCCGATCAACGTCATCCTCGGGACCGGCACCGAGCGCATCACGGTCCGCCCCATCGAGCTGAAGTTCGTTTCCGTCGACACCGCGATGGAATCCCTGGTATACGCCGCCGAGTGTCCCCCGGGAGAGCTGCGCATCGAGCTCGTCAGCGCCCACGAGGACGAATCCCCAACGTTCTCGATCGTCCGCAAGGACACTGGCCGCCCGTCCGGCCCCAACGAACTCGAGGTCGTCTCGATCGCACAGCTCACCCGCCCCTCGGTCGACGGCGTCTCCCGCGCCGACCTGGCCATCGAGCCCGATGTCGTGCTCTCCGCCGTCGAGCTCGCCCTCCCCGCCGGCGACGAGCCCGCCCGCGTGAGGTACCACGAAGAATCGCAGCTCCTCATACTCCAGGGCTCGCTCCGCGCCACCAACGCCGTCCAACGGGTCATCAACACCATGATCAACGATCAGCGCCAACGCCTCGGCGACGCCGGTCGCTCCCAGAAGGACATGATCGAGGCGCGGGCCCGCGTCGAGCGTACGCAGATCCGTGTCAAGACGGCGGAAGACGCTGTCTCGAGGATGAGGATCGAGCTCGATCGCACCGCCGCCCTGGCGGCAAAGGGCACGGCCAGTTCCGGGGAGGTCGAGGCCGCTCGCGCGAATTGCACCATGTCCGAGAACGCATTGCTCGACGCCCAGGCCGACTTCAAGGAAGCCACCGCCCTGGCCGCGCTCATCGAAAGCAAGTGGACGCCGGGCCCCAGCGGCAATCCCAGCGACGAACTCACCTCGCTCCGCAAGCTCGTCGAGGACCAGACCGCCCAGATCAAGGCCCTGACCGAAGAACTGGCCGCCCTCCGCAAGTCGAAGAACACCAAGTAGGAAGCCAAGAGGAGTCGCCGCCGATCAGCCGTCTCGCCGCCATCGAGCACCTCGTGCAAAGCGCCGTACCCACAGACCGGGCGAGCGACTCGCCGGACGCGCGGGCGGCGGCGTGGTGCCGCGGCATTCGCGCCGGAGACCGTGCGGCCTTCACCGATTTTTATGCGTCGTGGTTCGATCGCTCGCTCGCCATCGTCCGCGCCCGCACCGGCCGCGACGAAAGCTTCGCCCTCGACGTGGTGCAGGACGCGATGATCCGCGTCGCTCGATCCGTGCCGCGCCTCGATTCCGAGGCCGACCTCTCGCGCTGGATGATCCGCGTGCTGACGACCTGCGCGCTCGACCGCGTGAAGGCCGAGTCCCGGGAGCAGTCTCGCCGCGCCCACGCCGCGCCCGCCAGCGCCGTCACCGCCTCCGGGAATCCCGACGACGATTCACGCCTGTCGGTCGACGCAGCGATTCAAGCCCTTCAACGTCATCTGGCCGAACTCAAGCCCGATCAGCGTGCCGCCCTCATGCTCCGCTTCTGGCTCGGACGCTCGCTCGCCGCCATCGGCCGCGCCTTCTCGATCAGCGAAGATTCCGCCCACGCCAAGCTCCGCACCTCGCTCCGCTCGCTCCGACGCGCCGCGCTAGGAGACGAATCCCCATGAAACATCGCATCCCCACAGCCGGCCGCCGCGAAGACATCCTCCACGCCGCCCTCCGCGAGCAGGCCCTCGCCCGCCGCGGCCGGCGCATCCTCGCCGCCACCACCTCCGCCGCGCTCGTTCTCATCGTCGAAGGGCTCGTGACCTGGAGATTTCTCCCCTCGCACGGTCCCTCGGACGAAGACCGTCAGCGGGACCTGATGGCGAGCCAGCCGAGAATCCCAACGCCCGAAGAGTCAAACCGCCAGGACCCGCGCTACCGCCTCGCGCCCGAGCCCTCGCCGCGTCTCATCGTTGAGCGCGTCTCCACCACGCCCGGCCTGGCCAAGAAACTCGCCTTCACCCCCGCCGCGTCAACCGTCCCCCGCGCCACCGACGACGACCTCGCCCGCGCCCTCCACGCGGCCAACCCCAATGCAGGGCTCGTTCGCGTGGATGGTCAGCTCTTCGCAGCCTCCGGCAACACCCTCGTCCGCCCCGAGAACCTCACCGCCCCCGACGACGCCAAGCCCCAATCCATGCTCGCGCCGCACCCAAACGCCGTTGGGGTATAGTGCGCGGGATGAACGCGATTCTCACCGCGACGCTCGCCGATCCCGTCTGGCTCCCTTGCCTCGCACAGACGCGGGCGCCCGCCGACGCGGCCCGCACCGCCGTCTACCTCCTCCTCCTGCTCGTCATCATCGGCGTCTTCGCCGTCTCCGCCTTCGCGGTCCTCATCCAACGCCGCCGCGCCCGCGCCGCACTCGTCGCAAGGTCCCGCAAGCCCTCGCTCACGCTCGACGCCTGGGCCGAATCCGGCCGTCGCGCCGAGCCCGAGACCCGCGTCTTCGACGCCGCGGCCTCGCCCAGCGACGCCCTGACCTCCACGGGCAGCGCCGCCGAAACCCAAGTCAAGAACTCCCAGAACTGGCCGAGCGGCCAACGCCCCGTCGTCATGATCACCGGCGCCGCGCGCCGCGTCGGCCTCTCCATCGCCACCGCCTTCGCCCGCGCCGGCTGCGACCTGGTCCTCACCTATCACAACAGCGTCGAGGACGCCAGGCTCGCGGCCGACGCCCTGGCCTCCGGCGGCATCGCGGTTCGTCTCATCCGCCTCAACCTCGCCGATATCGACAGCGTCGTCGCGCTGGGCACGTTGCTCGCCTCCGACCTCCCGCGCCTCGACGTGCTGGTCCACAACGCGTCGGTCTACGAGCCCACGCCGCTCGAATCGCTCACGCCCGAGCGCGCCCACGAAGCCTGGCGCGTCAACGCCCTCGCGCCGCTCGTGCTCACGCAGAAGCTCGCGCCCCGCCTCGCCGAATCCACGCTCGATGGCGGCGGAAGCGTGATCGCCCTGGGCGATATCCACGCCATGGGTCATCCACGCAAGCACCACACCGCCTACGCCATGTCCAAGGCCGCCCTCATCGAGATGGTCCGCTCCCTGGCCCGCGATCTTGCTCCAAACGTCCGCGTGAACGCCGTCGCGCCCGGCGTGGTCGCGTGGCCGGACCAAGGCCCCGAGAGCGAGGCGCTCATGCAGAAGGCATACCTCCAGCGCGTTCCCTTGGGCCACGCCGGCGAGCCCGAGGACGCCGCCGAGGCCGTCCGCTGGCTCGCGCTCGAAGCCCGCTACGTCACGGGCCAGGTCATCCGCGTCGACGGCGGGCGCTCCATCGGATAGCCCGATCCAAAGCCACTTCCTGCGATTTCAACCGACCGAGCTGCCGGGGCTCTGTCTTATCGACAGGTTCTTTGCACCACTCACGACTCACCACTCACCACACACGCCAACCTCGACTTCGTGTCTTCGTGACTTCCCTACTTCATCTGCTCCAGCATCTTCTTCGCGTTCGGCTCGCCCAGCACACTCGCCCGCTGCGCGAACTTCTTCGCCGGCTCAGGCTGACCAAGCCGCACATACCACTCCGCCGCCGAGAGCGCGATCCCCGCGTTCGACGGGTTCGCCTCCGACGCCGCCGCGTACAGCGCGGCCGCGTCCGCCGGGCGCGACAACATGCCATAGCACTCGCCCATGATCTGCAGCACCCCCGGCGAATACCGCTCGCCCTGGTCGAGCCCGACCAGCAGCTTGATCGCCTCTTCCGGCCTGTTTGAGCGTTTCAGCGCCCGCGCCTCGATCAGCCGCCAGTCCGTGACACCCGCCTCGATCTGCCGCGCCCTGGCGATGTGCTGCAACGCCACGCCCGGCTTGTTCTCCCGCATCGCAAGGTCCGCCAGCGTTCCCCACACCACCGCCTGGTCCGGGTCGATCCGCCCCGACCGCAGCAGATTCGCCTTCGCCTCGTCGACTTTGTTCAGCTTGATCTGCACCTGCGCCAGGTACAACGGGTATTTCGCGCTGCTCGGCTCGATCGTCTGGGCATTCAGATAGTGCGACACCGCCGCGTCCAGCTTGCCCAGCGTGCTGGCGATCGTCCCCGCCATGAACTCCGTCGCCGCGTCCTTGTCCCCTCGCTTGAGCGCCGCGACATACTGCTCATACGCCTCCGCGTTCTTTCCCAACGCCAGCAGCACCTGCGCATACTGCACGCGAACCTCCCGCTCCTCCGGGAACTTCGCGATCGCCTCGCGCATGATCGCCTCGGCCTTCTCCGGCTCCCTCTCGTTCACGTACCGCTGCGCCGAAACCAGCACCGCGTTCAGCGTCTCCCCCGTCGCCACCACCGCCCGCGGCTCGGCCATCTCCATCCCGCCCGCCCGCGGCACAAACACCCACGTTGTCACCGCCGCCGACGCAAAAACCGTGACCGTCGCCACCACCGCAAACCCCGCGCGCCCCGAGCGCGCCGCGTGCATCCACGGAATCGGCGCGATCACCGGCCATGTGGTTGACATCAGAATCGGCCGCGTCATGACCGGCATCCAGAATCCCCCCGCTCCGAGCAGCGCTCGCGCCGCCACATCATCGCGCGCCCTCGCCCCCGCCGCCACCCGCCGGCCGACTTCACCCTCGCCAAGCTCGCCAACGCCACCATTCACCGGCCCACCCCCGCCCCGCTCGCATACCATCCGCTCATGTCCGATCCCGCACAAACTCCGAGCAATCCCCACGCCGAACTGCCCAAGCAGTATCGGCCCGCCGACCACGAGGCCCGCATTTGGACCCGCTGGGAGCACGCCCGCGCGTTCCACGCCGACCCCGCCCGCGTGGCCTCGGGACACGCCAAGCCCTACGCCGTCGTCATCCCGCCGCCAAACGTCACCGATCGCCTCCACCTCGGGCACGCGCTGAACAACACGCTGCAGGACATCCTCGTCCGCGCCCATCGCATGCGCGGGCACGAAGCCCTGTGGATGCCCGGCACCGACCACGCCGGCATCGCCACCCAGGCCGTCGTCGAAAAACGCGTCTGGAACGAAGAGAAGAAACGCCGCCACGACTTCACCCGCGACGAATTCATCAAACGCATCCAGGCCTTCAAGGACGAATACGAGGGCGTCATCACCGGCCAGCTCAAAAAGATGGGCTGCTCGTGCGACTGGGACCGCCAGCGCTTCACCATGGACGACGTCTGCGCCCGCGCCGTCCGAGAAGCCTTCTTCCAACTCTTCAAGGACGGCCTGATCTATCGCGGCAAACGCCTCGTCA
Source organism: Phycisphaerae bacterium (assembly GCA_016793195.1). Taxonomy (GTDB): domain Bacteria; phylum Planctomycetota; class Phycisphaerae; order Phycisphaerales; family UBA1924; genus JABWBC01. The sequence continues at coordinate 15,352 of JAEUJA010000017.1, forward strand.
ACTGGGACCCCGTGCTCCAGACCGCCGTCGCCGACGACGAGTGCTTCGATGAGGAAGTCGACGCCGCGTTCTATTACCTGCGCTATCCGCTCGTCCGCGCCCACGGCCAATCAACCGCCGGAGAGCGACGCCAGGGCAAGCTCCCGCCGGCCGACGCCGTGCCCGTGGATTGGGAAGACCTCGCGCGCCTGGGCTTCCCCGGCGCGGACCAGCACCCGCCGGATGACCACGCGTACATCGTCGTCGCCACCACGCGCCCCGAGACCTATCTCGGCGACACCGCCGTCGCGGTCAACCCGCACGACCCGCGCGCCAAAGCCCTCCGCGGCCTGTGCGCCGAACTCCCGCTCGTCGGGCGCGTGATTCCGATCGTCGAGGACGAATACGTCGTGCTCCCGGAAATCTACGCGCGTGACGACGAGGAGCGCGCCGACCCCAAGGCCGCGTACGCGACCGGCTTCCTGAAGGTGACGCCCGCGCACGACGCCAACGACTATGACCTCTACCAGCGTCACAAGGACGTGATGGACATGTACGCCGGCGGGCCGAACGCCGCGCTCGTCAATGTCTTCGCGCCCGACGCGACCGTCAGCGACAAGCACGGCTGGCACGACGTGGGGAGCGCCCACCTCTTCGTCGGCAAGTCACGCGACGACGCGCGCAAGCTCGTGGTCGACGAGTTCAAGGACCGCGGCCTGCTCGAACGCACCCGCCCCTACCGCCACTCCGTCACCTTCTCCGATCGCTCCAAGGCGATCATCGAGCCGTATCTGAGCGACCAGTGGTATGTGAAGGTGACCGATCCTCGCCTCGCGGCCGCGGCGAACAAGGCGCTGGCGCCTCTTGGTGGCCCGCCTCTCCGAGGCGGGTCTTCCTCCTCCACTTCCCCTTCCCGCCACCTCATCAACAAACTCCCTCTCCCGCCCTTCACTCCGCGCGGCTTTGTGGGCATGGACCCCTACCCGCCCGGCCAGCCGTCGCCCTCGTCCATGATGAGGACGCGCCGATTCCTCCCCCACATCGAGATTGACGGCGCTACCTATTTTGTAACCTGGCGTCTCGCCGACGACTTCCACCTTACCGACTCCGAGCGCGACGCCGTCCTGGCCTCGCTCCTCCATCACGATTCCGCGCGCGTCGATCTATACGCCGCCTGCGTGATGTCCAATCACGTTCACTGCGTCGTGCGCTGTCTGGAAGGCACTCGCCTTTCGGACTGGCTGGCGGGAGTCAAGCGATTCACCGCGCGACAGATCAACGCATCCCGAGCCACCTCAGGCCACGTCTGGCAGGACGAGGCCTTCGACCACGTCATTCGAGACGCGGGCTCGTTGGCCGAGTGTGTTCAGTACATCGTTGAGAACCCCGTTGAGGCCGGCGCTTCTGATCGCCCTGGCGACTACCGATGGACCCATGTCTCAGCTTCAACACTCGATGCGCTAGCCGACGCCCTTGGAATGCCCGCCTCGGAGAGGCGGGCCACCACAGACCAGACCTCCTCCGACGGCCAGCTGCGCTTCCACCCGGATCGCTACGCCAAGACCTACGAACTCTGGCACGACAACATCCGCGACTGGTGTATCAGCCGCCAGCTCTGGTGGGGACATCGGATTCCGGTGTGGACGAAACTCGGAGCGCCAGGCCTTGATGTGCAAGACAGCGTGCCGTATGGCTCACAGGACGATGACCCAGACGATTTCCCGTACTCCGATTGCGCGCAACAGGTGGGACGCGATCCGATCAGTGGCCATCGCTTCTGGCACATGTGCGTCCCTCCTGGTCGTCCCGATGTCGAGATAGCATTGCAATCCAAGGGGTATTCGCAGGACCCCGACGTCCTCGACACCTGGTTCTCCTCCGCACTCTGGCCCATGTCCACCATGGGCTGGCCCGATCCCAAGGCCGCCGGCCCTGCCTTCGACGGCCTGCTCGCCGCCTTCAACCCCACCTCCACCCTCTGCACCGCGCGAGAGATCATCACCCTCTGGGTCTCGCGCATGGTCATGTTGAACCGCTACCTCATGCCCGAGGGCTGGAACGCCTCGCGCGCCGGCGACTCCGCGTCGCTCTCAAGCCACGGCAAGGGGCACGGCCCCCTCCCCTTCCGAGACGTCTTCATCCACTGCGTCATCCAGGACGGCCAGGGCCAGAAGATGTCCAAGAGCCTGGGCAACGGCGTCGATCCTCTCGACATCATCAGCAGCCACGGCGCCGACGCCATGCGCTTCACGCTCTGCAACATGGCCACGCAGACGCAGGACGTCCGCATGCCCGTCGATCTCATCTGCCCGCACACCGGCGCGACCTTTACGCCCAAGATGTTCACCAACAAAGACGGCTACGTCGTCCCCGTCCCCGTGCAGGAGTGCCCCACCGACAAGTCCAAGAAGATGGTCACGGTCTACGGCGTTGCCTCCGGCGAGGCCAAGGCCGCGCCCGAGATGCCGCTCGCCAAGAACACCTCGAGCAAGTTCGACCTCGGCCGCAACTTCGCCAACAAGATGTGGAACGCCGCACGATTCGCGGCCTCCATGCTCGCCTCGGGAGCGCACCCCGCCGAACAGGTCGAGCTCTCGAAGCTCTCGCTGGTCGATCGCTGGATGATCTCGCGCCTCGCCGCGGCCACCCGCCAGATCGACGAGTGCATCGCGCAGTTCGATTTCGCGGGCTATTCCCAGGCCCTGTACGACATCGTCTGGCGCGACTTCTGCGACTGGTACCTCGAGGCGATCAAGCCGACCGTCGCGGCGGACGCCTCGCAGAAACTGGTGCTCCGGGCCGCGCTCGACGTGCTGCTGCGCCTGGCGCACCCAGTCAGGCCGTTCATCAGCGAGACAATCTTTGAGTACCTGCGCTCGACGCCCGTGCGTTCGCAATCGTGGCTGACGCTTGATGGGTCGCCCGCCGAATTGCTCTGCCGCGCCGCCTGGCCGCGATTTGCCGACGCCGCCAACGACCCTCGCGCGATCGAGGAGTTCGTCCGCGTGCAGACTCTCGCCACGTCGGTCCGCGAGATTCGCGCCCAGCACAACGTGCCCCCCAAGCGGAAGATCGCCCTCCACGCCCCCGCGCCCGGCACGTCCTTCATCGAGCATCACGCCCCGCTCCTCCGCGCCCTGGTCCCGATCGATTCGATCACCAGCGACGCGCCCAAGGGCGCCAGCGTCGCGTTCGTCTTTGAGTCGATGGAGTGGAAGGCGTCGAGCCTGGCCGACGCCGTCGACGCCGGCGCCGAACGCGCCCGCCTCGAAAAAGCGATCGCCGACAAGGAAAGCTCCATCCGCACGCTCTCGGGACGGCTCGCCAACCCCGGCTACGCCGACCGCGCCCCGCCCGCGATGGTGCAGCAGACGCGCGACCAGCTCGCCAAGGCCGAGGCGGAGCTGGCGGCCAATCGCTCCGCCCTCGCGTCCCTGGGTTCGTCGTGATGCCACGACGCTCAGCGGGAATCGCTTCTTCGTGCCGCCGCTCTTGGTGGCACCGCTCTCCAGAGCGGTGCGTATTCAAGTCTGTGCTGGTCTGCACCTTCTCGTCGCTCATCCTGCCTTCGTGTGCTCCCCCCGCCCCGCCACATGCGGAAGCCGCGACTCCGCTCGAAGCCGTCGTCGCTTCCCAGCCCCGCCCCAACGTCATCCTCTCCCAAGAGCCCTGGACCTACGGCACCTCCCGCGGCGTGATCGTCCGCACGCCGTCCTACCGCCTCTTCACCACCATCTCCGACGAAACCCTCCGCCAGCGACTCCCCGTCTTTCTCGAACTGGCCGGCGCGCAATACCGCTCCGCCATCACGCCCCTCTCGTCCCCGGCCCTCGCTCTCGACACCTACGTCATGGCCGATCGCACCCAGTGGGAGCGCATCGTCTCGCAGCTCCTCGGCTCGCGCTCCGACCTCATCTCTTCAATGAGCCGCGGCGGATTCACGCTCAACGCCCGCTCCATCCTCTACGAGCTCGGCCCCCGCGACACGCTCGTCCTCCTGGCCCACGAAGGCTGGCACCAGTTCGCGCAAGGCTCGTTCAAGGAGCCGCTCCCCATCTGGCTCGACGAGGGACTCGCAACCTGGTTCGAGGGACATCGCTGGAGCGGCGTGGTCCCGGTCTTCACGCCGAGCGACAACCCCGATCGCCTCGACGCGCTCATCCGCGCCGCGCGATCAAACACGCTCATCCCGCTCGATCAGTTGGTCAGCACCACGCCCCAGGAGTGGATCTCCCTCGGCGGCGACCGGGCGCTCACCTACTACGCCCAGGTCTGGGCCCTCACACGCTTCCTCACCGAGCACCCGACGCGCCGCGACGCGCTCGCCAACATCCTCACACTCGCCTCGCGCGGCCAAATGCGCGCCGAGCTCTCGCGCCGCGTCGGCGATCGCGCCGCCGGCATCGCCATGTCGCGCCGTCTCGGCCCGGCCGTGCTCGAGTCATTCATCGACCGCGACCAGGCCGCCCTCCAACGCGCCTATGACGCCTTCATCGAATCTCTGACCTCGCCCCCCGCCCGCTGAATGGCACGCCCAACGCCCCCGAGCGCGCGACCACCAAACGCTCGCCGCCGAGCATTCGCCAACGGACCCCCTGGCTTTGACACTTCAAATGGGCAGGGCCGGACTTGAACCGGCGACACCCGCATTTTCAATGCGGTGCTCTACCAACTGAGCTACCTACCCGACTTGTCAGACCCGAACAGTAGCCGTGGATCGTCCCGCGTCAAGCCTCACTTTCGCCCGCCGTCGGCGCTCCACGCACCCTCCGCCCCTCTCGCTCGCCCAACCCGCACACGCCGCACACGCCGATCGCCCCGCATGCGCCGAACGCCGCCCGACCAGCACCACCGCGCCCGCTCGCACCTCCGACCATGCCCCGGGCTCGCGCATCAACAAAGTCACACGGGGCCGCACAACACGCCCCCTGCTTGTTCGACGCCCGCCACAAACCCACCGATCCCCATGTACGATCCCTCCGATGCCCAACGCGGCCGCCACGCCCGCCATCATCGCCCCGCTCCTCATCGTCGACGCTCTCCGCGTCGCGTTCGGCGCCGGTCGCCGCACGCAAACCGTCGTCGATTCCGTCTCCTTCCGCGTCGCCCGCGGCGAGGCCCTCGCCCTCGTCGGCGAATCGGGCTCGGGCAAGACCACCGTCGGCCGGGCCGTGCTCCGCCTCATCCCGGCGCAATCCGGTCGCGTCACCTTCGACAGCCGCGACGTCCTCGCCGCGCCCCCCGCCGCGCTCCGCGAACTCCGCCGCCACATGCAGATCATCTTCCAGGACCCCGGCGGCTCGCTCAACCCGCGCCTGCGCATCCGCGACGTCCTCGCCGAACCCCTCATCGTCCATCGCGCGCACACCGGCAAGGACCACATCGAGTCTCAATGCCGCGCCATGCTCGACCGCTGCGGCATGCCGCCCTCGTCCCTCGACCGATTCCCCCACGAGTTCTCCGGCGGCCAGAAGCAACGCATCGCCATCGCCCGCGCCCTCATGCTCCACCCATCCCTCATCGTCTGCGACGAACCCACCAGCGCCCTGGACGTCTCCGTCCAGGCCCAGATCATCAACCTCTTGTCCGACCTCCGCGCCTCGCTCGGCCTCTCGTACCTCTTCATCAGCCATGATTTCGCCGTCGTCCGCGCCCTGTGCGACCGCGTCGCCGTCATGCGCGAAGGAAAGATCATCGAATCCGGCCCGTGCGATCGCGTGATCGAGAACCCCGTACACGAATACACCCGCGCCCTCGTCGACGCCGCCCCGCGTCTGGGCGCTCCCGCCGCATGAGCGCCCGCCCGATCCTCTCCACCACCCGCCACGAATCCCAACCATGACGAGCAAGCCACCGCCAATTCTCTCCGTCCGCCCCGCGACGCGCGGCGACGTGCCGCTCATCCTCGCGCTCATCCGCGAACTGGCCGACTACGAAAGGGCCCCCCAGGACGCCAGGGCCACCGCCGACGACCTCGATCGCAACCTCTTCGGCCAAGGCTACGGCCGCGGCCCGGTCGCCGAGTGCCTCATCGGGCTCATCGACAACCAGCCCCAGGGCTTCGCCCTCTTCTTCTCCAACTTCTCCACCTGGGTCGGACGCTCCGGCATCTATCTCGAAGACCTCTTCGTCCGCCCCGCCGCCCGAGGCTCCGGCCTTGGCAAAGCGCTTCTCCGCGAGGTCGCGCGCATCGCCGTCGCTCGCAACTGCGGCCGGATGGAATGGTCCGTCCTTGACTGGAACACGCCCGCAATCGGCTTCTACAAGTCGCTCGGCGCCATCGCCATGGACGAATGGACCACCCATCGCATGACCGCCGACGCGATCAAAGCCCTCGCCAAATCCGACGCTTCGGACTGACTTTCGCCTCCCGGCCCCCCGCCGTCGCCAGCCCCTCGCCGAATAGTTCTGAAATATCCCTTTCAATCTCCGAACATTTCGACACCGCTGACCCCGAGTGCCGATAAAATCGCTTATGTGAATGAGCCCGGTGGCGGTCTGCGCCCGTGGGGGCGTGCCGGCAGGGTGTTCACGGGGAGAAATCTCATGCTCATGCTTCACAAACGAATCTCTGGCCGCACCCTGGCGGGCGCGATCTTCGCGGCGAGCACCCTCGCGGCGCCGGCGCTGGCCCAGGACCTCATCACCAAGGACGACGTCATCGCCGGCACGATGAACATCGACTTCGGCACGCGCACCACCAAGGACACCTCCGGCGACCTCAAGGAAGGCTCGCCCGCCATCGGCGCCAAGGACAAGTACACCTTCACCCTCCGCGTCGCCGAGACCACGGAGTTCGCCGGCGAGGTCCAGCGCCAGCCAAACCTCTACACCAAGCTCATCAACCGCAAAAAGCAGGACGCCCAGCTCTTCTACAAAATCAACATGGCCGTCCTCAACCCCAAGGACCTCAAGCAGAAAAAGACCGTCGGCTCCTGGGTCGGCACCGTCCCCGTCGACACCGCCAGCGGCGCCTTCGATCTCTCCGGCGGGGCGGCCAAGGAAAGCGCCCTCCGCATCGCCGTCGACGCCGTCGGCAAGGCCAGCGCCTTCACCGAGAACTTCGGCGGCAAGCTCGTCGGCAAGGCCGAAAACAAGGAATCGCTCGCCAAGTACACCTTCAAGCGCGTCGTCGGCAACAAGGAAGTCAAGGTCGAGGTCAAGAAGAGCGACCCCATCCGCTTCGACTCCGTCTCCCTCGCCAAGGGCCCCAGCGAAAACTACCCCCGCTCCAGCGTCTCCGGCCGCCTCGATTATGACTACGAGACCGGCAACTGGTTCACCGACGGCATCCGCTTCCGCTACATGCTCGACGGCAAAGAAACCGAGGACATCATCACCGGCTCCATCAAGTGGGTCGAGGACCCCGACCGCAAGTCCAACGGCAAGGGCCACTATGAATTCAACCTCCGCTTCAACGAAGAGAAGAACAAGAAGGCCGGCAGCGAGGCCGCCGCGTTCGACAAAATGAGCGAGGAAGACGCCTTCTTCGCCGTCGACGACTCCGTCCCCTGCCTCACCGGAAAGATCGTCTACCAGGACACCATGTCGGGCGAGTCGGTCACCGCCAGCAAGGTCGAGTACCACCTCAACGCCAACAAGCTCAGCAAGCAGCAGGTCATGAACTTCTTCAAGCTGTGGATGCTGGCCGTCGGCCCCACCAACGACGAGTAATCACGCCCGCACGCCGCTCCTTCGCGGGATCGGCGTGCTTTCCCTTGTTCTTCGCCGCTCGCCGGGATCAACCGCCCGGCCTCCCGCACATCACGCCCTCGCCTCACACGGAGACGATTCATGGCACGATCGCTCATCGCGACCCTCGCCCACCGCTATGGCCCGCGCGTTTCCGCCGCCCAGCGCCGCGAGTTCCTGAAACTCACCCTCGCCGCCTCCGCCGGGCTGCTCATGTCGTCCAACACCACGCTCGCCCGCCTCGGCCGAACCTCCGCCAAGCGCATCGTCGTCATCGGCGCCGGCTTCTCAGGCCTCGCCTGCGCCTACGAACTCAAGGCCGCGGGCTATGACGTCACCCTCCTCGAACCGCGCGGCCGCGTCGGCGGACGCGTCCTCTCCTTCAACGCCGCCGGCGGAAACGAATACATCAAAGGCCGAAACATCGAGGGCGGCGCCGAGCTCATCGGCTCCAACCACCCCGCGTGGATCAACTACGCGAGCAAGTTCGGGCTCGAGTTTCTCGACGTCACCGACGACGAGGGCGAGGCCGTCTCGCCCGTCATCCTCGGCGGCAAGCTGCTCGACTTCGAGGAGGCCGGCACGCTCTGGGAGGAAATGGAAGCGGGCCTCGCCCACATGAACGCGCTCGCCGAGCCCGTTCTCGCCGACGAGCCCTGGAAATCCCCCGACGCCAAGAAACTCGACGACCTCTCCATCGGCAAGTGGGTCGAGTCGCTCGAGCTCTCACCCCTCGCCAAAAAGGGCATGTGGATCAACCAGATGTCCGACAACGGCCAGGACCCCAGCCGCCAATCGCTCCTCGGACAGCTCGCGGCCGTCAAGGGCGGCGGGCTCGAAAAGTTCTGGTCCGACAGCGAGGTCTACCGCTGCAAGGGCGGCAACGACCAGCTCGCCCGCAAGCTCGCCGAAAGCATCGGCTCCGATCGCATCGTGCTCAAGCTCCACGCACGCTCGATCACGCTGAAAAACAACGCCGTCGTCGTCGAGGCCAGCGACGGCCGCACCATCGAGTGCGACGACGTCGTCCTCACCGCACCGCCGCCCACCTGGGGAAAGATCGCGATCAGCCCCGGACTCCCCGGTGCGATGACGCCGCAGATGGGCCTCAACACCAAATACTTCGCCCATGTGAAATCTCGCTTCTGGGAAACCAGCGAGCCCAAGCGCAGCCAGTACGCCCTCTCCGACGGCGTGCTCTCCCAGACTTGGGACGGCACCGACGCCCAAGGCCCCGTCGACGACACCAACGCCGGCGCCTGCCTCACCGCGTTCAGCGGCGGCCCGGAAGTCGCCCGCGCCCTCTCGATGGACAAGGCCGCCCGTGACAAGGAATTCGCCGAAATCTACGAACAGTTCTACCCGGGCTTCAAGGACAACCTCGTGCAGACGCGCTTCATGGACTGGCCAAAGGACCCCTGGGCCGGCGCCAGCTATTCATTCCCCGCTCCCGGCCAAGTCACCAGCGTCGGGCCCCTCCTGGCCCAGGCCCACATGGGCGGCCGCCTCCACATCGCCGGCGAACACACCTGCTACAAGTTCGTCGGCTACATGGAGGGCGCGCTCGACTCCGGCATCCGCGTGGCCAAGAACCTCGCGAAAAGGGATGGCGTACTCAAGTAGGGAAGAGACGAAGAGACAGAGAGACGCAGAGACGAAGTGAAAAGACAAGAACGGGCGCATGGTCGCCGATCGGAACACGATCTGCATCTTGCACGTGCGAGCTCTGTCGCTTCTGGTATTCGTCCGGCCGACATTGCGGCGCTTCGCCCTGTCGCGGCCACCAACAAATTGAAACGCCCGAGCACCATCGTGCCCGGGCGTCTTGGCTTCTTCTTCACTTCTTCACTTCTTCACTTCTTCACTTCGTCTCTTCGTCTCTTCGTCTCTTCGTCTCTCCGTCTCTTTGCACTTCTACAAGAGCGGATTCTTCGCGCCCTTCACATACTCGGCCGTCGGGCTGAGGTTCGCCTGCGGGTTCACGAACACGTCGCTGTAGAGTTCGGCCGGATCGGGCACGGGCGAGTTCTCGGCGAATTCCACCGAGTCGCGCACCAGCGCCCGCACTTCCTCCTGCATCTCCTGGAACTTGTCCTGCGACAGCGCCGGCTTGCCCGCCCCGTCGACACGCTCGCTCATCAGATACGCCGCCATGCAATCGATCGAGTCCTTGGCCTTGAACTGATCGACCTCGTCCTTGGTGCGGTACTTCTGCGGATCGGACATCGAATGCCCGAGGTATCGGTACGTCTTGAGATCGACAAACGCCGGGCGCTGCTCTTCGCGGCAGGCATCGACCAGCGGCTTGAAGTGGTCGTACAGCTCCATCACGTCAAAGCCGTCGATCACCCGTCCCTCGATCCCGTACGCCCGCGCCTTGGCCATGAGGTCATGCGCCATCGTCGTGCCCCGGTGGATCGCGGTGCCCATCGAGTAGCCGTTATTCTCGACGATGTAGATGACGGGGATGCTGTAGAGCCCCGCCAGGTTCATCGCCTCGTGCAGCGCGCCCTGATTGAGCGCGCCGTCGCCCAGGAACGCCAGCGCCACCTTCTTCTTGGGCGCCTGCCCCTCCAGCACCCCCGGATTCGGCAGGGACTTGCCCAGCACTTCCCACTCATACCGCGCCGCGAACGCCAGCCCCGTCCCCAGCGGCGTCTGCGCCCCCACGATCCCGTGCCCGCCGAAGAACCAGTGCGGCTTGTCGAACATGTGCATCGACCCGCCCTTGCCCT
>JAEUJA010000022.1 GCA_016793195.1 Phycisphaerae bacterium
AACTGCGGGTCCTTCATGGACCATTCCATCAGCGCGTCGGAATAAAACTTGGCCGAGAGGACGCTGGTCTTGTGCCCGCGGGCGCGGCGGAGCATGTCGGCGCCGAACTCAAAGATGCGCGATTCGCCCGGGCCGCCGGCGGCACCGACCATAGCTGGCGGGGCGCCCGAAGAGGAACCAGACGGGATGACGACCTTCTGGGCCGGGGCCTGCTTCTTGCGGAAAAACATGGCGGGTTCCTTCCTGGCGCGGGCACGCCGCCGGCGCGGAACACACCCCGCCTTGGCAGCGCCGAACTATACGTCCCGCGCGCCTCGATCATCCGGCGGGAGCGCGCGTCTCCGCAGCGCCGGCAACTCCGCCGCGCGGAGCTCGCCCGTTCTACGCCCCCAGGATGTTCACGCCGCTGTCGACGTAGATCACTTCGCCGGTCACGCCCGCGGAGAGATGCGAGGCCAGGTACACGCCCGTGTCTCCCACGTCGCTCCCGATGGTGGCGCGGCGCAGGGGCGCGCGCTGCGCGACGGCCTCTTCCATCGTGTCGGTGCCCCCCACCGCCGAGCTGGCGAGCGTCCGCAGGTAGCCGCCGGAGATGATGTTCACGCGGATGCCCGACGGGCCGAGCTCGCTGGCGAGGTAGCGCGCGGTGCATTCGAGCGCGGCCTTGGCGACGCCCATGACGTTGTAGCCGGGGACCACCTTTTCGCCGCCGTAGTACGACATCGCCATGATCGACCCGCCGCCGGAGCGGGCCATCAGGTCCTTGGCGCGGTTGGCCATCGCCACCAGGGTGTAGGCGGAGATGTCGATCGCCTGCAGGTACGCGGCGCGGGGCGTCTGCGTGAACTTGCCGACCGCGAGCCATTCACGCTCCGCGAACGCGATCGAGTGCACGAGGAAGTGCATGGCGTCGAACTTTTCCGCGTAGGCGCCGAACGCCCTGTCGAGGTCCGCGTCGCTCCCGGCATCAAGGGGCACCAGCCACGGATCGGAGACGCCCAGCGCCTCGACGGCCCGGCGGGTGCGGCGCTCGTTCTTCTCGCCCGGCAGGTGCGTGAAGGCGCAGCGGGCGCCCTGCTCCTGGAGCGACTTGGCGATGTGCCACGCGTACGAGCGCTCGTTGGCGATCCCGACGATCAATCCCGTCTTGCCGGTGAGCAATGCCATGCCGCCTCCAGAGAATGTCCCGTGTCAAAGGACGCGAATCGCCAAGTATATCCGCACGCGCCGGGCGATGGGCCCGTGCTATCTTTGTTCGTGCCCATGCAGGACCTGAACAAGCTCTCACTCCCCGAGCTTTACCGAGAACTCGCGTCGCTCCGCGTCGCGGGAGGCGGCACGCTCGTCCGCCGCCTTTTCGAACTGGCCCGCGACGAAGACCTAGGCGAGCAGGGGGATGTCACCACACTCGTCTTTGCCAAGCCCGGCTCGCGCTGCGCGTGCGACATCGTGGCGCGGGGCGACGGCGTCGTCGCGGGGCTGGAGATGATTCCCGAGGTGCTCTCGCTCATGGGCGGCGGAACATTCCGTGCCTCGGCCCACGACGGCGATCGCATCAAGCCCGGGCAATCGCTCGGCAGACTTGAAGGCGAGTCGCACGCGATCCTTGCGGCCGAACGATCGATTCTCAACCTGCTGGGGCGGCTCAGCGGCGTCGCGACCCGCACGGCGCGGTTCGTCGGCGCGATGGGGAGCGGCGTTCGGGCCGGGCTCTTTGACACGCGGAAGACGACGCCGGGCCTGCGCGTGCTGGAGAAGTATGCGGTGCGCTGCGGCGGCGGGATGTGCCATCGCCTGGGCCTGCACGACGCGGTGCTCCTGAAGGATAATCATCTCGCGGGAGTGTCCGACGCCGATCTTGGGCGCTTCGTCACGGAGGCCGCGGCTCGGGCCCGCGAAGCGTGCGCGGCATGCGCGATCTCGTTCTTCGAGGTCGAGGTCGATCGCCTGGAGCAGTTCGAGTCGATCCTCGCGGCCCAGCGCGGCGCGGCGACCGCGGCGAAGGTTGACATCGTGCTTCTGGACAACATGGGCCCGGAGCTGCTGGCCAAGGCGGTCGCCATGCGCGACAGGTCCGGGCTGTCGATCGAGCTCGAAGCCTCGGGGGGCGTGCGCGAGGAGACCATCCGCGCCATCGCGCTCTCGGGCGTCGATCGGATCTCGGCGGGCACGCTCACGCACGGCGCGACGTGGGTCGATTTCGGCCTGGACGCCGTCACTTGAGCGCCGATCGCGATGAATTCGCGGCGTTGCTGCTCGCGGGCGAGCGGTCGGGGCGGCGCGTCGTCGTGGTCGATGAGTGCGCGTCGACGCAAGACATCGCCAAGGAGCACGCCACCAAGCTGGGGGCCGGGTCCGACGTGGTTGTCGTGGCCCGGCGTCAGACCGCGGGGCGAGGACGGCTCGGACGCACCTGGGCCGACACCGTGCAGACGGGCCTGGCGATGTCCCTCACGCTCGACGCCGGGAGCATCCATGACGCGGGCGTGCTCTCGCTGGGCGTGGGGCTGGGCGCGTGCGAGGCGTGCGAGAGGGTGATGCAAAGCAGCGGTGCACCGAATTTGGGCGCTGCGGAGCCGTCGCGTGACATCGGTACGGTTGGCGCCCGCGACGCCGTCGCCGCGCTCGGCCTGCGCTGGCCCAACGACGTCGTTGAGCGATCGCGCGGACGAAAACTCGCCGGGGTCCTGATCGAGCGCTCCGCCGACGTCTTCATCATCGGCGTCGGCATCAACGTGTTGCAGCGCGAGGGTGACTGGCCCGAGGCCCTGCGCGGACGGGCGGCGTCGCTGCTGGAACTTGAGCCCCGGCTGGATGGCGCTTCGCTGCGGGGCCTGGCCGCCGCCGAATTGCTCGGCGCGATCGAGCGCGTGCTGGCCATGCCGGCGGACCGGATCGCGCGCGGGTGGTCCTGTCGCGACACGCTGGTCGGCACGCGGCGCGCCTTTGAGCACGGCGGCACGCGCATTGTCGGCATCGTCGAAGCGATCGACCCGCTCAGCCACCTCATCGTGCGCGACGACGGGGGCTCGCTCCATCGTCTGCCGGCGCTCAGCACGTCGATGGTCCACGACGACGCACCCTAGAACTCCGGCCTGGACTCCAACTCCACCCGGCGCCCCGTGGAAGGGTCCATGAACGCCAGGAAGCTCGCGTGCAGCATGAGGCGCGGCGCGTGGGGCGGCGGCGAATACAGCACGTCGCCGATGATCGGGTGGCCCATGCCCCCCTCGGCGCGGGGCGTGGCGGCGTGCACGCGCAGCTGGTGCGTGCGCCCCGTGATCGGCTCAAACTCCACGCGCGTGCGATCCACCTCGCGCGACAGCACCCGGAACATCGTCGTCGAGGGCTTGCCGTGCGCATGATCGACGATCTGGATCGGGCGGCGCTCGATGTCGGGGCGGATCGGCAGGCTCACGCGCCCGGCGTCGGCGTCGACCAGAGCATGGAGCAGCGCGATGTATTTCTTGTCCACCATCCGCGCCTCGAACTGCATCGAGAGCTCGCGCTGCGTGTCCTCGTCCAGGGCCATGAGCAAGAGGCCCGAGGTCTCCATGTCCAATCGGTGGATCACCATCGGGCCCGTCGCGTCCGGGAACGTGCGGCGGCAGAGGTCCACGCAGTTCGGCACCGCGGGGTTCTTGCCCGGCACGGACAGCACGCCGGACTGCTTGTTGATCGCGATGTAGCCGCGCCCGCGGTGGATCACTTCCAGCGGCGGGTCGGGCTCGGCATGGCGCGGCGAGGGAATCACGTGCCTCCGTGGTCGCCCATTTCCGAGGTCGCCAATTTCCGTGGTCGCCAGGGAGTCGAGCACGCGGTGCGGGTCGGACGGCGTCGCCCGGGCATCACCTCGGACAACACCCCGGACGGCGGTGGTGCGCTATCGTTCCGAACCGAACTGTACCGCGGAGAAGCCGGGCCGCGGAAGGAGGCTTTTACAATGCGTTTCTCGAAGCCACGCCCTGGAACTCGCGTCGCTGGTGGTCTGGCCCTGCTCCTGCTCGCGGGCGCCTCGCCGGCCCAGCCCGGCGGCGCGGGCTCGCATCCCGGAGCCCAACCCGGCGCGCAGCCCGGGGCCCAGCCCGCGGCCCCGATCGACTGGGCCAAGGAAGAGTCGGGGCTGCTTCGGAACTATGTTCAGTTGACGAAGCGCGAGCAGTTTGTGAAGGCCGGCGAGCAGTATTTCAACGCGGACGCGAGCTGGATTATTTTCCAGGCGGTGCCTGTCCCCGAGGCCGGCAAGGAACCCCAGAGCGCGTACCTGATGTACGTCGCCAAGGTGGATCGCGACCAGGGCGGGCGGATCACCGGTCTGTCGCAGGTCACCCAGCTCTCCGCCGACGGCAGCGCCAACACCTGCGGGTGGTTTGATCCTGTCGAGCCGACGCGCGTGATCTACGGCTCGACCATCGACCCGCCCGCGCCCACCAACAAGCCCGGCTACCAGGGACCCAGCGGCCGATACATGTGGTCGTTCCCGCGGGAGATGGAGATCATTTCGCAGGTGCCGCTCCCGTTGTGGCGCGAGGTGATGGCCAAGCGCGGCGAGAAGGTCGACGAGGCGCTGTGCGGCAACACGTTCCTGCCCAGACCCATCTTCACGCTCGACGGCTACGACGCCGAGTGCTCGTTCTCCAAGGACGCGGCGTGGATGATCTACACCCACGTCGAAGAAATCCCCGGCGAGAACGGCGGGCCCCCGCGCCCCGACGCCGACCTGTGGGTCTACAAGGTGGCGACCGGCGAGCATCGCCGGATCGTCAAGGCCCCGGGCTATGACGGCGGGCCTTTCATCAGCCCCGACGGCACCAGGGTCTGCTACCGCTCCGACCGCAAGGGGAACAACGAGCTGCAGCTCTTCGTCGCGGCGTTGGAGTTCGATTCCGACGGCGTGCCGACCGGCATCACGAGCGAGCACCAGCTCACCGACGCGAATGTCAACTGGGCCCCGTACTGGGACCCTTCGGGCACGTTCCTCATCTATGCCAGCAGCCAGTTCGGGCACCAGAACTACGAGGTCGTCGCGATCGAGGCCGACGCGGGCAAGCCCATGTCGGCCCTGCGCACACGGCGCATCACGAGCGCCACGGGCGCGGACGTGCTCCCGGTTTTCAGCAACGACGGCAAGGTGATGATGTGGACGTCGCAGCGGGCCCCGAAGATCGAGGGGGAGGAGCGGCCGTCCAGCCAGATCTGGTGCGCCGAGTGGATCGGCGGCAAGAACGCCGGGGAGCTCTTCGGCGCGCCGAAGTAGCACGCGGGCCGGGGCGCCCGCGGAACCGAAGCAACTCGCGGGCGACGTATCACGGCGGGCGCTGGACAGCGCGTCACGCGACGCTCGCTCACGCTTTGCGGAGCAAGCCGCGGAACTCGCCGTAGGCGTTGGGGTGGCTCTTGTGGCCGTTGACGCGATGGCGCACGATCTCGAACCCGTGCTGCTTGAGCAGCGCGACGAGCGATTGCTCGCTGAAGGGGTTGGGGTGCATGTGGTCGCGGTATTCCATCAGATCGACGAGGAGCCAGAAGAGCCCGCCGGGCGCGAGGACGCGCTTCACTTCGGCGACGACGGCGCCCGGATCATCGACGTGGTCGAGGCAGTTCTCGGCGACCATGATGTCGAAGGAGTTGCCGGGGAGCGGGATGCGCTCGGCGGCGCTGGCCAGGAGCACGAGCTTGTCGCAATGGCCGCGCTTGGGGAGGAGGTCTTCGGCGACGTAGGCGTCGACGAGCGGGTCGACGGCGATGCCGCGCTTCCACTGGAGGAGTGAGATCGAGGGGTAGGGCCCGGGTCCGATCTCGATGGCGGAGCGAGCGGCGGCCCAGGCCTCGAGGTCGGCCCAGGAGGCCAAGCCGAGGAACTCGCGGAGTTCTTCAAGGCGGCCGCGTTGCCACCCGCCGTAGATGTCCTCGTAGGGGCCGTGGAACGCGCCGATGGGATCGTTCTTGATGGCGTGGTGCCAGAAGGCGAGCTCGTCGCGGTACTTGATGGTCATGGCGGGGCACTCGCGTCCGGCGGCGTCGATGGCCAGCCCGCCGATGCCGCCGCGCCAGATCGCGCCGATGGTCGTGCTCGCGCCGCCCGGGGCGGGGGGCGTGGAGACGATGCGCTCGATGCGTTCGAGCTTGGCCTTGAGCTCGACCATCTGGGGCTCGACGGCCTTGGACAGCATGGACTTCACGCGTTGCTTGATCGCCTGCATCAACACCGGCCTTTCTCTCCAAGAACGTCGCCATTGAGAATAGGCCGGCAAGCCCCCCGCGCTGGCCGACGGCACGCCAGGCGGGGGTTGTCTATTATCCCCGAATCGACACTTCGGGAGAGCGATCACCGACGCGCCCATGAGCAGCCTGAGCGAACCGAACCTGCCCGACCCGAACCAGCCGCGCCCGCCGCTGGCGTTTGACCGGCGCCTCATCCAACTCAAGCGCCGCCTGGTGCGCGAGGCGACGATGGCGATCGGGATGCTGGAGACGGCGCTGGACGCGCTGTGGCGGCTGGACCGGCAATCGGCCAAGGAAGTGACCCGCCTGGACGACCGCATCGACCGGGAGGAAGTCTCGATCGAGGAGGAGTGCAACGCGATCCTGGCGCTGCACCATGTCTTTGCGCGTGATTTTCGGGTGGTGACGTTTATTCTTCGGGTCAACGCGGACATCGAGCGGGTGGCGGACCACGCGTGCTCGATCGCCAAGATTGTGCGGAAGATCCAGGGGGATACGGCGCCGGCGTGGCCGACGTCGCTGCGCGAGCTGGGCGACCGCGTGCCGATGATGTGCCACGATCTGATGCGGGCGGTGCTGGACGAGAATGTGGACGCGGCGCGGGAGCTGGTGCGTGCCGATGAGACCATCGACCAGCTCGACAAGCAGCTGTTCAGCGAGACGATCGACCACATGCTGCTGTCGCCGACGCAGCGGGACCAGCTCTCCAACGGGCTCCTGATCTACCGGGCGGGACGCGAACTGGAGCGGATCGGCGACCTGATGACCAACGTGGCCGAGGACATCGTGTACCTGGCGACGGGCGACATCATCCGGCACGTGGAGAAGCAGCAGCGACGGCGGAACCGGCAGTCGTAGGCGGCGCGACGGCGAGAAGCGGTGAAGCGGTGAAGAGGCGAGGTGGACGAAACATGCCGCTTTCGCTGGGTTCCTCGCGCGCTGCTCGTCTGCCGATCCCGACGCCCCCACTCCCGCACGTCCTTCAACTCACGACCCGCGAGGCATGGTCTTCGTGACTTCGTGGCTTCGTGGATTCGTGGCTTCCAAAAACAACAACACCCACGGATGAACGTGGGTGCTGCGCCGGCGAACCGGGTATATCAAGAAACAGTCGGGGCCGCTTGGCGTGGCGTTACCGCCACGCTATCCCATGCCGCCGAGGCGGCACAGGGCGAGGATGCATTGACAAACATGGTGAAGATCGCTCTTCGCACCTCTGATCGATCGCGAGATCGATTGGACCGGATCAGGTCCGCGAGGGGCATGCCATGTCTAAGGAAATCCCTTAGAAAGGAGGTGATCCAGCCGCAGGTTCTCCTACGGCTACCTTGTTACGACTTCGTCCCAGTCACCGATCTTGCCGTAGACACCACTGAAATATGGCGGCTTCGGGCACTCCCGGCTCCCATGACGTGACGGGCGGTGTGTACAAGGCTCAGGAACACATTCACCGGAGCGTAGCTGATCTCCGATTACTAGCGATTCCGACTTCATGCAGGCGAGTTGCAGCCTGCAATCCGAACTGGGGCGCGTTTTTTGCGATTTGCTCCATCTCGCGATCTTGCGTCGCTTTGTGCGCGCCATTGTAGCACGTTTGCAACCCTGGATGTAAGGGCCATGAGGACTTGACGTCATCCCCACCTTCCTCCGGTTTGACACCGGCAGTCTCGCTAGAGTACTGGCTTTCGCCGAGCAACTAACGATAGGGGTTGCGCTCGTTAAAGGACTTAACCTGACACTTCACAGCACGAGCTGACGACAGCCATGCAGCACCTGTGCACGTTCCGGTCTTGCGACTGTGGCTCTGCTTTCACAGAGTTAATCCGTACATGTCAAACCCAGGTAAGGTTCTTCGCGTTGCCTCGAATTAAGCAACATGCTCCACCGCTTGTGTGAGCCCCCGTCAATTCATTTGAGTTTTAGCCTTGCGACCGTACTCCCCAGGCGGTACACTTATCGGTTTTCCTACGACTGATACGGCGTCAAAACCGCACCAGTCTAGTGTACATCGTTTACGGCGTGGACTACCAGGGTATCTAATCCTGTTTGCTCCCCACGCTTTCGTGCATGAGCGTCAGAACAAGCCCAGCGGGCCGTCTTCACCATCGGCATTCCTGTAGATATCTACGCATTTCACCGCTCCACCTACAGTTCTGCCCGCCCCTACTTGTCTCAAGCTCGGCAGTTCGCTCCGCAGTTCCCCGGTTGAGCCGGGGGATTTCACGGAACGCTTTCCGAGCCGCCTGCGCACCCTTTAAGCCCAGTGATTCCGATTAACGCTCGTGGCCTCTGTATTACCGCGACTGCTGGCACAGAGTTAGTCGCCACTTCCTCTGGGGACAATCATTGGTTCCGTCCCCTGACAGCGGTTTACACGCCATAGGCGCTTCATCCCGCACGCGGCATTGCTCCGTCAGGCTTTCGCCCATTGCGGAAGATTCGTTACTGCAGCCTCCCGTAGGAGTCCGGGCAGTGTCTCAGTCCCGATGTCGCAGGTCGTGCTCTCACACCTGCTACCCGTCTTCGCCTTGGTGGGCCATTACCCCGCCAACTAGCTGATAGGACGATCGCCGCTCCCGAGGCGATAAATCTTTGGTCCGGGGACCACATGGAGTCTTACGCACAGTTTCCCATGCCTATCCTCCACCTCGGGGCACGTTCGATCGTATTACTGACCCTTTCGCCACTAGCCCTTGCGGGCCCGTTCGACTTGCATGTTTTAGCCATGCCGCCAGCGTTCAATCTGAGCCATGATCAAACTCTTCAATTGATGTCCGTAGCCACCGGTTTGCACCGGCGGTGAAAATCAACGGAAAGTTGACCTGTTCAAACCCAACCGTTCGGTTGGGCCGGTCACACCGACCAGGCCTCAAGGACCTGATCGATGCCGTCGGGCGGCTACGCCCGACGATTCTGGCTGATTTCATTCTCTAACAACGAGGGATTCGTTGAAAAATCCATCACGAGAAATCAGCGACCAGAGCTGTGACCCTCTGGTCTGGGAATTTTGGTGGGTGCATGGCCCGCTCCCAAGCGGCTCGGCGTGAACCGACCCATGCACCGCACATTCTCGCGCGGATCCCGACTGTTCACTTGTCAAAGAGGGCACGACACCCTCGGCCATCCGGCCGCGTGCCGTGAGTCAACTGGCGAGGGGAAGCATAACGACGAAGCCCCCGGGGTCAAGCCGCCCACCAACGCAAACCGTGAAAATCTCTCAACTCTCTGAAACACAAGACTTTACGAACTTCAAATCGAACGGCTAACCGACCCTCGAATGCTCTCCACCACCCCCCGCGACCGCCACCGCCGCGGCCCAGACGGGGATGCCCCGATCGGAGTGCTGGATCAGGCCTCGGACCACCCGGCACGCGGCCGAGAGGGTCGCGCCGGTCGTCCGAACGTCGTCGACCAGCACGACCAACCCGGTTCCCGGTGGAAGGTCTTGTCGCCGCTTGAACGCCCCCGCCACGTTTATCGCCCGCAGGCTGGGCGGCACATCTCGCTGCGACGGGCGATGCACCCGGCGGATCAGACGCACGAATTGGGCGTTTGCGAGCGAATCCCGAACGCCGGCGGTGACGAGGCCCGCGTGGTCGATGCCGCGGCTCATGCGGCGTCGCCAGGTGGTGGGAACGGGGCAGACGGCGACTGTTGCGTTTTCGAGGGCGGCGGCGGTCATGCGGGCGCGGATGGCGTGGCCGAGCTGGCGGCCGAGGTCGAGGGCGAGGGCGCGCGAGCGCTCGAACTTGATCTCGTGGATGGCGTCGCGGAGGAGGGCTTCGTGGTGGCCGAGTCGGATGAAGGCGTCCCAGGCGAGGCGGGAACCTCGGCAGGCGGAGCAGCGCTGGTCGGTGTCGAGTTCGTAGCGGGCGATGTCCTGGCCGCAGGAGGGGCAGTAGGTGTCGGGGGAGTCGGGGCGCCATCCCGCGGCCAGGGCGCGGGTGCGCCAGGATCGGTGGATCAGGCCGAGCCAGCGGCGTTCGAAACGCTCGATCGCGTCGCTCCAGGTGGATGTGGGCGTGTCGGCGGGCGAAGGTTGAAGGTCGATGGAGGCGTCGGAGGAGGAGTCGGTATCGGGAATGGGTGCGTCTGATTCGCGCCGATACGCATTTGACCCGGACCTTCGCGGGGCCTCAGGTCCGGCGTCCAAAGGCAGCGAAACTCGATCGCGTTCGACGGCCGGCAAGGGACGAGCACGAGTCTGCGACTTCGCGTCGCGCGCGGCGGCACGGCCTTCGGCGGTCCCGATCGTCTCGGCATCGGGCGCGGGCGCCTTGGGCGGCCAGGTGAACTTAGTCTCAATGGAAATGGTCTCGATCGGCTCGGGTTCGATGGGCTTGGCTTCGATCTGCGCGGGCGGAAGATCGGAGTTGGAGGCGGAGTCGGCGCCGAGTTCGTGAACGCTGTTGAGCGCGCCGGGGGTTTGTGAGGTTGAGTCGCCCACGGGCGCGTTGTACCTGATTTTGAGGTGGATTTCAATGCGCGAGTGGGATTGACGAGCCTCTGTCGAATCGCAAGAACGCCCTCTGACGGTCGGTTTCTTGATCGCGGCCCCGTGCTCGCGCCGAGCCCGACGTGGTTAGGCCGCAAGGCCGGGCTTGGCCACGCCACCTGGAGCAGGTGAAGATCCACGCCCGCGAGGCTCGAGAAAGGCCAGCGCCCGGATTCGCTCGCGGACTCGCTCATCCGGGGCGTGGGGGGCCAGATCAACTCGTCTTGAGCAGGCGGGTGCGGATGTCATTGGCGCGGGCATCGCGGCATCGGAATGAAGAAGCCCCGCCTCAGGGAGACGGGGCTTGGGCGTGTCGATTCAACCAACGCTATCGGGGGAGTTCGCGGAGGGGGACGGTGCGCGGCGGCGTGGTGAAGTAGTGGGCGAGGATTGGCAGGTCGCCGAGCACGGGGACGCGTTGGCCCATTCCGTCCATGGGCACGGCCTGCAATCCGGCCTCGGGATCGATGTTGAGTTCCTGGCAGCGGAGTTCGGTGCCATCGGAGGCGCGGATGACGAGCCCGCCGTCGGCGGCGGCACGGATCTGGAAGCGCGGGTCGAGCGACGACACGGGCTTTGGTTCTTGCTTGGCGGGCTGGTCGATCGCATCGATGGCGGCGGCGACGCGGTTGAGCAGGTCCGGGGCGGATTGGACGATGATGGAATTGGTGGCATCGTCCGCGGCGGCCTTGGTGAAATCGACGGGCTGGAGCGACCCGAGCAGTCGGATCACGCGGAGGGTTTCGCTGGCGCCGGTGTGCTTGAGGGGGAAGACGCGGACCTGCGTGTCGGCGGCGGCGGCGTCACGGGCCTGCGCGGGCACGGCGGAGGCCATCTCGGCGAGGACCCACTGGATTTTGGGGTGGACGCGCGCGGGGGCGGAGATGAAGAGCTTTGTGCCGTAGGTGTGGAGCTGGGCGCGGTCGCCGCCGTTGTCGACCCAGAGATCGGGATGGACGAGCGACTTGACGAGGGCGACGACTTCCTCGGCGATCTGTGCGTGGGTCTTTCCTTCGTCGAGGTCGGGGCGGCGAGCTTCGATGGCGGCGGCGAGGTCGTAGGTGACGAGGGTGGTTTCGTGGCGATCGAAGAAGGCGGCGGAGGCGATGACGAGGCGGTTGTCTTGGACGCGGTAGGCGATGCCGAGGTCGTCGGAGAGGTTGTAGTGGTCGTTGAGCATGTCGAGCGCGGCGTCGAGGGGGAAGCCCTCCAACTGGACGCCGATGGCTTCGTGGATTTCGATGGCGGGGACGTCGCCGCCGGAGAGCGCGCGGAGCTGGGGCCAGTGGATGAAGATGGGCATGTTGGCGGAGGCGCCGAGGTGGGTGAAGAGGTCGCCCCAGGTGGTGCTGGGCTCGGCGGTTACCTTGAGGTCGCGGAGGGGCGCGGGGGTTTCCTGGCGCGGGGGCTGGAAGGCGGAGGAAGGGATGACGGTCCCGGGCCCGCTCAGGGTGGTGACGGCGGCGACGACGGCGGCTCCTGCGATTCCGAGCAATCCGATGTGCATGATGCGTCTCCTTCGTGGATGTGAATACGCCTGGGTGTAGCGAAGCGCGAGCTGGCTCGCGTCGCCGAGTTCTTCGATGGCGTCGGCGGTGGCCCGGGCTTCGGGCAGGCCGCAGAGCATGAGTTCCTGGACGCGCTGGCGGAGATGGGCGTCGAGTTCGTCGCAGACGGCCTTTCGCTCGGAGGCGGGGACGTTCATGCGGCGGGAGAGTGCGTGGAGCCAGGCGGCGATGGAAGGGGGCGTGTCGGCGGGCGGATCGTGTGGGGACGCCTTGCGGGCCGGGGTGTTGGGGCTCGCGATCATGGCGAGCCCTCCGGCCTGGAGGGCGAGGCGACGAAGGCGTCGATGACCTTGCGGAGCGCTTCGTAGGCGGCGACGCGCTGGGTGAGGCGGCGTTTGCCCTTGGCGGCGAGGCGGTACCACTTTCGCTTGCGGCCTTCGCCTTGGTCGGCGGCGTCGGTGGCGTCGGCGGCGCGGACGGCGTCCCAGGAGCTGGTGATGAGGCCCTCGTTTTCGAGCTGTCGGAGGAGGGGGTAGAGGACGCCGGGCGTGAGGCGGAGGTGTCCGTCGGACCTTGCGGCGGCGTCCTTGGTGAGCTGGTAGCCGTAGCTGGAGCCCTCGGCCAGGAGGGAGAGGACGACGAGTTCGGCGGATTCGTTCCCGGTGAGCATGGGATGGACCTCCGGGGTCAATATATCGAGCATGGATATATCCGTCAACGAGCAATCCGGGGATTCCGAAAAATCCGGGGGCGGGTGTAGTTAGTGTGTGCTATACTGGACACATGGGGGCGTTTCTGCTGGACAAGTGGTATTTCGACGCGGTGGACGCGGAGGGGCGTGCGGCGGTGGTGCACGCGGCGGTGCTGCGCCTTGGGCCGATCCATCTTCACTATGGCGCGATCCTTGCGATGACCGGGGCGATGACCGGGGCGATGACCGGGGCGGTGACCGGGGCGGTGACGGGGGCGGGAGGAGGCGGCGCGGACGGGAATGACATAAGCGGCGGTGGCCTGCGTGGGCGCGCCGGCGCGGTGCATCGGGCGACGATCCGGGCGGGGGACATGCCGATCACGTCATCGCGAGGGACGTCGTGGATGTGCGGCTCGCTGGACCTGTCGGTCGCGTGCACGCCTCTCGACGGGCCCGCGGACCCGACGCACGGCGTCCGCACAAGCGCCGGCGGCAGGCACGGTCACGATGCGCGGCCGATCTCGCCGCCCCACCGCTTGCTGGATCGCGAGGACGGCGTGGTTGAATGGGGGCCGATCCATCGGCGGGCGATGGTGGAGGTGCGGGCGCCCGGGGTGCTGGTGCGCGGCCCTGGGTATGCGGAACGGCTGACGATGACCCTGAGGCCCTGGGACCTGCCGATTGATGTGATGCACTGGGGGCGATGGATCGGCGAAAGGTCGTCGATGGTGTGGCTGCGCTGGGAGGGGCCGGAGCCGCGGACGCTGGTGCTGATTGATGAGGGCGGGGTGGCGGGCGCGGCGTGTGGCGCGGATGTGGATGGGTGTGTCGGCGCGGGAGTGGTCCGAGGTGAGGGTGCGTCGCTGGTGCTTTCGCGTGTGCGGACGCTGCGCGACGAGTCGCTGGGTGACTCGCTGGTGTCGGTGATCCCGGGGCTGCGATCGTGGACGCCGGCGCGGATGCTGGCGGCGCGGGAGCGGCGGTGGCAGAGCGTCGGCACGTTGACGCGGCGCGATGGAGGCACGGAACAGGGCTGGGCGATCCACGAGGAAGTACGATTCGACGGTTCGAGGGCTGACGCCGCGGGAGAGCCCGCGGGAGCGGGTGGACCATGAACGCCGGCAAGGTGCTGTACGCGACGCTGTTTTGCCTTGCGATCCCCGCGGGGCTGGCGGCGTGGGCGCGGCTTGCGGTGGCGTCGCCGGCGGGCGTGGAGTGGCCGGTGGTTGGCGGGGCGTTTGCGATCGGGGGCGCGGGGCTCGTGGCGCTCTCGATGCTGGAGCTATGGCGGAAGGCGCGGGCGCTGCCGATGAACGCGTATCCACCGACGCAGCGTGTGGAGAGCGGGGCGTTCGCGTTGCTGAACCACCCGATCTATGCGGGGTTTGTGCTGGTGTGCGCCGGGGCGGCGCTCGCCACGGGGAGCGGCGCGGGGCTGTGGATCGTGACGCCGATCGCGGGGCTGGGGGTGGCGGCGCTGGTGATGGGGTACGAGCATCGCGCGACGGAGCGTCGCCTCGGGGCGCGTCGGGGGCGGGCGTGGCTGTCGCTTGTGCCGGAGACGGGTGAGGCGGCGGCATGGTCGACGCGGTTTTCGTGCTGGTTCACGGTGCTTCTGCCGTGGGCGGTTTTGTATGAGGCGATCGGGCACCTGCCGGGGCCGGGCGCGGCGCGGGTGGAGTTTGGGTTCGAGCGCGGCGCGCCGGTGGTGGTGTGGACCGAGGCGGTGTACGTGCTGGCGTATCCCTTGGCAATGGTCGCACCGCTCTTGTCGGCGCGGTCGCGTGATTTGCGGCGATTCCAGACGAGCGCGATCGCGGCGATGGTGATCGGATTTTGGTGCTACCTGGCGATTCCGGTGGTGACGCCGCCGCGGGCGTTTGAGGGGGGCGGGGCGCTGGGCTGGTTGCTCGAACTGGAGCGGGCGGACGGGCTGGCGGGGCGGGTGGCGCTGCCGTCGTTCCATGTGTACTGGGCGTTGTCGAGCGCGTGGCTGGTGTCGCGGCGTGGCGGTGCGTGGCGGCTGGCGTGGGCGGTTTCGATTGCGATTTGCGCTTCGTGCTGGACGACGGGGATGCACGCGCTGCTGGACCTTGTCGCGGGGGTGGTGTTGTTCCTGATCGCGCATCATCACGCGCGGCTGTATCGCGGGCTGGTGCGGGTGTGTGAGCGGGTTGCCAACGGGTGGTGGTCGGTGCGCGTCGGTCCGGCGCGGGTGCTGGTGCACGCGCTGTATGCGGGCCTGGCGGCGGGGGTGGGGTCGCTGATCGCGTGCGTGCTCATGCCGGGCGAGTTGCACGGGTGGTACGCGATGGTGGTGCTGGCGGGGCTTGTGGGCGCGGGGGCGTGGGGGCAGTTCATGGAGGGGGGCGGGCGGTTGTCGCGCCCGTTCGGGTACTTTGGGCATGTGATCGCGTGCGCGCTGGCGGTGGTCGCGTGCGTCTTTGTGCGTGGCGAGGCGACGTGGTTGCTGGCGGGGGGATTGGCGACGGCCGGGCCGCTGATCCAGGCGATCGGACGGTTGCGATGCCTGGTGCAGGGGTGCTGCCACGGCGAGCGATCGGAGTCGGCGGACGGCATTCATTATCACGTTGCGGCGTCGCGCGTGTGTGCGCTGGCGGGGTGGCGGGGCCGGCCGGTGAAGCCGACGCAGGTGTGGTCGATCCTGAACGGCGTGCTGGTGTTCGGGCTGCTGTGGCGGCTTTGGGGCGCGGGCGTGCCGACGTCGATGATCGTCGGGTTGTATCTGGTGTTGACGGGGCTGACGAGGTTTGTGGAGGAGCACTTCAGGGGTGAGCCGCAGACCAAGGTGTGGGCGGGACTGCACTCGTATCAGTGGTTGTGCATCGCCATGTTCGCGGCGGGGGCGGCGTGCACGTGCGTGGCGTCGCCGGTGGCGATTCCTGCGGGCGCGGCGCCGTTGAGCGCGTGGCTGGTGGCGATCGGGGTGGGCGTGGTGTATGCGTTTGCGATGGGGGTGGACTTCCCGGCGTCGAATCGGCGGTTCTCGCTGCTTGTGCCGCGGGAGGAGACTGGGGTTGCGGCGGAGTGTCGGGAGACGGGCGCGAGGGCGAGGGAAGAGGCGCGCGACAAAGGCGCGGCGGGGCGCGAGGTTGAAGGCGGAACTTCGGGGCACGGACCGGTGTATACTGGAGCCATGACCGGCCCGACGCCAACCACGACGACGACGACCACGGATGAATCCCGCGCCTGAAGCCGGCGGACGCGGACATAGTTGCAGCTCACACGCGACCCGGCACGATCAAGCCGGGTCGCTTGCTTTCACGACCGAATCGCGGACCACACCGAAGTCTTGGACATCAGATCGACACGAGACCACACCATGCCCACCATCACCCTGCCCAACGGCGACAAGAAGTCCTTCCCGAATGCGGTCAGCGCCAAGGACGTGGCCGCGTCGATCGGCGCCGGCCTGGCCAAGGCCGCCATCGGCGCCAAGATCGACGGCGAACTCCGCGACCTCTCCACCATGATCGACAAGGACGCGACGCTGGCGATCGTCACCGCGCCCAAGCCGGGGCAGGCGGCGTCGGCGGATGCGTTGTTTCTGATGCGGCATTCGGCGGCCCATGTCATGGCCGAGGCGATCCAGGATGTGATCGGGGCGAACTCGAAGGGCGAGAAGGTCCTGCTGGCGTATGGGCCTCCGACCGATACGGGTTTCTTCTACGACATGTACGTTCCCGAAGGGCTCAAGATCTCGAGCGATCATTTCGAAGCCATCAACAATCGGATGGCGGAGATCATCAAGGAAGATCGGGCGTTTACCAGATATGAGCAGCCATGGCGCGATGGCATTCAGCGCCTTCTCAACGAGCAGAACAAATACAAAATTGACAATGCCTGTCGAGCGATGACCGCTGCGGCGCAAGGACTTCCATCTGGCGAAGTCGAGCAAATGCAACCTGTCACCATTGATCCGGGGACCAGAGCGTTCGTTGATCCGATGCAGGCGCCGAAATCTGGCAAACTCTCCTTCTACGCCACCGGCACCCCCGGCAAGAACTGGGAAGACCTCTGCCGCGGCCCGCACGTCCCCTCCACCGCGCGCATCGGCGCCGCCCGCGTCATGTCCCTCGCGTCGGCCTACTGGCACGGCGACGAAAACTCCGACCGCCTCATCCGCGTCTACGGCACCGCCTTCGCCACCCAGGGCGAACTCGATGAGTATCTGAAGCAGCGCGAAGAGGCCGCCAAGCGCGACCACCGCGTCATCGGAAAGAACCTGCGCCTCTTCCACATCGACGAGACCGTCGGCCAGGGCCTGATCCTCTGGACCCCCAAGGGGTCGATCGTCCGCAAGGAATTGCAGACCTTCATCGCCGCCGAGCTCAAGAAGCAGGGCTACACCGAGGTCTTCACTCCTCACATCGGCTCGCTCGAGCTTTACAAGACCTCAGGTCACTTCCCGTATTACAAGGACTCGCAGTTTGCGCCGATCGTCGAGCGCCAGGCGCTCGAGAAGCTGTGCGTCGAGGGGTGCTCGTGCGCCGACATGATGCGGCGGATCGAGGGCGTGTCGCAGCGCCTGGCCGACGGCATCAACGAGCGCACCAAGGCCACCACCATCGCCGCCGATCGCGTCATGGCCGACGACAAGCTCGTCGAGGGCTTCATGCTCAAGCCCATGAACTGCCCGCACCACGCCAAGATCTTCGGGAGCAGCCCCCACTCCTACCGCGACATGCCCGTGCGCCTGGCCGAGTTCGGCACGGTGTATCGCTGGGAGCAATCGGGCGAGCTCAACGGCCTGACCCGCGTGCGCGGCTTCACCCAGGACGACGCCCACCTCTTCTGCACCGAGGACCAGATCCCCGGCGAGATTCAGGGGTGCTTGTCTCTGGTGAAAACGATCTTCGCGACGCTGGGCATGAAGGACTACCGCGTGCGCGTCGGCCTCCGCGATCCGGACAGCAGCAAGTACACCGGGAGCGCCGAGAGCTGGGACAAGGCCGAGGCCGCGTGCATCGACGCGGCGAAGTCGCTGGGCGTGTCGTTCAGCCAAGAGCCCGGCGAGGCGGCGTTTTATGGGCCGAAGATCGACTTT
>JAEUJA010000035.1 GCA_016793195.1 Phycisphaerae bacterium
GCCGCAGATGTTGAGCTTGGACTCGGGGATGTTGAGGGCCTTGATGTTGCACAGGACCTGGGCGGCGAAGGCCTCGTTGATCTCGAAGAGGTCGATGTCGTTGACCGAGAGCTTGGCCTTGGCCAGCGCGCCCTTGATGCCCTCAATGGGCGCGGCGAAGATGTCCTTGGGCGCGATGCCGGAGGTGTGATAGCTCACAATCCTGGCGATGGGCTTGATGCCCAGGGATTCGGCCTTGGCGAGGCTGGCGACGACGACGCCCGCGCCGCCGTCGGAGATTTGCGAGGCGTTGGCGGCGGTCACCGTGCCGTCGGGCGTGAACGCGGGGCGGAGCTTGGCGACGCCGTCGATCGTGGTGTCGGCTCGGATGCCCTCGTCGTTGGCGACGCCGGGGCTCTTCTTGTCGAGGCACTGCTCGCCGGTGAGGGCGACGATCTCGTTCTTGAAGTGCCCGGCCTTGGTCGCCTCGGCGGCGCGCTGGTGGCTCTGGACGGCGAAGCGGTCCTGATCGGCGCGGCTGATCTCGAACTTCTTGGCGATGTGATCGGCGGAGTTGCCCATCGCGCAGGCCTCGAAGGCGCAGGTAAGGCCGTCGTGGGCCATGTGATCGACCAGCGTGCCGTTGCCGTATTTCACGCCCTCGCGGACCTTGGCGAAGTGCGGCGAGGCGGTCATGTTCTCAAACCCGCCCGCGAGGACGAGGCTGTTGTCGCCAGCCTTGATGGACTGGGCGGCGAGCATGACGGCCTGGAGGCCCGAGCCGCAGACCTTGTTCACCGTGACCGCGGAGATCGTGTCGGGCAGGCCGGCCTTGAGGGCGGCCTGGCGCGCGGGGTTCTGGCCCAGCGAGGCCTGGAGCACGCAGCCCATGATGACCTCGTCGATCTGCCCGCCCAGCTTGTCAAAGCCGCCGATCGAATCGACCGCGGCCTTGAGGGCGTACGAGCCCAGCACGGGCGAGGGAACCTTGGACAACCCGCCGAAGAACTTGCCGATCGGGGTGCGCTTGGCGGCGAGGATGACGGGCTGGGCGGTCATGGAAAACTCCTGCGAAAGGCCGAGGGCCGGTGGAAAAAGCGAGAAAACCGTGGCGAGCGAGGGCACGCCTGGCGACGGGATGAGATGCTAGGGGAGCGGGCGGGCGACGGCGGAAATGCCGGAGTCAACGCCGGGAAACAAAGGGTTGTTTTGGAAGGGGCGGGAGATGTTCGACCTGATCTGGGACCTGATTCAGCAGAGCCGCATTTCAAACCTTCAGTCGGAGGCGGATAGCGCCCGTGCGGCTTCGCGGACCACGGATGCTCGTGTCGCGGAGTTGGAGCGCACGGTGGAATCGCTGACGCTGATGACGATGGCGCTGGGAGAACTGCTCGCCCAGAAGGGAGTGGTATCGAGCGAGGAAATCGAGGCGCGCGTGCGCGACATCGATCTGTCGGACGGAAAGCTCGATGGGCGCGTGGCAACCAGCCCGCGGGTGTGCAGGAAGTGTGGACGAATGATTGCGGGTGATCGCGTCAATTGCCTCTACTGCGGCGTGCTGATGGACCAAGATCGCCCGTGACGCAGGAATTAGGGCGAGGAGCGGCGTCGGCGTGGATCATGTGAAGATAGAGAACGCGCCGGACGCGATCCCACAGCCAACCACAGAATCCCACGCCGGATGTGCGTTCCGCACAGGACTTGGCGCCCGGTACGTCGCGCGTTCGGGAGGCGGCGGAGCTCGGGATTTCTACATTCGCCGCGTGATTCTGAGGAATGCCGAAGGCGACGCCCGATGGAACTTCTGCTATGCTTGCGGGTACTAACCTTGTGGCGGTTGAGCGCCGTGTCGAGCGCCGCCCGCCCGAAAAGGGGGACTTCCGATGTGTGCGCTCCGTTCCGCGTCGCGTCTGGCTCCGCTCGCCGCTTCGCTCGTGGTCGCCTCGCTCGCCGGCGCCGCGCTGGCCGGCCCGGATGGATGGAGCAACCGAGGGCGCGGCGATGATCGCGGGTGGAGCCGCGGATCGAGCCACTGGGGCTCGTCGCGCCACGACAGCCGCTCGTCGGTGTCTGTGTCCGTCGGCTTCGGCTGGGACAACGGCTACGCGCGGATTTCGACTTACGACCGCGGGTACAACCGCGGGTGGGATCGCTGCGATCCGCCTAGGCCGAGGTACAACCCGTGCCCGCCGGTCTATTGCCCCCCGCCCCGGCCCGTCGTGTATTGCCCGCCGCCCGTGTACTGCCCGCCTCCGGTTGTCGTCGCACCCTGCCCGACGCCGGTCTACGTCGAACGCCCCGTGTATGTCGAGCGCCCGGTCTATGTCGAGCGCCCCGTGGTTGTTGAACGCCCCGTCGTGATCGAGCGGCCGGTGGTTGTCGAGCAGCCCGTGGTGGTCTCGCGCCCGATCGTGTATCAGTCCACAACGGTGGTGAGCCAGCCGGTGGTGGTTGACACGGTCTATCGCGTGAATCCGCTGGCGATTGATCCGCAGACCGCGACGCTGTATTGGTCGATGGGCGACGCGACCAAAGCGATCACCGGCCTGCGCGCGTACATCACCGACCACCCGGCCGACGCCGTCGCCAAGCGACTGATGGGCCTGATCGCGATCGACCAGGGCCAAGTCGAGTCGGGCACGGGCTGGGTGTACGACGCGTACGCCACCGATCCGACGCTGGCGTCGCGCCCGTTCGATGGCGACGCCGCGGGGATCACGCTCGATCAGATGAAGCGGCTGCAGCGAGCGACGCTGGACGAAGCGGCACGCACCGGTTCGGCGCGGGCGTGGCTGAGCACGGTGGTGCTGTTGCAGGCCGAGGGCAAAAACGACATGGCCAGGTCGACCATGACCAAGGCCAGCGAGGCGGGCCTGCAGACGACGATCACCGAGCCGCTGCGGGTCGCGATGGGCGGCTGAGACGACCTGAAATCCTGGTGATTCCACGACACCGCTCGCGAGGGCGGTGTTTTTCATAGCATCGGGCGGCCTCGGCGCGAGATGCCCGCGTGGACTTTGGACGCTCGCCCTTTCGCGGCTTACGCTTGCGCTCTTCCCAAGGAACACACCGATGCCCGAGAAAATGCACGTCGTTCTTCAGGCCGACACCAACCAGGCGCTGGGCCTGGCGAAGTTCGCGATCGAGTTCATGTCCGACGACCCGGAGACTCGCGGGCGGCCCGACGCCGAGGTGCTCGAGCGGGCCAATCAGTTCCACACCGACGCGGTGATCTGCGGCCTGTCCGCGATCGCGCTGGGCACCAACGCCCCGACGCTCCTGCGGCGCGAGGCGGCACAGTACGTCACGCCCGGCGCGGGCTCCGGCTCGCTTGCGGGCGTGCCATGGGCCAAGGCGTGCGTGCGCACGGGCGTGCCGGTGTTTGCGTCGACGCAGGATGTCGCGGTGGAGAAGGCGATCGTGGCGAACTGTGCCGCGGTGCGCGAGTGGGACTCCAACGGCACAAACTTCGGATATTCGGAAGAGCGCCCGCACCACCGCGCCGGCGAGTTCGGGCACAACGACTTCTACTCGGTGCCCGTTGCGGCGGCGCAACTCCGCGGCAAGGGCGGCGAGTTTGCCCTGCGTGGCATGATCCTGCTGGATGAAATCCGCGGGCGACTGGCCGAGGTCTTCAGCCTCAAGACGTACAAGATCGACCACGTGGTCCACGGTGCGATCGCGTCGGCGGCCACGTTCGGCGCGATGATGGGCGCGACCGCCGAGCAGATTGAGTCGGCGATCGGCATGGTGGTGGCCCACTCCATCCCGTTCCGCGCCATCCGTGCCGGCAAGCAGCTCTCGGACAGCAAGGGCGCGTCGGCGGCGATCTCGACCGAGGCGGCGATCCTTGCGGTGAAGCGATCGATGGCGGGGTTCCTCGGGCCGCGGGATATCTTCCGCAACCCCGAGGCGATCTTCCGCATCTTCGAGGGGCCTGGGCAGATGTTCCAGAAGGTGGGGGCGACGGGCGCCAACACGCAGAAGAAGGACGCTTCGCCGTTTGACCTCGTGCTGTCGCGGGCCGGCTCTGACTTCACGGTGATGGGCATGCACTTCAAGCTGGGGCTCTACGAGCACCAGTCGGCGGGCGCGCTGCAGGGGCTCATCAACCTCATCGGGCGAGCCCCCTCCATCCTCGACGATCAGTCGGGCGACTGCATCCAGTCCATCGTGGTGCGCGCCTACGAGCCGGCGTTTGGCATCATCGGCGACCCGGCCAAGCGCGACCCCAAGACGCGCCAGTCGGCGGACCACTCGATGCTGTACCTGGTCTGCACGATGCTGCGCAAGGCGCTGGAGCTTCGCGCGGCCAAGAAGTCCGCGAAGCTCGGATGGAAAGACCTGATGCTCACGCCGCACGACTTTGAGAAGCGCGCCATCCACGACGACCTGACGCGGGCGCTCATGGCGAAGATGACGTTTGAGTGGGGCGGCGAGGAATACGACCGCAAGTATCCCGAGGGCATCCCGACGTCGATGGTCATCACCGACGAACAAGGCAACGTGCACGACAGCGGGCTGGTCATGTACCCCGGCGGGCACGCGCGGAACGCGATGGGCCCCGACAAGGTCGACCTGAAGGACATCCTGTCGCACAAGTTCCAGACGCTGGGCAAGCTTGCGGCCGACGACCCCAAGCCGATCATCAAGCAGATCAGCAATCTCGAGAAGAAGTCGGCCAAAGACGTGGCGGGGCTGTACGACTTTGCGATCAGGCCGATCGCGTTCGAGGAGTAGGAAGGCAAGGGGGTCACGGAGTCACGAAGTGGCGAAGTGGCGAAGTGGCGAAGTGGCGAAGTGCTCGCTACGCATTTGACGTGGTCAGGTCCATCGTTTGACCATCCGTCGGTTTCGCGGTTTCGCGGTTTCGCGGTTTCGCGGTTTCGCGGTTTCGCGGTTTCGCTGTCTCGCCGTTTCGGTGTTTCATTTAGCGCTTTAGCGATTTGAACTTTGGCGAATCGGGTTGTCCGCCGTACCCTTCCGCATGCTCACGCCGCAAATGCTCAGGGCCGCATTCGACCGCGGGTTGTCGTATGACCAGTATGTCTCGGGCGGCACGCCCGACCAGCGCGAGTCGTGGTCGCGCGCTCTCGCGCGCGTCGCGCTCTCGCCGGCGCAGCGGGAATTGGTCGCGTCGTTCACGCGCCGGATGCCGGTGCTCGTAACGTCGGGGTTGTGGTGCGGCGATTGCTCGGCCCAGTGCCCGATGCTGTCTCGGATCGCCGAGGCAAACCCGTGCATCGAGCTGAGATTCGTGGACCGCGATCGGGAGAAGGAACTGGCTGAGCATGTGCGGATCTGCGGCGGGCTGCGGGTCCCGACCGTGATCTTCATGAACGAGGACTATGAGTTCGTCGCGCTCCGCGGCGATAAATCGCTGACGAGGCTGCGGGCGATCGCGGCCCGGCAGCTCGGGGCGGCGTGCGCCGTGTCATGGGCCGAGACCCCGGCGGATGAAGCCGCGGCGACGCTTTCGGACTGGCTGGGGGACTTTGAGCTAGCCCAGCTCACCCTGCGACTAAGTCCGAGATTGCGCGAACGGCACGCTGACTAGTCAAAAATCGGCATGTGTTAGGGTTGTTGTGGGTGAACTGCGCCGGTATTGCCGACATTTGGTCGGGTGGGTCGGCTTCTCTCTCTTGACAGGCGCAAGGCTTGCGTTCATACTGCGCATGGAGAGACGTTCTTTTGGGAGAGAGAGTTTGCGCTGTTTCCGCCCGGTGTGTTCTCGCGGTCGTGACTGATCCGAGTGATCCCTTGCGCCGCGAGGCCGAGGGGAGGGTCAAATCACACCGGGAAGTGCGAGCCTTCTAAGCCCAAGAGTGCGTCGAACTCGGTCGGTCACGGCCGAGGGGAGGGTGTTCTCGTTTCCGCGGCGTGGGCGCGTTGCCCGGGCCGTTTCTCGCAGTGCTCTTGATTAGGAGGGTTTCAAGTGAAGAGCATGATTTCCGGTTTGATCGGCCTGGCGATGGTCGCCGGGTCGGCCAGCGCTAGCGATATTCTCGCGGGCGATCTGGTGGCGGTTGGCCACGCGGACCTCGGCCAGGCGACGACGTTCAACACGACGCGCGCGGGCAATCCCTACTACGACAACACGACCAACTTCCTGGGCCAGGGCTTCGCCAACGGCGGGTCGCAGAACCAGAGCGGCAACACGATCACGCGCCTGGTCGCCGATGACCTCCGCGGCATTCATCCGTTCTTCGTCGGCAAGCAGGTCACCCAGATGACCTTCGCCGTCGCCAACTTCAACGCGACCGCGGTGAGCTGCCGCGCCCGCATCCGCTTCTGGCTGGCCGACGGCGCCGGCGGCGGCCCCGGCACCTACTACAATGACACCACCGCGAACATCGGTTACACCTTCAACGCCTTCAGCTTCGGCAGCGGCGTGACGCTCCTGACCGGCACCCTCGGCGCGGGCTTCAAGCTCACCACCACCAATCTCTGGGCCGGCATCACGTTCGACAACAACGTCGGCGCCACGGGCGCGACCGCCGCCCAGCTCGACAACATGGGCATCGGCCTCTTCGATCCGCCCACCATCGGCAACAGCAACGACACGCTCTTCCAGACCACCGGCGCCGGCTCGTTCTTCACGACCAGCAACCCCGCCGGCAACCTCATCAACTTCGGCGGCGCTCCGGTCGCCAACATGGGCTGGCAGCTGATCCCGACCCCGGGCGCGGCCGCGCTGCTCGGTCTTGCGGGCCTTGCCGCGGCTCGTCGCCGCCGCTGATGTGTTCCGTGACGGACTCGTTCCGTCAGGCGTCGTTCCTTTGTTCGTAGCTCCGAAAAGTCTCACGCTCCAAATGAGTTTTTCGTCGTACGTGTGAATGAACGATCCTGATACCCCTCGCCCCGCGTTTTACCCGAACGCGGGGCGTGTTTTTTTTGGAAGAGGCCACGAAGCAGCGACCCGATAGGCTTCGCCTTTGTGGTGCCGGAATGGCCACGTCCGAGATTCAACGCGGGACCGCGCTTCGCCCCGCGCGTTCGGCATGGGCGGCACGGGCGACCGTGCATCCGGCGAACGACGCCGGGCCCGCGAGGCGCGAGCGTCGATGGTTGTTCCCATGGACCTCGGAAACCCCGCGTCGCTATTCTCCGGCCTGTTCATCGGGCTCATCGGCCTGGGGCTGTTCATGTACGGCAAGAAGGCCCAGCGCCTCCCGCACGCCCTCACCGGGCTGGCGCTGTGCGTGTTTCCCTACTTTGTCGCGTCGGTCGCGCTGTCGTGGCTGATCACGGCGGCGTGCCTGGGCGGACTCTACTTTGTGTCGCGCGAGGGCTGAGCCGTTTGGCCTTTCGTGTCCGCTCGCGCTTCGCTCGCCCATCCGATGGCGTTGCCCAGCAGGCGCACGAATCCTTCGTTCTTGAAATCGTCGGGATGCCCGAGCGTGGTTGTGAAAACGCGCCCGCACCATTCGTTCTCGAGCGTCCACGCCACGGGCTCGATGGGGCGGTCGGCGGGGGCGGCCCCGGATTGATCGAGCGACTTCCCGCGCAGGAGCACGCTCGCGCCGGTCGGCGGGAACGTGCCGAGTGTGGGCGTTGACGGCGGGTTCAGGCAGTAGAGCCACGAGCGCGAGGTGAATGGCGCGACACCACGGAGCAGCTGATGATCGTGGTTGGCCTGGTCGATGTCCACCGCGGTCGATGAATCGTGCCCGTAGTGATAGATCCACGGCGCGCCGAGCACGCGGGGGCCGAAGGAGTTCCACGACGAGAGCGGGCTCGCGGCGTCGTAGGCGAAGGCGTGGGTGCTGGTGCGGAGGGCGACGATCCCGCCGCTACGCTTGAGGTATCGCTCCAGCGGCGCAAGCTGTTCGGCGGGCCAGCGCTGGAAGCGGGCGCAGAGGACGACAGCCGCGGCGTGGTCGAGAACTTCGGTCCCGGGGAGATTGTCGGCGATGTCCTGGTTCGGCGCGGGCGTGAGCAGCGTGGTGCGGAAGCGCGCCGGATCGAGGGATTTCGCCAGCGCGCCGAGCGAGGTGGGGGAGTCGTACTCGGGCTCGGCGGCGATGAAGACGATGAGCGGGAGACTGGCCGCGGACTCCGCGACCCCCGGCTTGGTTGCCGCGGGTTGGTGGGCGTTGGATGGAATGCTCGCGGTCGTG
>JAEUJA010000057.1 GCA_016793195.1 Phycisphaerae bacterium
TCCCTGGCCGCCTCCTTCGCCCATGCGTCCTTCAGCGTCACGCTCCGGTTGAACACGACCGCGCCGGGGCGGCTGTCCTGGTCGACACAGAAATAGCCAAGCCGCTCGAACTGGAAACGATCACCGAGCGTCGCCCGGCCCAGGCTTTCCTCCAGCACCGCGTCGCGCAACACATCGAGCGAATTGGGATTCAGGTCGTCGAAGAAACTGCCGGTGCGCTCGCCGGGCGCTTCGACGCTGAAAAGTCGATCGAAGACTCGCACCTCGGCCTTGGCGTTCCGCGTGGCGGAAACCCAGTGGATGGTCCCCTTGACCTTGCGAACCGTGCCGTCCGCGGCCGGCGGCGGATCATCCCCGCCCCGCGTCTGCGGGTCATACGTGCAGAGCACTTCGATCACGTTGCCCGCGCCGTCCTTCACGACATCCACGCACTTGACCCAGTATCCATATCGCAGGCGCACCTCGGCCCCGGGCGCCAGACGGAAGAACTTCTTGGGCGGGTTCTCCATGAAATCGTCGCGCTCGATTAAGAGCTCGCCGGTGAACGCCACGGGGCGCGTGCCGGCGCTCTCGTCCTCGGGGTTGTTGATCGCGCTCATCATCTCCACGCGGTCCGCCGCCCCGCCCTCGTTCCAGTTCACGATCCGCAGCTTCAGCGGCCTGAGCACCGCCATCCGCCGCGGCGCGCTCTTGTTCAGCTCGTCACGCAGACAATTCTCCAGACGACCCACGTCGATGACGCTTTCCTGCGTCGTCACGCCGACGTCCTTGCAGAGTCGTCGGATCGCGGCGGCGGTGTAGCCGCGCCGGCGCATCCCGCGGAGCGTGGGCATCCGCGGATCGTCCCACCCGCTGACGCGCCCATCCTTCACGAGCTGGAGCAGGAATCGCTTGCTCATCACGGTGTACGTCAGCTTCAGCTTGGCAAACTCGATCTGCTGCGGATGATGGACGAGCTTCCCGAAGTTGCCCGAGCCGT
Organism: Phycisphaerae bacterium; assembly: GCA_016793195.1. Taxonomy (GTDB): domain Bacteria; phylum Planctomycetota; class Phycisphaerae; order Phycisphaerales; family UBA1924; genus JABWBC01. The sequence continues at coordinate 980 of JAEUJA010000057.1, forward strand.
CCGCGGTGCGACCCTGATTGATTGCGTCGATGAACCAGTCATAGAGCGGCCTGTTGTTCCTGAACTCCAGCGTGCAGATCGAGTGCGTGATCCCCTCGAGCGAGTCCTCGAGGCAGTGGGCCCAGTCGTACATCGGATAGATGCACCACGCGTCGCCCGTGTTGTGGTGCGACGCGTGAACGATGCGGTACATCACCGGATCGCGCAGCACGAAGTTGGGCGAGGCCAGGTCGATCTTGGCGCGCAGCGTCTTTGAGCCGTCGGGGAACTCGCCGGCCTTCATGCGCCGGAGCAGGTCGAGGCTCTCCTCCGGGCTCCGATCACGAAACGGACTCCGCGCCGGCGTCTTGAGGTCGCCGCGCATCTGGCTCATCTGTTCGGCGGTGAGGTCGCACACATACGCCAGGCCCTTGGCGACCAGTTCCTCGGCCCAGGCGAACATCTGGGCGAAGTAATCGCTGGCCCAGAAGACCCCGCCGCCGAACGCGCCCTCGTACGCGCCGCCCAGCCACGCGACGTCTTCCTTGATCGCGTCGACGTATTCCTGTTCTTCCTTGCATGGGTTGGTGTCGTCGAAGCGCAGGTTGAACTTGCCGCCAAACTGCTCGGCCAGGCCGTAGTTCAGGCAGATGCTCTTGGCGTGACCGATGTGCAGGTAGCCGTTGGGCTCCGGCGGAAAGCGGGTGTGAACGCGGGGCGAGCCGGCGGCCTGGCCGCTGGTGCATTCGGGGGGCGACCACACGCCCCACTTCCCGGAGGCGTTGTCGGCGTCGATGATCTGTTCGAGAAAATGGCGCGGTTCGTCGGGCATGAAGGGTTCTCCGCCGGGATTCTAGGGGCGGGAGCGGCGGCGATCGGCGAATCGCCCCGCGTTCGCGCCGCCGCGTGGTACGCTCGGCGCATGAACGCCCCCGCTGCTTGGTTGATGTGCCTTCTGCTCGGCGTCGCGGGGATCGGCGTGTGCGCGGCGCATGGCGGTGATTCCGACCCCGCCGCGACAGCCACGGCCGACTCGATCCCGCACGCCGCGAGCGCGTCAGGCCAACGTGCCCCCGCCCTCACCCCCGTGCGCGTCACCGCCCTGCGCGTCAGTGACGACAACGGCCAGCGCCAGACCCTCATCTCGCCCGAGGAAGTCTCGCGCTGGCTGCAGTTCGCCGATTCGGTCTACAAGCCCGCGGGCCTCCGCTTTGTCTTCGACCCCGAGAAGGACTTTCACGACCTGAAGTCCACGCGGATCAACAACACGATGCCCGCCGGACTCGACAGGCGGGCCGACCTGACCGACGTCTCCCTCGACATGCGCCGCGTCGCCGCGAGCTACCCGAAAACGCTCGTTGTCTTCTTTCGCTGGGGCAACGCCTCGACGCCCACGGGCAACTCGTTCTCGGCCGCCGATCTCAACTACGTCGTCGGCTGCGGCTTTGCGTCGACCGGCGTGTGCGGACATCAGAACATCAGCTTGCTTGCGCACGAGATCGGGCACTACTTCGGCCTGCCCCACACCTTCGCGGGCTCGTACCAGACCGTCGCCGACGCCGCGACGGCGCTGGCGGCGGCCAACAACGACACCTCGATCTTCGCCGGCGATCCCTTCGACGACACGCCGCCCGACCCGATGATCAGCGAGATCGCGTGCCTGGATACCAAGGCGGTGCGCCTGGGCGAGCGCGACGTGCCCATCTGTCGCGACAACATCATGTCGTACTACGACTCGCCGACCAAGACGCTTTCGCCGCGCCAGGTGCGCACGGTGAAGTGGATGCTGGAGCGCCGGGCGCGCTTTGCGATGACCGGGCCGCAGAACACGCCGGGACGCATCGACCCGCCGCGCGAGAACTCGCGGGACGCTGGGCGTGTCGACAGCGCGGCCCAGCCCGGCGCGCCGTCGCCCGCCACGGCCTCCGTCATCGCCGAGTTTGAGACGCTCCCCATCGTCGAGGCGACGAAAGTCAACGCCTCGCCGCAGGACATGCTCGGTTTTTCGTGGTACGGCTTCAGCGAGCACGCGCAGCTGTATTGCCGCGCCGAGAAGAACGGTTCGCTGGGCTTCAAGCTCGATGTGCCGCGCGAGGGCTGGTACGAGGTGATCGTCTACGCGACGCTGGCGCCGGATTATGGGCAGGTGCAGGCGACGATCGCGGGGCGGCGGATGGGCCAGGCGTTTGACCTGTGGGCCGACACGATCGTGCTCCCTTCCGGGCCAATCTCGCTGGGGAGGCAGAAGCTGCCGAAGGGCACGCACGAGATCGCGTTCACCGTGGTCGCCAAGCACCCGCTGGCGAGCGCGTACAACTTCGGGATCGACGCGATCGAGCTGCGGGCGGACGGCGCGAGTCGTTGAACCCAATGAAAAGCCCCCGACATATCGCCGGGGGCTTTGTTCTGCGTGCTTGTCACTTCGTCTCTACGTCTCTGCGTCTCTTCTTTCTGCTCCCTGATGCCCGATACCCGATGGCTTCGTTCTCAGCACCCGGCCTCGAAGTGCGACGCGAAGACGTCGTAGTCGTCGCCGTTGAGGAAGCCGTCGAAGTTGAGGTCGGCGGTGAATCGTCCGGCCTCGAAGTCGCTGGCGAAGAGGTCATAGTCGTCGCCGTTGACGAACCCGTCGACGTTGTAGTCCGCGACGCAGAGCTCCTGCTCGGGCGTGTTGTCGTTGGGGTCGGGGTTGCTGACCCAGCCCGGGAGGGTGTGCTTGTCGGGGTCGAAGTTGGTCTGGGAGCGCGGGACGAAGAGGAAGTCGCCGGCGGGCATCCCGTCGAGCAGTGGGGTGGTGGTGGGGACGTAGCGGTTGTTGGGGTCGAGCTCGAGTTCGCGGACCACGCCGTTGGCGGAGTAGGTGATGCGGTCGCCGTCGATGACGTTGAGGGCGCGGGGGTTGGGCCCGGCGCCGATGGCGGTCTCGATGTTCCACGCGGCGGCGGCGGCGGAGGGCGCGAGCTTCAGGATCTGCGTGCCGCCCGACCAGGTGATGAAGGGCTTGTGCTGCACGGCGCTGACATCGATCGAGGGCAGGCCGGTGATGGTCATGGTGGTGGGGAGGATGCCGTTGTAGGGCGTGCCCAAGAGGTCGCCGCCGTCGTAGCGTTTGAGTCGCCTCCCGCCCACGTCGAGCAGGTAGATGTCGTCGTTGACGGGGTCGACGCACATGGCGTCGTAGGGCGTGCGCGTCGAGAGGTCCTGGAGCAGGCTCACGCTCCCGTCGGCGAGCACGCGGTACTTGCGGACGCTCCCGTCGCCCAGCACCAGGATGTTCCCGTGCCGATCGTTCTTGACCATCTTGGGAGTCCAGGGCAGGTCGACGAGCTTGACGTTCGACTGGTCGGATGGATCGAAGGCAAAGAGGCCGGCGGGGAGCGAGTGCGCGGGGCTGACGGCGATGATCACCCTGGCGTCCGCCGGGTGGAGGAGCGCGTCCAGGATCGCGCCGCCGGTCGGCGACACGATGTTCATGTCGAGCTGGGGCCCTGGCGTGGTGTTGACCGCGGGCGGGGTATAGAAGTCCAGCTGGTGCGCGACGGTGTCGTTGGTGAGCGCCATGAGCGGGAAGATCACGATGTACTTGTCCAGGACTTTGATCTTGTTGGGGTCGTCTGTGCGCTTGATCCAGCGGTGCATTACGTCGCCGTCGTAATCGGCGAAGAGCTTCTCGGGCTGCCAGAACTTGATCTTGAACGGTGACTGCGCCGTGTTCGATTCGTCGCCCCCGGTCCACGGGTCGCTGAAGCCGACGAACGGCGTGCTCCCGCAGTAATCGAACACGCCCACCAGCGTGGTCGCGTGCCCGCCGTTGCGCTCCCACTCGCCGCCGTCCCACTCCCAGTGCCCGTAGTGCATGTTGACGAACCCGTAGATGTTCATCCACGCGGCCATTTTCTTGGGCGAGGGCGTCCATTCATCGTTGGCGGCGAAGCCGTAGACAAAGAACGGGTAGCCGACGTTGCGGGCGTCGAGGTAGTCCACGCAGCCCTCGACGGCGTCGCCCAGGCTGGTCCCGCCGTCGGGGTCGGTGTCGCAGAAGTTGCCCATCGACGACAGGCGGCTGGTGACGGTGTTGTAGTTGGACGACGAGGCCCAGTTGGAGCTGGACGTGCCCATCGCGTTGGGCAGGCCGTGGTTGGCGAAGTAGCCCATCCAGTTCAAGAGGGCGGTCGGCACGCAGTAGTTGTTGCCGTTGCTGGGCAGGGCGCTGCGGCGCTGGTCAAAGTCCGGCACGCCGTAGCGCCACGAGTTGCATTGGGCGGCGGCGGTGCCCGAAAGGGTGGCCAGCACGAGGGCGGCCGAGAGTGTGCGGTTCATCGAAAGTCTCCTCGAAAACAGGTGTGCTTCCCGGGTCGCCGCGATCCTCCGGCTTGTCCCGACACCTACTCAGCGAGAAGTCAGGTTTGACAGGCCAAGGAATCGCGCCCGAGTGGTGCTCGGACCCGCCGGACGGCCTTGCCACCGCCAAGAATGTGATCGCCGGCGTGTTGTTCGGAGAATGACCGGCACGCAGCTGCCGCCGCCGCCGCTCAGCCCGGGTAGCCCGAGTCCTCGCCCAGCCACTTCCACGCCGCCACCGCCAGCCCCGCCAGCGACAGAATGAGGCAGGCTCCGATGGGCACGAGCCAGCGGGCCAGCGCCCCGCTCCGCCTCACCCGCGGCAGCAGCACCAGCGCCGCGCCCGCCGGCGCTAGCGCACCCAGCAACGCGCTGGCGGGGTGGGCCTCGGCCGTGAAATACGTCATCAGCCACAAACCGGAGTGCATCCCCACGCCCACGACCGCCCCGCCGGTTGCCAGCGTCGATCGGCGCGTGAGCACGCCGGCCAGCCACAGAAACCCGCCCGCCATGGAGAGCAGCGACGCCAGCTGCGCGAGCTTGGCGGTGTGGGCGAGCACGATCGCGCCGCACGAGATGGTCATCGCCAGCCACGCCGCCACGTCGATCGCGGGGGAGCGTGTGTGCCGCGCGGCCGCGTGTACGCACATCACCGGCATGTACACCGCCGCGACCGACGCGCCGATCCAGGCGCCGCGGACGATCCATCCCTCAAACTGACCCGTGATGGCCCGCCACAGCGCGAGCCCGAGCACGCCGCCGGCGATCGCGCCGCACGCCACCAGCGGGAGGAGCCCGAACGATTCCCATTTCGACACCAGCAGTCCCAGCACCATCGCGGCCAGGGCGATGAGCACGCTCCACTCGGCGCTCTGTGTGGGCGGGAGGTCGGGGAACTTGCCCAGGACGAACCGCGCGCCGACGAGATAGGTCGCGCCAAACGCCAGGGCGGGAATCCAACTGGGGAGCAACGCCCCGCCGCCCGATGGCGTCGCGCTCGCCGGGGCACGCCGGCGGGCGGCCAGGAAAGCGCCCATGACGATGATCCCCGCGACGAGCGTCGGGAGAGCGATCTCGAGCAGCACCATGCGGAGATTCATCGGGCCTCCCACGCGAGCGTTGCGGCCGGGCGAGCGATCCGCCCGGACTTCCGCGCGACGGGTCAAGCGTAGCCGAATGCGCAGCGCTCACACCGATTGGGTCGGGCCCGCCCGATTGATGCAAATGAAAACCCGCGCTCCCGCGCGGGCCGTGCGATCAATCGAGATGTCGGAGCGTGCGACGTGCGTCCGTCGGCGTGCTCAGCACCCGGCCTCGAAGGCGGAGGCGAAGGCGTCGTAATCGTCGCCGTTGACGAAGCCGTCGTTGTTGAAGTCGGCCTGGATGTCGCCGTTCTCGAACCAGCTTGCGAAGAGGTCGTAGTCGTCGCCGTTGACAAAGCCGTCGGCGTTGAGGTCGGCTGGGCAGCGGAGGCCGACGTAGTGCGTGGCGTCGTCGAGGTTGATCCAGCCGATGTTTTCGGCCCAGGCGTAGCCGCGGAAGCGATGGGCGGCGAAGTCGATGCGGGCGGGCTTGGCGGGGGTGGCCATGGCGCCGCCGGAGAAGTTGATCCAGCCGATGTTCTCGCCCCAGGCATAGCCGGTGAGGTTGCCGGTGACGGTGTTGAGGTTGACGCCGAAGTCGGTGCCGTTGACGTTGGCGTAGGACACGCCGTTGGTCGGCATGCCGTCGCCCATGCTGATCCAGCCGACGTTCTCGCCCCAGACGTAGCCGGAGAGGAATGAGGATTCGACAAGGACGCTCTGGGAGCCGACGGGGCTTCCGGCGTCGGCGAAGTTGAGCCAACCGGCGTTTTCGGACCAGGCGAACTTGTTGACGGGGTCGATGTGCTGCTGGGCCAGAGCGGCGGGGGCCGCGGCGGCGGCGAGCAGGACGGCGATGGTCGAGCGATTCATGGTTCGGTCCTTGTCAGAATCGGCGCTCTGAGTCTACCTGGTCGGGCGGGCATTCACCAAATGAAAGTGCGTAGAGCGTCGGTTGAGAGGCCAATTTTTTTGCGGGATCGGAGCCCGGGAAGCGACCGTGAAGCGGTGTGATGGGCGGGCTGGGGAGGACCGATTTGGCCCCGATCGATCAATAGGTGATGTTGGCGTTCGGATCGGTGCTCCCGTACCCAGAGCCGCCGGCGTTGCCGTCGAGCGCGGCGCTGGCGGGCGCGGAGACGATCAGGAAGGTATTCCCCGAGACGATGCTCCAGTTGAGGACCGAGTTGCCGGTCGCGGAGTTTCGGAGCAGGGCGTTGCCGGAGGCCTTGATGGCGTAGCCGATGTCGTTGAGCGCGCAGTGGTTTGCCTCGACGCGGTTGTCCGCGCCGGTGGTTCGGACGCCGGCCCCGGCGGGGTCGCTCGCGCCGTTCTCCAAGCAGGTGTTCCCGCGCACGGTGCAGCGGGAGCTCACGCGGACGCCATCGATGTTGTTGGCGACGGCGGTGCAGTCCAGCACGCTGCTGCCGGAGGCGAGGCTGATGCCGATGAGGTTGCTGTAGGCGATGCAGTGGTCGAGGGTGTTGGCGGAAAAGGTCGAGGCGACGAAGCCGGTCCCGGTGTTGGCGTAGGCGGCGCAGCCAGAGAGCGACACGCCGCCGGTGAAGTCGAATCCGTCGCCGGCATTGGCGCGGGATTCGCAGTCTCGGACGACGCATCCCGAGTAGATGACAAACCCATCGCCGGCGTTGTCGTAGGCCGAGCAGTCCGAGACGCTGCTGCTGTTTCCGACCACGAACCCTTGCAGGCCGTTGGAGTTGGAGTGGATGCGTTCGACGCGTCCGCCGATGGTCCCGTTGATGGAGTGGTGGACGCCGGCGCCGCCCCACCCGGAGACGGTTCCGTTGAACACGGCGACATTCGAGAGGCCCGAGCCGATGGTGTAAATGCCGTGAAACGTGCCGGGCGTGGAGCCGTCGAGGTGCATTCCGCCAAGGTCGAGGGAAACGTTCGAGGCGGTGATTTCGATGCCATGCTTGCCGGCGACGCCCGTGAGGTTGCCGGTGAGGTAGTACGAGCCTGGCTGGGTGATTTTGTAGATGCTGTCGGCGTCGCCGGGGGTGTTGGCCGCGCTCAGGGCGATTCGGGGCTCGACCTCGGCGAGGGTCTTCATGGTGGCGCCGATCGGGCCGCCGGGCGGGTTGAGCGGGCCGGCGACGAGCAGGCCGGCGGTGGCGGCGAGCATGAGGGCGCACGAGGACACGGCGATGACGCGGGGGCGCGGCAGCTTCATGGTCGGATTCCTTTGAGGTGTGGGGTGGTCCGACCACCAGTGCGTCGCGCCGGGGCGAACAAGCTAACGCCATCGCGGCAAAAAGCGGCCCGTCCCGGTCGGACCCGACCGGGTCGAGCCGGGCATGGTCGACCGGGCAGGGTCGATCCGCGCGAGAAGCCCTCGGGATCATGGGCGCAGGATCTAGTAGGTGTAATTGGCGTTGGCGTCGGTGGAGCCGAGCGAGCTTCCGGCGGAGTCGCCGCTGATGGCGGGGCTGAGGGGGGCGGTGCGGTTGAGGATGGGCCCGACGACGTTGTTGGCGACGATGGACCAGTTGACGGTGGTGTTGGCGCTGGCGGTGTTTCGGACGATGAGGTTTCCGGCGCCGATGACGTGCAGGCCGCGTCCGTTGCCCACCAGGTGGTTGCCCTCGATGCGGTTGCCGCCGGAGGAGGAGACGAAGATGCCGTCGCTGGTGTTCTGGGTGCAGGTGTTGCCGCGGACCAGCGACATGTTGAGGACGATGATGCCGTCGGCGCCGTTCTCGCTGGAGACGCAGTCGAGGATGGTGGTGCCCTGCTGGCCGTTGATGCCGTCGCCGGTGTTGGCGACGGCGGTGCA
>JAEUJA010000127.1 GCA_016793195.1 Phycisphaerae bacterium
GGCGTGAAGGTGGTGCGGTTGTACTTGTCCTGGTCGAGTCCGTACCCAGATGGGCTCGTGACCTCACGCCATTCGGTGCCAGCGTTCCAGAAGAGCTTCCATGACGCGGGGAGGGAGCAGCCTCCGCCGTGGTCTTTGTCGTTGAACCAGTAGACCTCGACGCCGGAGACCTTGCGCGGGGTCTTGAAGTCGTATTGCACCCATTCCTTGGTGCCGTTGTGCGGCCACCATACGAAGTGGGTTTGGCCGCGGCCGAGCGAGTTCTCGGGTTCTTCGCCGTCGTAGAGGGCCAGGGTTGTGGCGTGCCCGGGGCAGAAGGAGGCGGTGGCGGTGATCTCCGGGTCGGGCATGCGCTCGGCAAAGCCGCGGTGCTCGGGGATCCAGACGACCATCGGGCCGGGTTCGCGGTTGTCCCAGGCGTAGTACGGGATCGCGGTGAACGGAACGGCGAGCGCGGAGTCGGCGGTGCGATAGAGCTCGCCGATCCACGCGGAATCGTCGCGGACTTCGGCGGTGCCGCGAAGGACCGTGACGCCGCCGAGGAGTTCGGGGACGAACTCGGCCTCGATGGGCGAGCCGCGGGTGACGGCCATGGAGCGGACGTTGGGCCCGTTGTCGGCGCCTTCGAGGCAGTAGACGAGCGGGCCGCGCTGGAGCGCGAGGCGACCGCGGTCCATCTTCACTTCGGGGTTGGCCTGGATGCGCTCGACCTGGAGCGGCATCTGGAACATGACCTTATCGCCGGGCTTCCACTCGCGCTTGATGACGGCGTAGCCGCGTTGTACGCGATACTGGGCGGGCTGCCCGTTGACATTGATCGATTCGCCGCGTGACCACCCGGGGAGACGCAGGCGCAGCTCGAAGGTCGCGGGCGAAACGGGATCGACCTTGAACTCGATGTCGCCGTCCCACGGATAGCGGGTCTCCTGGGTGACCTTGACCTTGGTGACGCCCAGGTCGATAGTCGCGGTGCTGCCGACGTAGAGATTGACGAGAAGGGCGGCGTTGTTGGATGAATCAGAGCCGGTGGCGTAGATCATGCCGCCGAGCTGGCCGACGAGGCGCAGGACGTTGGGCGGGCAGCAGGCGCATCCGAACCAGGGCTGGCGGTGATGCTTGCCGCGGCTGGCCAGGGGGTTGACGTAAAAGAAGGAGTCGCCCTTGATCGAGACGCCGGAGATGACGCCGTTGTAGAGCCCGCGTTCCATGACGTCGACGAAGCGAGCGTCGGCGAACATGAGGTTCATGCGGTGGTTCCAGAGGACCAGGCCGATGGTGGCGCAGGTCTCGGCGTAGGCTTGGTCGTTGGGCAGGTCGTAGGGAATGGTGAAGCCCTCGTTTCCGCCGCTGGAGCCGATGCCGCCGGTGACGTACATGTTCTTGAAGACCAGGTCGCCCCAGAGGGTCTGGAGCGGGGCGACCAGCGAGCGGTCGCTGGTGGTCATGGCGATGTCGGTGGCGCCGCTGTAGAGGTACATGGCTCGGACGGCGTGTCCCACCACGGCGGTCTGCTCGCGGAGGGGCTTGTGGTCCTGGGCGTATTCGCCGAAGAGCTCGCGGGCGTTGGCGACGCCGCGTTCGTCGATGAAGAACCTGGAGAGCTTGAGGTAGCGATCGTTTCCGGTCTCCTTCCAGAGCTTGACGAGGGCGAGCTCGACCTCAGGATGGCCGCAGACATTGCGGGCTTTGCCCTCGCCGAAGGTGTTGTCAATAAGGTCGGCGTACTTGGTCGCGATATCAAGGAGGGTGGCTTTGCCGGTGGCCTGATGGTGGGCGACGGCGGCCTCGAAGAGATGGCCGGCGCAGTAGAGCTCGTGCATGTCCTTCAGGTTGGACCAGCGCTTGGTGGGCTCCTGCAGCGTGTAATAGGCGTTGAGGTAGCCGTCGGGCTGCTGGGCCGCGGCGATGGTCGCGACAAGCTCGTCGAGCTTGGCGTCGACCCTGGCGCGGAAGGCGGGGTCGTCGCTGGTCATCATGGCGAAGGCGGCGCCCTCGATCACTTTATAGACGTCGGAGTCGTTGAAGAAGTAGCCCTCGTACTTGCCCTGGAGCTTGCCGGAGGCGCGGTTGAAGTTGTCGATCCGCCCGGTGTCGGTGCACTGCTTGATGTTGGCGTTGAGCGTTGCCTCCGCGTTGATCTTCTGCTTGGGCGCCCAGAACTCGTCGGTGATACGGACGTCGCGCGCGGGGACCGGCGCAAGCGTGCCGGGCATTGGCTTGGCGATGGGTTTGGCGATGGGTTTTTCGGTGTTCGCGCCGGCAGGCTTCTCGGGCGACTGGTTCTGGGCGAGCGCGTGCGCACCGAGGCCGAAGCAGGCGGCGGCGACGAGCGCGACGCGGAGCGATCGGCAATGGCGAATACACGCGGCATACATGTTTGTCTTGAGCGTCATGGTCGGACTCCTGGCCGGCCCGTGCCGCGCCGAAGCACAGCATACCGCGCCGCCCGCGGATGGCCACGACGCGATCGCCCTAGGATTCCAGCACGAATCCCGCCGCCCCTCGCCCGACGGAGCCGGACATGAGCGATCGCCTTGAGGTGCTGAAGACGTACAAGCTGTTCATCGACGGCAAGTTTCCGCGCTCCGAGAGCGGGCGATCGATGATCGTTCACGATCGCGCGGGCAAGGTTCTGGCGCACGCGTCGCGTGCCAGCCGGAAGGACCTGCGCGAGGCCGTCGAGGCCGCGAGACGCGCGCAGCCGGGCTGGGCCGGGGCGACGGCGTACAACCGCGGGCAGGTTCTGTACCGGCTGGCGGAGATGATCGAGGGCAAGGCGGCGGAACTGGCGGCATTGATCGATGCGTGCGAGGGCGGCAAGCAAGGCCCGGGCCCCGAGTGCGGCGCGGGCGAGGTTCGTGCGTGCGTTGATCGTCTCGTGGCCTACGCGGGCTGGGCCGACAAGTATTCGCAGGTGCTCGGGTGTAACAATCCGGTCGCCGGGCCGTATTACAATTTCACGGTGCCCGAGCCGACGGGCGTGGTGTGCGTGCTGGCTCCCGCGTCGCCTTCGCTGCTCGGCCTGATCGCGCTGGCGGCGCCGGCGCTGTGCGCCGGGAACGCTGTGGTCGCGGTCGCCAGCAGCGCCAGCCCGCTCCCGGCGGCGGTGCTGGCTGAAGGCGTCGCGACCTGCGATCTCCCCGGCGGCGTGCTGAACATCCTGACAACGCAGCAGGACGAACTGACGCAGCACGCCGCGAGCCATCGCGACATCGACGCGATCCATGCCGCGGGGCTGGATGCGAAGAACGCGGAGCTGGTGCGCGGCGGCGTGGCGGAGAATCTCAAGCGGGTGACGGTGCGCACGCTCGACCCCGCGGACTGGTACGACCCGCGCCTGTGCGAAAATCCGTGGTGGATCGAGGGCTTCGTCGAGATGAAGACGATGTGGCATCCGGCGAGCGTGTAACGCTCACACCACGATGTCGATGATCCCGCCGCGTTTGAGCATCGGCGTCTGGTACGCCGTCGCGCGGAGGACGCGCTCGATGCGAGCGGGCTCGATGGGCGGGCGATCGGCGAGGCGCGGGCCGCGGAATTCGGGCGAGTTCGCACGATCCACACCGCCGGCCGCGGTGAACTCGCTCGTACCTTCCAACATCCGCGCTTCGTGGCACCGTTCCGCGCGCCTCATGGGGGGCGCGGGGGCATGTTTCACCCCCGCGGCCTCCCCCAATACGCCGCGCACAACGCCCGCGGCCAGTAAACGGGCCACGACCTCCGCCTCTCGACGCGCCCGCCTGAACTCCTCGTTCTGGCGTTCGAGCGCTTCGCTGAAACGGACCGGGCCCGCGGGAGGGACAGGCTCGGCGCGACCGCGGCGGGCGCACACCCCGCCGTGAAGAGCACCGATCTGTCCGATCCGCTCGACCATATCTGCTGAAAACACAGTCGAAGGGCGTACCAATCGCGCGGATTCTCGAACCGACCGATAAGATCGCGGGCCGTGAGGCCCAAGCGGGGTTTGCCCTCCCGGGCGGCGTGCCGTGGTTTCGGGGGTGTGGCGTTCCCGCAACGAGCGGCGATGCGTGGAGACAACGGTGCTGCGGACCAGGGCGCTGGACTACGAACTTCCCGAGTCGCTCATCGCGACGCGAGCCGCCGAGCCGCGTGATTCGGCGCGCCTGATGGTGGTGTCGCGCCGGGGCGAAGCGGAGCCAACGCACGCACGAGTCGCCGACCTGCCGGGCTACCTGCGACCGGGCGACCTGCTCGTTTTCAACACCACGCGCGTGATCCCGGCGCGCCTCGTCGGGCGGCGGCGCGATTCGAGCGGCAGGATCGAAGGGCTCTTCCTCTCGGAGGACCCCACGCACCCCGGGCGGTGGGTGCTGCTCGTTCGCGCCAAGCGCGCCAAGACCGGCGTCGTCCTCGATCTCTACACACCCAACGATTCGATCGGCGCGTCGCTCCGGCTGATCGAGCCAGCGGGCGACGAACCAGGCGCGTGGGCGGCCGAGCTGCTGGATCCCATCGCGCCGACGCTGGACATTCTCGCGCGGGTCGGGCGCACGCCGCTCCCGCCGTACATCCTGAAGGCGCGGCGTGCGGCGGGTATCGAGGTGGGCGACGCGCAGGACCGCGAGCGGTATCAGACGGTGTACGCCGGACGATCGACGGGGTCGGTGGCGGCCCCCACCGCCGGGCTGCACTTCACGCCGATGCTCCTTGAGCGTGTCGCGGCCCTTGGGGTCGAGCGTGCCGATGTCGTGCTCCATGTCGGCCCGGGCACGTTCCGCCCGGTGGAGACCGAGTACCTCGAGCAGCATCACATGCACGCCGAGCATTGCGAGATTTCGCCCGAGGCGTGGACGCGGATCACGGGGGCCCGTCGTCAGGGGCGGCGGGTGATCGCGGTTGGCACGACCACGGCCCGGACGCTGGAGTCCTATGCGCTGCACCTGGAAGGCCAGGTTGCTTCATCCGGCCCGTCGCAGCCGGCGTCCTTTGGTGGGGCTGGCCCGGCACCGCTCTCGGCCGCACATCCAGGCTCGGTCAACACGTCGCTGCTCATCGCGCCGGGGTATCGCTGGCGCGTGGTGGACGGATTGCTGACGAATTTTCACCTGCCGCGGTCGACGCTGCTGGCCATGGTCGGCGCGCTCTTTGACGCGGGCCTGCCCCGCCTGATCACCCTGTACCGCTCGGCGGTGGAGCGTGCGTATCGTTTCTATAGTTACGGCGACGCGATGCTCGTGCTCCCGGATTGAAATCTGGGGCGTGGGCGCTCGCTCCGCCGATGATCCGCCGTCGCGAATCGCCGCACGACGCGGCCCTTCGCGGCGCGGGGGAGCGCCGGCGCATGAAGCTTGGCGATCTGATTGCAAACCTGGCGACGCCGGTGTCGCTCGATGGCGACGCAGGTGTTCGCGTGTGCGACCTCACGGAGGACAGCCGCACGGTCGTGCCGCATTCGCTGTTCATCGCGCGGAAGGGCCAGAAGGCCGACGGGCGGGCGTTCGCCAGGGACGCGGTCGCGGCGGGCGCGGTGGCGATCCTGACCGATGATCCGGCGCTGACCAAGGCGGGCCTGCATGTGCCGGTCGCGGTAGCGCCGGACATCACGCTCGTGTCGGCGTTGGTCGCGGAGCGTTTCTATCGCGACCCGACCTCGCGCCTTTCGATTGTGGGCGTTACGGGCACCAACGGCAAGACCACGATCACCTATCTCATCTGGCAGCTCCTGAACAATCTCCACCGACGCTGCGGCATGGTGGGCACGGTGCAGGTCGACGACGGCGTGACGCTCGGACCGGCGGTGATGACCACGCCGCCGGCGATCGAGATCTCGCGGACGTTTTCGCTGATGGCCGACACGGGGTGCAAGGCCGCCGCGATCGAGGCCTCGAGCCACGCGCTCGATCAGAAACGCCTCGACGCGGCGCGGATGTGCGTCGGCGTGTTCACGAACCTGACGGGCGACCACCTGGACTATCACAAGACGATGGAGAACTACGCCCGGGCCAAGGCGCGATTGTTCGAGATGCTCCCGCCGTCGGGCGTCGCGATCGTCAACGCCGACGACGAGTGGCACGCGAGGCTTGTCCGCGATTGCAAGGCGCAGGTCTGGAAGTGCTCGCTGGGAAACGACGCCGATTGCACCTGCCGCGTGATTACCGCCGACATGGGCGCGATGCGGGTCGAGCTGCGCGGAGCGTGGGGCGTGATCGAGCAATCGGTGAACCTGATCGGGCGTCACAACCAGATGAATGTGCTGCAGGCGGTCGCGTCGGCGTGGGCGCTGCGCGAGCGCGTGGGCGGCTTTGAGCTGCACGACCTGGTGAACGCGCTGGCCGAGGTGAAAGCGCCCCCCGGGCGCCTTGAGCCCGCGGCGATCAAAGGCAAGGCGGCGTTGCCGCGCGTGTTCGTTGACTATGCCCACAGCGACGACTCGCTTCGGAACGTGCTGATCGCGGTGCGGAAGGCCATGACAGCCACGGACGGCAAATTGTGGGTCGTGTTCGGCTGCGGCGGCGACCGCGACCGGACCAAGCGCCCGAGGATGGGCGCGGCGGCGACGGAGCTGGCCGACAGTGTCGTCGTGACCAGCGACAACCCGCGCTCGGAAGAGCCGATGGCGATTATTCATGAGATCATGCAGGGCGTGCCGCGGGATGTGCAGGCTCGCACACTGGTCGACCCCGATCGGCGAAAGGCGATCTTTGCCGCGATTTCAGGGGCCGACGCGCGCGATATCATCGTGATCGCGGGCAAGGGGCACGAGACCGAGCAGATCACGCTGGGCGCGAATCGAGAACTCGTGAAGCATCACTTCGACGATCGCGAGATCGCCCGCGAGGCGCTGGAAGCCCGCGCGAGTGAACTAAGCGTCAAGCCCGGGGCGGCGCTCCGCCCTCCCACACGCGAGACGAAGTAGAGTCGGGCATCAGGAGTCAGGCATTCGGCATTCGGTGCTTGATGACTGACGTTGAGCGATCGACGCAGAGATGGAAGATCGACGATCGCCCGAGTAGGTCAGGCGCCATGGCCAGCCGACCACTTCGTCACTCGACCACTTTACTCTTCCACGATTCACGATTCACGACTCACGATTCACGACTCACGAAGTAATTTCTTCTTGACTTCGTGACTTCGTGACTTCGTGACTTCCTGACTTCCTATTTCCAATCCAGGCCTTCCGGGAGCGTGTTGAGGTTGATGCAACCGTCGCGCGTGACGACAACCATGTCCTCGACGCGAACTCCGCCGTAGGCCCGCGAATACAGGCCCGGCTCGATCGTGAGCGCATCGCCCGCGACCAGCACCGGCGCGCCCATGTCAAGCAGCGGCGGCTCGTGCACGTCGAGCCCCACGCCGTGCCCGGTCCCGTGCTGCATCGACGTGTACGTCTCGGGCGAATCGGCCTTGGGAAGCCCTCGCTCAAAGCCGTGCTTCTTGAGCGTGTCCATCGTCGCGCGGTGCACATCTTCCCCCGTGCGTCCGGCCTTGGTCGCCGCGATCGCCGCGGCCTTGGCTTCAACGACCGCCTTGTGCATCCTCACCAGTTCCGTGCCGGGCGTGCCGTTGACCACCGTCCGCGTGCAATCGCCGTTGTAGAGGGTGGTCTGGTTGCGCGGGAAGATGTCGACGATGATCGCCTGATCGGCGAAGAGCTCGCCGTGCCCGTGATCGTGGCAGTCGCCGCCCTGGCTTCCGCAGGCGACGATGCTGGGCGGGTTGAAGTAGCCGCGCTCCATCAGGAACGTCGAGATCATCGAACGCACGCGCTCGGCCGTCAGCGTCGCGCCGTCGTGGCTGAGCAGACCGCCCTTGCCGGGCTTGGCCCGCGCGATGGTGCGGCAGGCCATCTCCATCGCCTCCTCGGTCGCGCGCTGCGCCTGGCGCAGCATCTCGATTTCCTGCTCATCTTTCGACCGCCGCGAGAGCACGCCCATTTCGACGTCGCACTCGACCTCGATCCCGCCTTGCTTGATGATGCTCGCAAAGATCAGCGGGAGCGTGCGGTCGGCCACGACCTTGCTCACCTTGTTCCGCTTGAGAAATTCGGCGACCGACTGGGCCGTCGCGGTCTCGCGATCGCCGGAGAGGCCGCTCGCGGGCGCGGTGTCGCCGGGGCAGATGACCTCGTCGGCCCGCGCATGCTTCTTGGCGCGGTCCATCTCGATGTCGCGGATGATGAGCGTGGATTTCCGCGTGCCGCCCTCGCGCGGGAGCTCGATGATCGCCACGGGGTCGCCGACCAGGAAGCGGATGCGCCGGTAGAGCGACATGTTGGTCTGCGGGATTCCGGCCATGATGGTCGCGGGGCGGCTTGTGCTCATCGATGCTCCTCCGTCGCCGCGCCGTGCAGGCGGGCGAAGTCCTTCCAGAATGTCGGGTACGTCTTGGCGACGCACGCCGGGTCCCTGATCACCACGTTCGGGCGCCGCAGCGACACCAGCGCCAGCGACATGGCCATGCGGTGATCGTCGTATGTATCGAACTCAACAACCGGGCAATCGTCCGAGCAATCCACGCCTCCCTTGGGGGGCTCGACATAGATCGCGCCGTCGTCGCCGGGCATCGTGCCGATCGCGACGCCGATCTTGGAAAGCTCCGTGATCATCGCGGCGATTCGATCGGTCTCTTTCACGCGCAGCGTGCGCAGGCCCTTGATCACGCTCCGCCCATTCGCAAAGCACGCGACGGCGGCCAGCGTCATCGCGGCGTCGGGCATGTCGCTCATGTCCGCGCCCAGCGCCTTCAGCTCCTCCGCTCGCGACACCCTCGTCCACGCCGGCTCGGCCGCCCGCGTGATCGTCGTGCCCATGCGCTCCAGCAGGGTCGGGAACGCCGCGTCGCCCTGGAGCGAGTGAACCCCCAGGCCCTCGACACGCACGGCAAAATCATCGCGGATCGCGCCCGCGCCCCAGAAGTACGTCGCGCCGCTGGCGTCAGGCTCGACTGAATAGTCAAACTTCGCCACGCCCGCTCGCCCGCCCGAGCCGACACGCAGCACGCGCAGGTCGTCCGACGCCCGCACCGAAGCGCCCAATCGTGCCAGCAAACCAAGCGTCATGGAGATGTACGACGGGCTGGTCACCTCGCCCGAGAGCTTGATGGTAATGCCCGAAGGCAGCCACGGCGCTACCAGCAACAGCGCCGAGATAAACTGGCTCGACTGCGTCGTGCCAAGCTCCAGCACGCGCCCGGTCAGCGCCATCTCTCGCGGCGGCGTGATCCGCATGGGCGGGCAACTGGGCTCGCCGCGGTATTCGATCGTCGCGCCCAGCCGCTCCAGCGCCTGGCCCAGCTCGCCGATCGGGCGCTGACGCATCCGCGCGTTGCCGTCGAGCGTGATCGGCACGGGCGAGAGCAGCGCCGCGGCCGCAAGAAATCTCGTCGCCGTGCCCGCGTTGCCAAGATCGAGCACGACCTCGCCATCGCGCGGCTGCCAGCAGCCATCAACGCCCGTCACCAGCAGATCACAGGGAGCGTCATGGGCCGGCGTGATCCGCACGCCGAGCTGTTCCAGGGCCGCCACCATGCGCTTGGCGTCGTCGGCGTCGAGCAGCGCCCCGCGCACGCGCGACACGCCCGGCGCCAGGGCGGCCAAAAGCACCGCGCGATTCGTCAGGCTCTTGCTCCCCGGCGGGCGGACCGACACATTCCCGCCCGCGCTCGGGGGGCGGAGCGCCAGCCGCGCCGGGAGGGCGGCCAGGTCCTGCGACAGCGTGTCCGCCAACTCTCCCACGCGCCCGTCCCCTCTGCGCCCGACGCCCAGGCGTCCGGGTTCATTCTTCCGCGCCGGCCTTGCGGAACACGGCCACGATGTCCTCGATCGGCACGACGAACAGGCGATTGTCTCCCTCAAAGTCGACCGGGATCGCCTGCTTGGGGTTGAAGAGCACGCGGTCGTAGCGCTTGATCGGATAGTTCTCGTCGCGCTCGATCTGGGCGCTGATGGCGACCACGCGCCCCGTCAGCGTGGGAATCTCGATCTTGTCGGGAAGATGAATGCCCGACTTGGTCTGCTTCTTGTCCTCGTCCTTGCGGATCAACACCCGCTTGCCGACGGGCTCGACGGTCTCAATGCCGCTCTTGGCCGGGCTTCGCGAGGGTTTCGATGGTTCCGGGGCGCTCATGCCCGACTGTAGGACCCCGCCGCCGCCGACCCGATATCCTCCGGGTGCGAGAAGGGAGCCGCCATGGCCGTCACCGACCTGAGACCGTTCATCCTCGATGTGCCGGATTTTCCCAAGCCGGGCATCGTGTTCAAGGATTTCACGCCGCTGCTCTCGGACCCGCGGGCGCTGGCGCTGGCGGTCGAGCTGATGGCCAATCCGTTCCGCGGCATGAACGTCGACCTGGTCGTCGGGGCCGAATCACGCGGGTTCATCTTCGGGATCGCGATCGCCCAGGCCCTCTCGGCCGGATTCGTTCCGGTGCGAAAGCCCGGCAAGCTCCCACGGAAAGTTCGTGCGGTCGATTACTCGCTCGAATACGGCAAGGACCGCCTCGAAATCCACGCCGACGCGATCCTTCCGAAACGGCGCGTGCTGGTGGTCGACGACCTGTTGGCGACGGGTGGCACGCTCAACGCCTGCTGCGACATGGTGAGGCAGGCCGAGGCGCAGATCGTGGGGACCGCGGTGCTGATCGAACTGCTCGCCCTGGGGGGGCGTGCCCGCGTGGAGCCGTACGGCTCGGTTCACGCGGTGCTGCAATTGTGAGGCCGAATGGCCCGCCGCGGGGCGCGCCGTGCTGATTTCGTCAGGGTGCGAGGGTCGGGTCGGGCGATCGCGAGGACATCCGTCAATACGCATCGTGCTCGATCTCGCGAGGTGGCGCCGCTCCGGTGCGTCCACCACAGCCGCCAATCATCGAGTGCTCTTGCCTCCTGTGCTCGACCACCTGATCGTCTGAACACCTGGCCACGTCACCGGTCCGCCACTCCGTCTCTTCGTCTCTTCCTGAATTCCTCAAAACGAACAACCCCTCGTTGCCGAGGGGTTGTCGGGATCAGTCATTCATTCTCAGCGGTTCTCGGAGAGAGCCGTGAGGAGTTGTCGACTTAGCGGCGGCGACGGCCGGCGACCAGGCCACCGAGGCCCAGGAGAGCCAGCGAGGCCGGGGCGGGGATGACGACGGTGGCGCCATCGGTCGGATCGAAGGTGATCGACTGGGGCGAACCGGTCGTGTTGGTCGCGTTGGTGTACACGCGGTAGCTGTTGATGCGGTCGGTCGGGGCATCGAAGGTGATGTCCGTCGCCTGGCCCGCACCGATCACGAAGGTGAAGACGTAGCCGAGGGCCGGGTTGTTCGCGTCGAAGGACGCGCCGCTGGCCGAGGGAGAGGCCTGCTTGACCGAGATACCACCGGCCGAGACGTCGCCGTCGTTGGCCACGTCCGCGATGCGGAGCGTGTTACCCGAGCGGAAGGCCTTCTGCGTCTGGGCGCCGAAGTTGAACCGGCCCGAGCGGAAGTCGCCCGTGTCGAACGTGGTGTTCGACGAGCTGAAGTTGCCCGAGGTGATGTTGTGGATCACCGTCGAGAGACCAACGGCCGTGCCGGACGACGGGTTGCCCCAGTAGTACCAGGCCTGAACCTCGATGGTGTCGCCGGCAGCGCCACCGACGCTGTTGGCCGCCGCGCCACCCTGGGTGACGTTGCGGACGAGGATGTCGATCTTACCGGGGCCAGCGTTGGCAGCAGCGGCGAGACCAGCCAGAGCGATGAGAGCAGCAATCTTCTTCATAGGTCGGAACCTCCTTGCCCCAAAGATGCCACACGATCCAGGCTTTGCCACCCTTCTGGACGGAATATCTCGCGCCGGCGCAAAATTCCTCACACGCCGCACACACCGCACGGACGGACCGGGCGGGCCCTCCCGCGCTCGCCAGCTCAACGTCCGCGGCCCGGCCCGACGGCGACGCCCAGGCGCCGCACGGTGCGGATCGGGCAAGCCAGTGCTCCACTCCCAGCCGCTGCTTGGCTCCAGGGGCGAAGGTGACGTCACGTGGAGTAGGCTTCTCCCGCCGTTACCGCGATGCCCGCGGCCCAGCGTCCGCGAGGGGCTTCGCGGGCACGTCGCGACTCCGGGTGCGAGGGTGTGTCGAGGAATCTCAAAAACACAACCCCCCGGCCGAAACCGGGGGGCTGGTTGGATCAAGTCCAATCGCTTATGTCAGAGACTCTTTCGAGTCAGAGACACACCGCTGATTAGCGGCGGCGACGGCCGGCGACCAGGCCACCGAGGCCCAGGAGGGCCAGCGAGGCGGGAGCCGGGATGACGACCGTGGCGCCGTCGGTGGCATCGAAGCCGATGTTCGTCGGGGTGCCGGTCGTGTTGGTGCCGTTGGTGTACACGCGGTAGCTGTTGATGCGGTTCAGCGGAGCATCAAAGTTGATGTCCGTGGCCTGGCCGGCGCCCACCACGAAGGTGAAGGCGTAGCCGAGGGCGGGGTTGTTGCTGTCGAACAGAGCGCCCGAAGCCGAGGGGGCGGCCTGCTTGACCGAGATACCGCCAGCGGCGACGTCGCCGCCGTTGCCCGCGTCAGCGATGCGGAGGCTGCTGCCCGAGCGGAAGGCCGCCTGGGTCTGAGCGCCGAAGTTGAAACGGCCCTGACGCATGTCGCCGGTGGCGAACATGGTGTTCGAGGCGTCGAAGTCGGCCGACGTGATGTTGTGGATCACGGTCGAGAGGCCGAGAGCGGTGCCCGACGAGGGGTTGCCCCAGTAGTACCAGCAGGTCACCTCAACGGTGTCGCCGGCGGTCGCGGTCACGCTGTTGGCAGCGGCGCCGCCCTGCGTGACGTTGCGGACCATGATGTCAATCTTGCCCGGACCAGCGTTGGCAGCAGCAGCCAGGCCAGCGAGCGCAACAAGAGCAGCAATCTTCTTCATCTGAAAATCTCCTCACTAATCTCTCTGTGAAAGAACACTACCCGAAAACCACAGTTCCGTTGAGAACGAACGACTCGTTCCTGACCCACCATGACGATACGGGCAACCGCTCGTTTTTGCAACACCATTTATCACCAGTTTCCATCGATTTTTCTCAAGGGCGGAATAAACCCTCCCTTCCGTCCGCCCCCGTCCTCCACATCCACAAATGGCCACGTCCGATACGCGGCCCCGGGCCGTCGGATGGCCAAATGTCCCTGTTTTCGCGGCACTTGCGGGTGAAAACCCGCTACGGAAGACCCAGCATTCGGGCTTTGGACGCCCACTCGGACTGCTCGCGCTTGTTGTCCGTCCCCAAATCTGCCCGACCCCCTGCAATTGCCGATTTCAGTGCCTCGATTTCGAGCCGGCTGAGCCGAACAGAATCCAACTCATAATCCCTCCACGCTTCGATCGTGATTGGGACGACCTCCCGCATCAACGCCAGCATCGCCGCGGCGTAGTCCCTGATCTCGGCCTGGGCGTGCGGGTCGATGCGCAACCCTAGAAAGCGCAACGTGTTATGCAGATCGCACTTCCAGTACCACTCGGTGTACATGTTGACCGGAAGGGCGATCCGAGCCAGCTCGCGACTCACGCCCTGCTCGGTCAGGCCCAGGTAGCTTGGATAGAACTCCTCGACCGACTTCAGGTAGTCCAAGAATTGCTGGGCTGTACGCAGTTCTTGCGCGTCATCGGTCTTGAAGAGTTCTTCGCCGCCTTGTCGATTGGCACTCGACTGTTTGCGGACCGAATCGAGATTGGGGACATAGAACCGGTCGGGCAGGATCGAGTAGCGGGCCGAGTACTCGTTCACATTGGCGGTGCGGTGGCGGATCCACTGGCGTGCCACGAAGATCGGCATGGCGACGTGGAATTTCAGCTCCACCATCTCGAACGGCGTGGTGTGCCGGTGGCGGAGCAGGTAGCGGATCAACCCTCGATCCTCGCTGATCTGCTTCGTGCCGTGCCCGTAGGAAACCCGGGCGGACTGCACGATGGCCGCGTCCGCGGTCTGGCCCTGCGGCACAAGCCGCGGCATGACATCGACCAGCGCGAGGAACCCGTGCTCGTGAACCTTGACTTCGCGCCGGGCGGCCCCGCCCATGACGTCGACCAGCGGCGTCTCGGGCGCGATCGATCGGATCGACACTCCCCCACTCATTCCGGCCTCCGTGTTCGGCGTCGCGTCGACCCGCACGCGCGCACCTTCCCTGGTGGTGTCGCTCATGACGCGAGGGTATCGCGGCTGCTTCACAGCGAGGAAGCGAAACAGCGAATCAGCGAGACAGGGGAAAGAAAAAGACTGAGAGAGCGGGCGCCATCTCGATTCCGAAGGCGAGATTTTCTCATGGCGCGAACAACCGACAGGTTGTTCACATCTTGGGGACCAGCGTGATCGTGGTGGTGCCATGGAGCTTTCCGCGCCGGTAGGTCAGCTCGACCGGCTGGCCCGGCGCGTAGGCGCTGAGAACACGGACGAGTTCCGCGATGTCGCGCACGGGCTTGGCGTCGATGGCGGTGATGATGTCGCCCTTGCGCAGGTCGATCTTTGGGCCGTTCTTGCGGAGACGGTCCGGCATCGCCGCCACGATTGGCCCTTCGCCCTGGCCCCAGTCGACCTCGATGCCGAGGCTGGCGGCACCGGGCGGGATCTCCTCCGGCACGGCCTGGAGGGCCTTGACCCACGCGCGGTATTCAAGATTGATCTGCTTGATCGGCTTGGCGAATACACGCTCGAACGCCTCCACGCCGGTCGGATCGTTCTTGAAGGTCTCGCAGAACGCGGCGTACCACTCTTCCAGCTTGCCCTGATCGGAGAGGTACAGGAAGAGCGTGCGGGCCTGGGCGTACATGGCCAGCGGGCGGCCCGTCATGAAGCGATCGCGCGGCAGGGCGCAGAGCTTCTCGATGGACATGAGGAGCCCCGCCTTTTCGAGGCGCTTCACGGTGTTGGAGCGCCAACTGGTGGCGGGGACGAGCTTGCCGGCGCTGTCGAGGTCGTAATCCTCAACGAGGCTGCAAAGGCCCTCCATGACCCAGATGGGGTGGAGCTGGCCGCGCCGGGTGCAGTCGCGCCAATGGAGCACGTGCATGAACTCGTGGCGGAAGCTGGAGCCCAGGTCCTGGGCGACGAGGCGTTTGTCGTCGTGGGAGTAGGAGCCGCCGATGCCTTGGCCGTTGTTCATGGCCGCCTGGCCGTAGGTCGCGATGGCCCAGCGCAGGAACTCGCGGCGGTTGGGCAGGATGACCACAGCCCAGGAATCGTTGCTGGCGGCGTCGGGAGCGGCTTCGCGAAAGAGCACCTCGCCGGCCCAGCGACCGATGAGATCGATTTCACCGCGGGCCGCGTCGAACGACTTGGGGTTGAAGGAGGAGAGGTAGACCAGGCGCAGGTCTTCGTTGAGCCCGGCGTCCTTGGCGCTGGGAAACTCCTTCTTGGCGGCGGCGGCGTTGGCGTCGCGGTGGCGTTTCAGCACCTCGCCCCAGTTGGCGACGAGCCGCTCGAAAGGCTCGCGCGTGCCGGGGTCGGTGCGGATTGATTCGAGGAACGGATCGCTGACGAGGTGGCGACGGTCGACAAAGCCGTGCTCGATGGCGTCGACCACGGCCTCCATCGCTTCGGCGGCGCGCCCCTGCGACGCCAGGGCGCAGCCGAGGTTGTATCGGGGCACGAAATTCTGCTCGTCGAGGGGGATGAGGGCGCGGAGTGCTTCTTCCGCGGCCTTCCAGTCGCGTTTGTCGAAGGCGTCGAAGGAACGCTTGGTGAGTTCCGCGACGCGGGCTTCGCGCTGCTTGTTCGTTGCGGTCGGCGGGCCGAGATCCTCGATCTCAGGGTCTGGGTTCTGAGGGTCGGCATTCTGGGCGAGGACGGGCGGGCACCAGGGCGCGGCGAGCAAGGACGCGGCAAGGGCCGGCGACGCCAGGACGCTGCCGCGGAGGATGGCGGCCAGGAACCGGGCGCTTGGGGGCCGCGAGGATGGGTGGATCATGGACATTCGGCTGCTTCTGGGTTAGACGCTTGTGCACTCAGAAGAGTTCACCACGGGGGACACGGAGAAGCACGGAAAAGCAGATGGGCCGAAGGCGTGGGGTCGCAGGCCGGATGTTCCGGGGATTGAGCTCGCCCGTTCAGCCTCTTCGAATTCCCCTTGCACGCTTCCCCTGTGATTCTGGGCGTCTGTGGTGGATCTCTGTGTTTTCTCCGTGATCCTCCGTGTCGCTCCGTGGTGAATCGGCCGTTGGACGGCGAGCAATTCAGCACTTCTTCAGGAGTTCGGCGATCGCGGCGGGGTAGGCCAGACATTCCTGCTCGAAGACGCGGGCCGCCAGGGTGTCGGGCGTGTCGCCCGGGAGCACCGGGCAGCGGCGTTGGAGCAGAATCGGCCCGGAGTCGTAGCGATCGTCGACGAGATGGACGGTGCAGCCGGATTCGGTCGCGCCGGACTTGATGACTGCTTCGTGGACATGATGCCCGAACATGCCCTGGCCGCCGAACGCGGGGAGGAGCGCGGGGTGGATGTTGACGATCCTGCCGCGATATCGCTCGGGGACCTCGATGAGCTGGAGGTAGCCGGCGAGGACGACGAGGTCCGCGTGGGCATCGTCGAGGAGCTTGGCGAGCGAGCCGCGCGGGATTCGTCCCGGGACGACGATGGTTTTCAGGCCGCGGGACAGGGCGCGGTCAACGCCGGCGCAGGGGCGCGAGGCGATGACGAGGGAGACGCGGGCGCTCAGGGTGGCGTCGTCGATGCGGTCTTGCAGGTTGAGGAGCGTGCGCCCTCCGCCGGAGAGAAGGACGACGAGTTTGGGAGGGGAGGAGGGCATGGGGGAGGAGGGGTGAGTGGCGGATCGTGAGTGGCGAGTCGTGGAAGGGGAAAACGCCCTCCCTCACGGTCGGGCTACCGATCGGAATCACGACAGCGCTTTCAGCGCCGCGGCCTGATCGCCCACGATCGTGATGATGCGGTCGAGGCGCGAGAGCTTCAGGGATTCGAGGATTTCCTCGGCCATGTTGAAGACGACGAGCTTGCCGCTATTGGCCTTGCAGTTCTTGTTGAGCGTGACCAGCGCACCCAGCCCGACGGAGGCGACGAGCATGACTTCTTCGAGGTCCAGCGCGATCTTCCACGACGCTTCCTGGGCGTGGCTGGAGATTTCGGCGAGCATGACGTTGGACTCGCGCTCGGCGAGCTTTTCGCATTTGAGGCGGCCGATCAGGGCGGGCGCGACGTGCTCGAGCTTGAGGTAGGTTGATTCCATCGTGGGTGTCTCTGGTTTGCACGCGGGCGGGGCTACACGCTGGCGGGCGAGGCAAACGGGATCGGACGCCCCGAGGCGTCGACGGCGACCATGGTAAGGGTTGCGGAGGTGACCGGCACGTGCTGCCCGCTGGAGTATCGCTCGGCCTCGACCTCGACCTGCACGGTGACGGACTTGGTTCCCGTTCGGACGGTGCGGGTGTAGAAGTTGACGGTGTCGCCGAGGTGGACGGGGGCCTTGAAGTCGACGCGGTCGATGGCGGCGGTGACCCAGCGGTGGGCGCCGAGTGTGCGGGCTTCAAGGAATCCGGCCTGGTCGATGTAGGAGAGGATCACGCCGCCGAAGATGGTGCCGTAGTGGTTGGTGTCACGCGGCATGGTGACGATTCGGAGGGTGGCGAACCGCTGGGCGGGCTTGGCGTCGGACATGGGGAACGGTAGCGGTCGGGGGCGGTGCGGTGAGGCCGGGGCCGTAGGACAGCGGGGTCCGTATGATCGGGCGTCCCCGGACCGCCGCCAGGCAATCCAGCACGCCCGATCGGGAGCCCGCCATGTCAACCGCCCACACTCACGGCCACCAGCACTCGAAAGGCCACGCCTGCAAGGGAGACGGAAGCTGCGGCGGGAAGGGCGAGTGCCGATCTGGAGCGCACGACTGCGAGCATGAGCAT
>JAEUJA010000219.1 GCA_016793195.1 Phycisphaerae bacterium
CCCAGCGCGAGAGGTACACGCCGAGTTTTCCGGCAAGGCCGAGCTCGTTGGGGCGGACGACGCGGACGACCTGCGAGAGCATGAGCGGCTCGTCGGGCGCGGTCTGCCTGACCGGCGCGAACCGCCCCTTGGCGTCGACGATCTCAACGCGGAATTGCTCATCGAGCGTGCGAAGCTCCGCGATGCGGGCGAGCGCCTCGTCATAGGCCTTCTGCAATTCCCCCAGCGCCGCGTCGGCCTCGGCCTTGACCGTCGCGACGTCCGCGTCCGTGAACGCCCGGCGCGACCAGGGGCTCTCGAGCCCGCACCAAAGCGAGATCACCCCCGCGAGCACGAGCAACGCGGGGCGAATCATCCGCGCGGCCGGCGTTCTCGCGGCGCCGCGACGCCCGAGCGCGAAGAAGCCCGCGGCAAGGGCGATCACGCACGCCACCCCGCCCGCCCACGAAGCCGCCGGCGTGGGTTCGCGGCGGTCGAGAGCGGAGCGATCTCGCTCCATTTCCGCCTCGCGCACGCGGAGCCGCCACGACTCCATGTCGTGGTTGATCGCGCCGATGTCATACTTCTCGATCGCTTTGATGCGGGCGGCCCGGTCGGTCGCCTCTTCGTGGAGGGAGTCGAGCAGCGTCCACGCCTCACGGGACGGGAAGCGCACGCCGTCCTTGGGCGCGGGCGCGCCCAGGAGGATCATGCGTTGGCGAACCACCCGCGTGCCGTCGCTCTCGGTGCTCAGCAGCGTGCGCTCCACGGCTCGCGGCCCGGCGTCGGTGTCGATGATCTCGGCCGCCTTGAACTCGCCCGCCGACGCGGGGACCTTGACCCGTGCCTGGCGAAAAATGGCTCGCGGAATGCCGATCCACACGCCCCATTCCTGGCGTTCGAGCATCACCGCCGCGGGCGGGCGTTCGATCGAATCGACCTGCGCGAGCGTGACCCAGCGGAACGGCTCCTGGCCGACGTCGCGATTGCCGACGCGATACAGACGGCGCACGGCCCGGCCGTCCTTGTCGAACGCGCCCTCGATCAGGTCCGGCGATCCGCGTCGCGCCGCGATCATCGCCGCCTCGTCGCCCGCGGCGTCGAACGCTTCATCCTGCACGGGTACGCCGAGCATTTTCTCGCCACCCACGAGCGTGACTTCGTCGATCGGGCGGGGCCAGAACGTTTTCGATCCTTCGCGTGCGATCAGGGCCATGAGCGCCACCACCAGCGTGACGCACAGGCACAGCGCCAGGCCCAGCAGCCACACCGCCGGCTCGCCGCGGGCCGAGAGCGGCGTGCGCCGCGACGAGACAGCCACCATGGGCGCGTCGGGCGGGCCGGGGTTCGTGCTGGATGGGTGAGAAACACGCATGGCTTGAGCGCTCGAGCAAGAAACCGACTACAGGGCGGCGCTGCGTTTCCTGAAATGCTGGCGCACGGCCTCGGCGGTGGTGTTGAGGACGAACGTCATGGCGAAAAGGACCAGGCCGCACAGGAAGAGAACGCGGAAGTGGGCGCTGCCGACGGGCGCTTCGGGGAGTTCGACGGCGATGGTGGCCGAGAGGGTTCGGAAGCCCTCGAAGACATTCCACTTCATGGTCGCGGTGTTGCCGGTGGCCATGACGACGATCATGGTCTCGCCGGCGGCGCGGCCGAAGCCGATCATCACCGCCGAGAAGATGCCCGACGCCGCCACCGGCATCACAATGCGCACCGCGGTCTGCCACGGGGTCGCGCCGGAGCCCAGCGACGCGGAGCGGAGCGTATTGGGCACGCTCGAGAGCGCGTCCTCGCTGATCGTGTAGATGATGGGGATGACCGCAAAGCCCATGATGATGCCGACCACCAACGTGTTGCGCTGGTTGAACGAGCCGAAGACAGAGTCGCGCGGATCGAGGCCCGCGCCCGAGAGCAAGGCCGCCAGCGCGGCGCTCACGCCCAGCGCCGCGGCGATCAGCGCGAGGAACCGGGCCGTCTCGGCCAGCGCCGCGGTGAACCTCGGCAGGTGCAGCAGTCGCTCGTGGAACGCGCGGCCGACGTACCGCGTGTTGACGAACGACAGCCCCAACGCGACCGGTCCAAGGCACACGAGCATCCAGCCGGGGAAAGGTCCGCCGAACCCGCCGTCGAGCCAGGTTCGGATGCTGGGGCGGGCCGCGGCATTGTCCGCGAGCGCGGCGTCGATGGCGGCCGCTTTTTCCGCGCTCGGCTCGATCGCTCGGACAACCTTGCCATCCTGGAAATACAGACCGCCCTCGACGCGGAGCTTTCGCTGCTGATCCTGCGTCATCGACGAGAGGCTTCCCACCCACGCCGGCTTCTCTGCGTCGCGCACGGGCTCGAACGAACCGCCCATGACCCAGCGATCGCGCTCGCCAGGCCCGAACATGAACTTCTCCACGCTCGGCCCGAAGGTCGCCGCCAGCGCCAAGGACCCCGCCGCGATCGCAAACATCAGGGCCAGCTTCATCCCCGCGCCGATCTTCCGCGTCATCGGCGGCGGGACGAGTTGCCACACATTCGCCGCGACCAGCATCCCGAGCGGCACGACGAAAAAACTCAGCAGCAGCGCGGGCAGGATGTCGCGGACCAAAGGCGCCACGACGATCGCCGCCACGAACCCCAGCACCACCGAGGGGAGCGACGCCATCATCTCAATGGTCGGCTTCACGACGCGGCGGACATGCTTGTCCATGAACTCGCTGGTGTAGATCGCCGCCAGCACCGCCAGGGGCACCGCGAAGAGCATCGCAAAGACCGTCGCCTTGACGGTCCCGAAAATCAGGGGCATGAGGCTGTACTTGATCTCGGACGTGTCCTCGCCCGCCGACGACTGGTACACATAGCCGGGCCCGGGCGTGCCCTCGTACCACAGCGTTCCGAAGAGGGATCGCACGCTGACCTCGGGGTGTCCCATCTCCGCCGGCCACAGGCGGTACTGCCCGGCGGCGCTGAGCGCCAGCACGCCGTCGAGCTTGGGGGCGGGGATCGCGGCGACGACTTCCGCGTCGAATGCCGCCAGCTCCGTCACCAGCTCCTTCTGGCTGGTCGGGTTGTAGACGTGCAGGCGTCCGGCGCGATCGCCGACGATCACGGTTCGGTCGCGGTTTCCGACGCCGATCGAGGTGATCGCGGCGCCTCCGAATTGGTGACGGTGCCCGATGACCAGGCGCTGGCCGTCCGCCGCACCACCCGCGGAGTCGACCGCGGTGAACGCGCCGTGCACACGGCCGCGGTCGTCGCCCAGGAGGAGCGTGAGCCCGCCGAGCTGCATGGTCGCCACGCCGATCTCGCCCTGGTCCGG
>JAEUJA010000229.1 GCA_016793195.1 Phycisphaerae bacterium
ACCCTCGCTCGCGCGTCGGGCTCGTCAACGCACGCGCCTACTTGCTCGCGCTGGCGAACAACTCGCCGACCTTGGCCCAGTTCACCACGTTCCACCACGCGCCCACATAATCGGGGCGGCGGTTCTGATACTTCAGGTAGTACGCGTGCTCCCACACGTCCAGCCCCAGGATCGGCGTGCCCTCGCAGCCGGCGATCGCCTTGCCCATCAGCGGGTTGTCCTGGTTGGCCGTCGACACGATCTCCAGCTTGCCCGCGTTCACGACCAGCCACACCCAGCCCGAGCCGAAGCGGCCCGCGGCGGCGGCGGCGAACTTCTCGCGGAACACATCGAACGAGCCGAACGTTGATGCGATGGCCGTCGCCAGCGCGCCCATCGGCGCCCCGCCGCCACCCTTGCCCGGGGCGGCCATGAGGGTCCAGAACATGGAGTGGTTGACGTGCCCGCCGACGTTGTTGCGGGCCGGGCCGCGCTTGTCGTCGGGGAGGGCGGCCAAGTTCTTGATGATCTCAACGGGGTCCTTGTCGGCAAAGGTGGTTCCCTCCAGGGCTTTGTTGCCGTTGGTGACATAGGCGTTGTGGTGCTTGCCGTGGTGGATTTCCATCGTTTGCGCGTCGACGTGGGGCTCGAGGGCGATGGAGGGATAGGGCAGGGGGGGCAGGGTCATGGGCATGGCTTTTCTCCGGGTTGGTGGGGGGCGAAACTGTAGGCGGCCATCCAAACACGATACGAATATCGCTTATACGGACTCTGTTCAGAGTGGGCTTGCGTCGGGCAAAGCGATCGGGTATATTGCGGTCCCAGCGTCCTAGGTCGGGGTGTGGACTCTCTGTTCCCCCGATTTTTCGTCGACTGGGCTTGTGGTGTGGGTTCGGGCGCGAGGCAGGAATAGGTTAGGTTATCCGGCCCGAAGGCAAGGTCAATCGCCGAGCACGATGCTCGGCGGAAGTGCGTCCCGGCGTTCGCGGAGCGGGGTCGGGGCGTGGGGTCGTGGGAAGCCAGGCAGGCTTTTGCGGCGGGGCGTCGTTTGGCGCGGCATGGTGCGGTTTGTGGCGCGACTGTTACACGGGAATCGCATCGAAACCCGAAACAATCGGGGCGTGAAGACGTAGAAGGTGTCGGCAGCCGGGCGATCGGGGGCGCGTGAAAACGACGGCCTCTGAGACGGGCGTGCGGCTTGGGGCCGCGACGCCGAAGTTGGCCAAGGCGGTCGAGCGAACGTTCGGTCGGAATCTCGGGTGCCGCGGGCCCTTGGCGGGCGTGCGGAGGGGGGTTTTCCCTGGCCGCGAGAAACTGGCGTGCGGGCGTGGGTGGGGTAGGGTGAGATTGAACGCGGGCGGAGGATTGAATCCGAGCGCGATGAGAGAGCGGAAGCAGGCGGCAGGCGGCGGCCTGAAAGGGTAAGGACAGGAATCATGACGAACGGTGAGATCAAGAACACGCTGAGCCCCATCGAGCAGGTGCGACGAAAGCATCGGGTGGGCGTGGCTCCGGCGGCGGGCGCGGGCGAGGCCGCCAAGAAGGCGGGGAAGCCCGCGGTTCGCAAGCGCCTCAGCTCGGACGACGAGAAGCTGCTCAACGCGCTGATGGCGTCGGAGCAGGACTTCATCGACAGCCCGGCGTTCTACGAGAAGCTGGCGGACAACAAGATTTACGACGAGGCGCCCGACATCGCCAAGCCGGATACCTCGTGGTATCACCCGGTGATGGACGACCTGTCGGCGTCGCGCAGCCGCACCGTCAAGTCGGCCCAGCAGGTGATCCTGACGGGGGCCGAGGAGAAGGTGCTGTTCCACCAGTTCAACTACGCGCGGTACCGCGTGTGGAAGCTTCAGCAGGACGTGTGGGCGACAGACGCGCGTCAGCCGACGCCCGAGCAGGCCGACGAGATTCTTCGTTGGCACCGGGTGGCCGAGCGGGTGCGCGAGCAGATCGCCGAGACAAACCTGGCGCTGGTCTTGGCGATGGCCAAGCGGACGCGGATGAGCGAGGTTGACTTCGCGGACCTGGTCAGCGAGGGCAACATGGCGCTGCTCCGGGCGGTGGACAAGTTCGATGCCGGTCGCGGCTACAAGTTCTCGACCTACGCCTGCCGAGCGATCTTGAAGGCGTTCAGCCGCCAGGGCATGAAGCTCAGCAAGTATCGCCAGCGCTTCCCCACGGACTTTGACCCCAAGCTCGAGCGCTCCAATTTCCTGGAGACCAAGCGGGCCGGATTCGAGAAGGACGCGGCGGAGGAGGTCAAGCGGATCGTGCTCGACAACCGCGCCGACCTCACCGACGTGGAGCGGACGGTGATCGAGCATCGCTTTGGCCTGGAAGCCGGCGAGAACGAGAAGCCCATGACGCTCGAGCAGGTCGGGCAGATCATCGGCGTGACCAAGGAGCGCGTGCGTCAGATCCAGAACAAGGCCATGGAGAAAATCCGCCTGCAACTGGAGGCGAACTTCCTGGGCAACCGTGCCGCGGCCGAGGCGGCGGCGGAGGCGGCGGCGCTGGAGGCCGAGCAGCAGGCGTCGCTGGAGGTCAAGACCCCCCAGCGTCCCCGCGTGCCGACGATGAACTGACGGCGTGCCTGTGTGAATGACACCCGAGCGGGGCGCGCAATCGCCCCGCTTTTTCGTTGGGGTCATTGGGCGAGTTCAGCGGGCGTTATCCGCGGCGCGCGAACGGTTCAGCCGCGTGTGTACCGCTCGAAGAGGCGTGCCGCGTCGCGGGTGTGCTGCCAGAAGAACGGATTGCGCTCCACGATGCACCCGTCGAAGTCCGCGCCGACTTGCGGGTGTGCCGGTGCGTTCGCGGGGGGGGGGGGCATTTCGGGTGCTTGGCTTCTTGAAGAGCGAGAAGCAATCGACCAGGTGTTCGTAGCCCCAGGGCACGATCTCCTGATAGACGCACGCCAGGCCGGCGGCACGGCAATCCTCGCGGAACGCGCCGGCTGACATCGTCATGCCGCGCCACTGCGTGTTCTCGATGCGCGGCTTCTTGGTCGCGGGGTCGACGAACTCGGCGAAGTTGGAGTGGTGGATCAGGCCGTACGCGCCGGGCTTCATTTTGTGGAAGAGCTGGGCGGCGTAGGTCTGCATCACGTCGCGCTCGCAGTGGACGAGCGAGTGCCAACTGAAGACGAAGTCGACGGCGCTGTTGGGAACGGCCTCGAGTGACTTGCCGTCGTTGACCACGTACTGCATGTCCTTGGTTCCGAAGTCGTTTCGGCAGTGGTCGATGCAGTTGGGGGTGAGGTCGACGAGGATCATGCGTTCGCAGAGGGGGCGGAGCATGCGGGTCCACAGGCCGTAGCCCGGCGCGAGCTCGAGGATGGTGCCGGTGGGGAGGAAGCCGCGGAGCCTCGGGTAGACGGCGGCGTGCCAGGCGCGTTCGACGCTGGGCTTGCCGTAGCCGGTCGGGGAGTATCCGACGGTCCATTCCTCGCCCTTGCCGGACCAGTCGTAGGAGCTCCAGTATTTGACGTTTTCGGTGGTGGTGGGCATGGGCGAACTCCGGGTGGTTTGGCGATTGTACGTGAGATGGGGCGATTTGTGGAGTCCCGTTCGATGGGGTCTTCACGGGATGTGGTCGGAAGTGGGCGGGCGTGGCGTGGCGGGGTGTGGAAACGCGGTGCAGAACTGGGAGCGGTGAGTGGAGGTGGGGGTCGGATGTGGAATCGGATGGTGGGGCGATCGGCCGAGATTGCGCCATAGGCGTGGTTTGAGGTGGCGGGTTGCGGACGGCGGGGCAAGGATTTCCAGGCCGGGGGACATCGAGTGCTGGAGGTCTCGGCGGAAAACCGCGAATGGACCGACCAGTCTGGAACCGGGCGACGCATGGTTGCGAAGAAATCAATGTCCTGATCCCGCCGGTGGTGTAGAGCGGCATCAGTGTTTGCACCAAGACCCCCAACCCTCCGGGGGTCTTGTTGTTTTT
>JAEUJA010000322.1 GCA_016793195.1 Phycisphaerae bacterium
TCGTGGGTCAGCTTCCACCACGGCGGCGGCGTGGGCATCGGCTTCAGCCAGCACGCCGGACAAGTCGTCGTCGCCGACGGCACACGCGACGCGGCCGCCCGCATCCAGCGCGTCCTCACCAACGACCCCGCCATGGGCGTCTTCCGCCACGCCGACGCGGGCTATGACTCGGCCAAACGCTGCGCCCAGGAGCGGGGTGTGGATATTCCAATGAAGGTCGTAGCTCGGAACGGCGTTGTGTGACCAGCGCCGCTTCGATACACTGCAACCATGTTGACTCAGAGCGGTTTGCTGCTCGCGCTGGCGGGACTGGCGATCGTGCTCGGACTGCTGCTCGTCGCGCGCGGCATGTGGGGCGACCGTGCCAACGGCAGGGCTCGCTGTCGCAAGTGTTGGTACAGCCTCGAAGGCATCGCGTCGCTCAGGTGCCCCGAGTGCGGATGGACGGCTCCCTCATCCAATTCGGTCTTTGCGTCGCGCCGGCGATGGCGGCTGGTGTTGCTGGGACTCCTGCTGGGCGCGGGCGCCCCCGTGGCCTTGGCCGTGAAGCGAGGCTGGCGCCCGGAAGTGCCGACGCACGTTGCGATTCTCGCCGTGGGCTGGACCGACGCAAAGTGGCCAAGCCGAATCATCTTTGACCGCGTCGTTTCGCAGGCAGGCTGCTTCGTGACGTACGAGTCAGACGCGCTCTCGCCATCAGAGATCCGCTCGCTCGCAGCGCAGTGCGCCCGACGCGCGCAGAGCGGATCAACACCTTCCGTCCGAGCCGACGGCCTGGCATTGCTGGAACTCGCCGAAACCTGCGGATCGGTCGGGGACATCTCATGGCCGACGCGCACCGGCGCAATCGCCGACGCCGACGCGTCGGTTCGCCACGCGGCGATCCAGGGCGCTCTTCACACGATCGACACGCCTCCCGCGTTCGTCGCGGCCGTCGGCCGCGCGATCGACGATCGCGAGACCATGGTGCGACACGCCGCATTGGAGTATCTGGGTCGTTGCACGTCGGCACCCGAATCGCTCCTGCCCGCCATCATCGCGAGGCTGGACGACCAGCAGCAGATCATTCGAGCCGCCGCCAGCGAAGCCCTGCGATCGTTCGGCCCCGCGGCACGCGGCGCGGCGTCACGGCTCGCCGAGATCGCCGCCAATGATCCCGTCGACTATGTCCGGGTCGGAGCCATGGAATCGCTCGGGGCAGTCGGGCCCAGCGCGGCCTTCGCGGTCCCGATGCTGCGCGAGAACTTGCGCTCCCCGAACTGGGCATACCGCCACGCCGCCGCACAGGCCCTCGGGACCATAGGTCAGGAGGCACGAGAAACGCTGCCCGACCTTGACCTTCTGGCGGAACGCAAGATCGCGCTTCCGCCGGTCGATGGCCGCGACAACGATTCGGATGTCGCGTACCGCCTCATTGCCGACGCGTCCAGAGAGTCCGCCATCCGAATCCGATTGGCGTGCGGTGAGCCTCTGGAAAATCCCGGGCTTGCGGTTGCGACCGTGAAACTCCGTCGCGAGGAAGTCGAGGCGGCGGTCCGCAGTGGGGCCGATCGATCGGTCATGGCACAGGTCCTGCGCGGGCAACTCACCCAGCTTCAATGGTATCTGCGACGAGATGCCGTGATTGGCCTTGCCACACTAGGATCGAATGACCCGGACACGATCTCGGCGTTGCGGACCGCAGTTGGGGATTCTGATCTCGTCGTTTCGGCGAGCGCCACGATCGCACTTGACGTGCTGGGCGAGGCCGACGCCCTGAGCAAGATTGAAGTGCTTCTGGCTTCCGGCGACGCCCGCGCCGCTCTCCAACTGGGATCGGCGTCGCGCGAATTCCCAGAGACCCGAACACGTCTGGTCACTCACCTCAAAGCCGCGGTGGCCTCTCGCCATCCCGTCACGCGGGCCATGGCCGCGGGCGCACTGTGCCGCTGCGAAGGGCCCCGCGCGGAATGGATTGCCGAACTGCGGCGGGCCATGGCTTCCGACGACGGAACGCTCCGGGAAGCGGCCTTTGACCTGCTGCGAGACTAGCGGCCTTTGGCTCCCACTTCTCCCCCACTCCCTGTACCATGCCCGTCCGGCCGGGCCGCCCCGGCCCAAGGGAGTCACCGCGCCCAATGTCCGCCGATCTGCCATCCAAGCCCAAACCCCAGCCCAAACCCCAGCCCAAACCCCAGCCCCGCGGCTGGCGCTGGTTCCTTGAGCGCTACGGCGCGCTGTTCGCCCTCGTCCTCCTCATCGTCGGCACCGCCATCGTCGAGGCCTGGAAAGTCCCAATCGAGGACCGCGCCTTCCTCAAGCCCCAGAACTTCATCAACATCCTGCGCCAGAACTCGATGTGGGGAATCGTCGCCGTCGGCATGACCTACGTCATCATCCTCGGCGGGATCGATCTCTCCGTCGGCTCGATGGTCGCGCTCCTGGGCGGCTCGGCGATCTACGCCATGAACGCCGTCGCGGAATCCGGGCACAGCGCCCCGCTCGCCGTCTGGACCGCCGTCGGCGTCTGCCTCGTCGGCGGCGTCATCCTCGGCCTCGTCAACGGCCTCACGATCTCCTGGGGACGCATCGCGCCCTTCGTCGCCACCCTCGGCACCATGGCCATCTTCCGCTCGCTCATCCTCGGCCCCGCCAAGGGCAGCGAGATCCGCGCCGGCGTGCCCTCCTACGCCGACATCGGCTCGGGCCTTCTCGAAATCCCCTTCATCCACATCAACAAGACCGCCGAAGACCCCGTCGGCAGCCCGCTCATGCTCCCCTATCCCGTGCTCGCATTCCTCGCCAGCGTGATCGTCGGCCAGCTCGTGCTCTCGTTCACCTCCTTCGGCCTGAAGGTCTACTCGATCGGCGACAACCACAAGGCCGCACGATACGCCGGCGTACACATCGGCGTCGTCACCACCGCGGTCTACGCG
This sequence comes from Phycisphaerae bacterium, assembly GCA_016793195.1. Lineage (GTDB taxonomy): Bacteria > Planctomycetota > Phycisphaerae > Phycisphaerales > UBA1924 > JABWBC01. The sequence continues at coordinate 2,916 of JAEUJA010000322.1, forward strand.
ATCTGCGGCCTGTCCGCCGGCCTCGCCGCACTCCTCGCCAGCAGCCGTCTCAACTCCATCGCCAGCTCCTCCACCGGCCTCTTCTATGAACTCGACGCGATCGCCGCGGTCGTCATCGGCGGCACGCGCCTGCAGGGCGGCGCGGGGCGCGTCTGGACCACCGCCGTCGGCGTCCTCATCATCGGCGTGACCACCAACATGCTCACGATGCTCCAGATCGACACCTACTACCAGAACATGGTGAAGGGACTGATCGTGATCGGCGCCGTGCTCTTGCAGATCCGAAAGCCCACGGAGTAGATTCGCCGGAGTATCTTGGTGGTACCGCTCTCCAGAGCGGCACGCCTCACAAACAAGCCGCCGGCAACCACCGGCTCATGGAGAATGAAATGAAGACGTTGACACACCCCTCGCTCACCCGCCGCCTCTTTGGATCGCTCGCTCTCGCGTCGTGCCTGGCGGTCTTCGCGGGCCTCGCGCCGACCGACGGAGCGACCAGCGCCCCCACCGCCGCCGCCGACACGCCCCAGCCCGCCAAGCCCGCCAAAAAGATGAAGATCGGCGTCTCCGTCCCCGCCGCCGACCACGGCTGGACCGCCGGAATCGGCTGGTGGGCCAAGAAAGCCATGGAACTTCATCCCGAGATCGACTGGGTCTACGCCACCGCCGGCGGCCCCGAAAAACAGATCGCCGATATCGAGGACATGATGGTCAAGGGCGTCGACGCCCTGGTGATCCTCGCCACCGAGAGCGCGCCCGTCACACCCATCGCCCGCCGCGCCAAGGAAAAAGGCCTCTTCATCGTCAACGTCGACCGCGGCTTCATCAACAACCCCGGCGAAGCGCCCATCGCCGATGTCTTCCTCGAGGGCGACAACAAGGCCTTCGGACGCAAGAGCGCCGAGTTCGTCGCCAAGAAAATGGGCGGCAAGGGCAACCTCGTCATCCTCACCGGCATCCCCTGCACCGTCGACACCGACCGCGTCAACGCCGCGATGGAGGTCTTCAAGCAGCACCCCGACATCAAGATTCTCGACCAGCAGCCCGCGATGTGGAACCGCGAGAAGGGCCTGCAGGTCATGGAGAACCTGCTCGCCAAGCACAAAAAGATCGACGCCGTCTGGGCCCAGGACGACGACATCCTGCTGGGCGCGATGCAGGCGATCAAGGAGGCCGGCCGCGCCAAGGAAATGTGGATCGTCGGCGGCGCGGGCATGAAGGACGTCATCAAGATGGTCATGGACAAGGACCCCATGGTCCCCGCGAACATCACCTACCCGCCGTCCATGATCGCCGCCGGCATCCACACCGCCGCCAGCGCCCTCCGCGACGGCAAGCGCGACGAGATCGTCAAGTTCCTCCCCAAGCACCTGATGATCGACGTCGAACTCGTCACGCCCGACAACGCCAAGCAGTTCTACTTCCCCGACAGCGTGT
>JAEUJA010000099.1 GCA_016793195.1 Phycisphaerae bacterium
CGCCAAGCGGCACGTCTTTTCCAGCGTCGCCACGCCCGCCGCCCCATAGCGCTCAAAGCACGCCGCCTGCGGCTTCACAACCCCGACATGCGCCCGGCACACCTCCAGCACCACGCGGCAAAACTCCGCAAACGCCTCCGCCGGCTCCATGTGCCGCGCCCGCAATTCCTCCGGCAACTTCTCCAGCACCGGATCAAGCCCCACGCACGCCGCCGACCCCGACGCCCGGATCGCCTGCGCCAACCGATCCGAAAACCGCATCGAACCAACCCCCGACGCCGTCCCACTGTTGCTCATGCACCAACAATACCGCTGTGAGCACACCCACGAAACTCGACCTCAAGAAAGACCGCGGCCTCTCCATCGAGTGGGACGACGCCACCACCTCCTACTACTCCATCGCCTACCTCCGCAAGATGTCCCCCTCCGCCGACATGAAGCACCTCCGCGAGGAAATGGCCAGGAACCCGCTCACCGTCCTCCCCGCCTCCGCCGTCTCTCGCGCCGGCCCGCTCGTCGCCCTCGACGCCGAACTCGTCGGCAACTACGCCATCAAGATCCGCTTCAGCGACGGGCACGACACCGGCCTCTACTCCTGGCAATACCTCCGCGAGATCGACCCCGCCCACGCACAATCCAACAAGCCCGCGCCGCCTCAGTAGCCATCCACACGCCACACGCTGCTCTCATCTCAGCCATTTCGTCTCTCCGACTGGCCGTCTCTTCTTCCTTCCCACTCCCCGTTCCCGTTCGTCCACTTCGTCACTTCTCTGCCATTGCCCATTCCCCATTCCCCATTGCCTCTGCACCTCTCCCGCCTCCTCCATGCCCGACCCCGCGCCCATTTCCCTCACCTCGCCCCTGGCCTCGATCAAAGGAATCGGCCAGCGCACCGCCGACCAGCTCGCGGCCCTCGGCCTCACCAACGTCGGCAAGCTCATCGCACACATCCCCCTCCGACACGAACGACACGAGGCCGAGGCCAACGTCCGCGAACTGCTCCCCGGCCAGATCGTCAGCACCCGCGGCGAGATCGTCGCCACCCGCCCCACCGGCTCGGGCAGACGCGCCCGCTTCGAGGCCGTCCTCATGGACCCCACCGGACGCCTCGACCTCGTCTGGTTCAACGCCCCCTACATGCGCGACAAGGTCATCCCCGGCATGCGCGTCCGCGTCCACGGCAAAGCCAAATCCTTCGGCTACGGCCTGCAACTCACCAACCCCAAGCTCGAACCCCTCCGCCCCGAACACGCCGAGCCCGATCGCAAAGACGCCCGCATCCGCCCCGTCTATCCCGCCAGCGAAGAGATCGACAGCCCGCGCATCGAACGCGCCATCGACGCGGTCCTGAGCGACGCGCTCCCCCAACTCGAAGACCACCTCCCCGCGGAGTACCGCGCCGCGCGCGACCTGCCCGAACTGCGCGATGCCTACCGCATGCTCCATCGCCCCGAGAGCATGGACGAAGCCGCCCGCGCCGTCCGCCGCCTCGCCTACGACGAGCTCCTGATGCTCCAAGTCTCCGTCGCGCTCAAGCGCGCCGAGCTCCGCACCCGCCTGCGCGCACCCGCCCTCCCCTGGAGCGAAAAGCTCGACTCCCACATCCGCGCCCGCTTCCCCTTCACCCTCACCGACGCACAGGACGAGGTCATCAAGGAGATCACCGCCGACCTCTCCTCGCCCGTGCCCTCCAACCGCCTCATCCAGGGCGACGTCGGCTCGGGAAAGACCGTCGTCGCGCTCTACGCGATGCTCCTGGCCGTCGCCGACGCCCATCAGGCCGCACTCATGGCGCCGACCGAGCTCCTCGCCGAGCAACACTTCGCCTCCATCTCGCGCATGCTCACCGGCTCGCGCGTCCGCGTCGCGCTCCTCACCGCCAGCATCACCGGCGACGCCCGCGAAGACCTCCTCCTCGCCCTCCGCCAGGGACGCATCGACCTCCTCATCGGCACCCACGCCCTGCTCACCGACCAGGTCGAGTTCAAGTCGCTCGCCGTCGCCGTCATCGACGAGCAGCACCGCTTCGGCGTCCACCAGCGCGCCGCCCTCCGCTCCAAGGGCGCCACCTCTCAAGGCGGCCCCGCCAACGTCACGCCCCACGTCCTCGTGATGACCGCCACCCCCATCCCGCGCACGCTCGCCATCACCATCTTCGGCGATCTCGACGTCTCCACCATCCGCGCCCTGCCCGCCGGCCGCAAGCCCATCCGCTCCCGCGTCGTCCAATCGCCCCAGCGCGACGAGGTCTACGCCTTCGTCGATAAACGCCTGGAAAAAGGCCAGCAGGCCTACGTCGTCGTCCCCGCCATCGACGCCGGCGAAGACGCCTCCGGCGCCGACATCCGCGGCGTCACCGACGTGCTCGAACAACTCACCAAGGGCCCGCTCAAATCCCGCCGTGTCGAAGCCGTCCACGGCCGGCTCTCCCAACGCGAACGCGAACGCATCATGCAGTCCTTCCGCGACGCCAAGGTCGACGTCCTCGTCGCCACCACCGTCATCGAGGTCGGCGTCGATGTCCCAAACGCAGCGATGATGGTCATCGAACAGGCCGATCGCTTCGGCCTCTCACAGCTCCACCAGCTCCGCGGCCGCGTCGGGCGCGGCGCCCACGAGTCCGTCTGCATCCTCATCGCCGACCCAACCACCGAAGAGGCCCGCGCACGCCTCGCCGCCATCGCCGCCACCACCGACGGCTTCGCGCTGGCCGAAAAAGACTTCGAGCTCCGCGGCATGGGCGAGCTCTTCGGCTCGCGCCAGTCCGGCGCGCCCGCCTTCCGCGTCGTCGACCTCGTCCGCGACCGCGACCTGCTCGCGATGGCCCGCCGCGACGCGATGGACCTGGTCGCACACTCCCCCACCCTCGACCGCCCCGAGGAATCACTCCTCAAGCGCCGCGTCCTCAAGGCCCACGGCCAGGGCCTCGCCCTCGGCGACGTCGGCTGACATCGCAGACATCATCCGCGTGCCACCGACGGCGCTTCGCGGTCGGCGCGCTTCTCCTCGTGCCACGGGCCTGGCTTCAGGTCCCTGCTCTTGACTTTCACTTCGCCACTCCGCCACTTCTTGCCTTTTTCACTCAGTCTCTCCGTCTCTCCTCTTCCCCACTCCCCACTCCCCATTCCCCATTCCCCATTCCCCTCTTCCAAAAACGAAAAGGGCCGACCTCTCGGCCGACCCTGTCAACTGTTCGTGATGTCGAAGCATACCACCGTCAGTCCAAGCAACCAAGCTCACTTGTCCTGAATCTTGGCATACTCCTCCGCCGGCATCTCCGTGATCTTCGCCTTCGCCACGATCGCGTCCAGCGTCTTGTGCTCGCGGATCTGCATCGCCAGCATCTGCAGGCGCCCGCCCTGCATCAGCTCCTGCCGCACCTTCTCGGGGCGCATCCCGCGCTCATACGCGATCTGCGCCACCCGACCGCTCAACTCCGCCTCGGTCACGCCGATCTTCATGTCCTCGGCCGCCTTGGTCAGGATAAACAGCAGCTTCAGCTCGTTCACCGCGCTCTCGGCCGACGCCGCGCGCAGCTCCGCCATCTTCTCTTCGATCTTCATCGGGTCCACGCCGCGGTACATCAGCTCCACCCGCTGGCGCTCCAGCGTCCGCGCCGACTGCGACGCCGTCACCCGCTTGGGCAGGTCCATCTTCACTTCATTCAGCAGCCGCCGCGCCACCTGCTGACGCATCACCTGCTGCTGCTCGCCCATCAGGCGCTGGCTCATCCGAACCTTCACGCTCTCGCGGAGCTGGTCCGCGTCCGCCATGCCCAGCGCCGCCGTCACCTGCTCGATCGGCGCGGGGATGATCCGATCGATCCGCGACACCGTGAACGTCACCGTCAAGTCGGCCCCGCGGATCCCCTCGACCTCGTGGTTCTCCGGGCCCTTGACCTTGATGGTCGCCGTCTCGCCGCTCTTGGGCAAACCAAGCTGCTTGGCAAAGTCCTCGACCATCACGCCCAGGATCATGCCCTTGCCGCCGCTCTCCTTGCTCGGCGCCTGCACCACCGCGCCCTGAAGGTCATAGAACTTCGTCCCGTCCTTGCCCGTCATCACCGCGTGCCCGGTCAGATAGTCCCCGGCCTCGGCCGCGTCACGAGACTCCAGCGATCCCTCGTTGATCAGGACCTTGTCGATCTCCTTCTGCACCATCTCCGACGTGATCTCCATCATCGGGCGCTTCACGTCCATCCCGTCAAGGTTCGGGAGCGCAAACTCCGGCACCACCTCCACCTCAACCTCGAACGACAGCGGCTTGCCGTCCTCGATCGTCACGCCCGGCAGCGTCTCGCTCACCGGATCGCCCACCAGCCGCAGCTTGTTGTCCTGGATCGCGCGCCCCACCGCGTCGTTCACCAGCCGCATCTTCGTGTCGTTCCGCACGTCCGTGCCGAACCGCTTCTCGATCAGCGACCGCGGCACGCGCCCCGGGCGGAACCCCGGCAGCGACGCCGCCCCCGCCAGCGAGTCAAACGCGTCGCGGATCTTCGCGGACACCGTCTCCGCGGGAATCTCGATCGCGATCTTCTTCATGCTCGGACCGGCGTCCGAAATCTTCACGACGTTGGGACGCTCGGCGACTGCTGACTCTGCCATGGCGAACTCCGAATGAACCCCGACCCGCCAAACTTTGGCGGTGCTTCGGGATAGGCCACAAGTCTACGCCCCACACCCTCCCGATCAAACCCCGCCAGCCCTCGCTCATCCCACTCCCACACCCGAATGAAACCCATTCCGACATGAGCAGCGGACACTCTCCATCGGACCGCCGTCGTCGCACCTGAAGACGCTTGTTCTCTTCTCGCGAGCGCCCTTGCCCCGCGCCCTCTCTTTCGCCTCGATGCCCCGATGCCTTGTGCCGC